>JAMONT010000083.1 GCA_027066455.1 Candidatus Altimarinota bacterium
ACATTTTTGACAGTTTTTTTTGCATATAATTAATGTTAGTTAATAAAATACATTAATTATAGCTATTTTTTATTTATTTAAAGCCTTTTTTTAGTAAAAAATAGCACACATTTTTTACTATTTAGCCTCATTTTTGAATTTTTTGACTATTTTTTCTAAGTTATTTTTTATATTTTCTAAAATCTTTTTTTTCACTTTTAAATAAAAATTCTATAGAAAAAATTTATTTTCAAGCAATAATAATATTTTTTATTTTTACTTTTTTTAATTTTTCAAGTATTTCAACTTATTTAATTTTAATATTTTTAATTTCTAGTTTTTTTTACAATTCTTCTAAAAAAATTGATTTTAAAAATCTACTTTTAAAAAAATTTTTTATATTAATAATTACTATTTTTTCTATAATTAATTTATATTTTTCTCCAAAGTTTTATATAAGTGAAAATAAGGCTTATATTTGAGAAAACAAGCAGGCAACAGAAATTTTTAAATATAATCCTATTAATTTTTATGCTATTTGAGAAAGTAAAAAATGATTAGAAATAGAAAAAATTAAATCAGAAAAGTATTATTTATCACAAATTAAAGGTATTGAAAACTTATTAAAAACTTGTGAAAAATTAGTTAGAAATTATCCAGTGGCAGAAAATTATTTTTTATGTTGAAATTATATAGAACAATTTTGAAAAAAAAGTGATGCTATAAAATTTTATAAAAAAGGATTAGAAAAATTACCAGATTTACGGAATAAAAATTCTAAATATTATGATAATTTTTTTATTAAAAATTTTGTAGATGGGAAAAGATTTTTATCAAAAAAATATGGAAATATAAAAGAAATTTTAAAAAAAATTCCAAAATAAATTTTTAAATAATTTTACAAAAAAATCTATTTACACAGATTTTTGCATACTCCCAGAAAAAAATTTCTTAACTTTTTTTATAAAAATAAACTTTTTCTCATCAATTATATAATTTTCTATTTTTATATTGTGTTTTATAAAAATCTTTACTATTTTCAAAACTTGTTATAAATCATCAATTTAAATCTTCATTTTGTGTAAAAATTTTATCTAAATCTTTATATAATCATTCTAAATCATCATCTTTTAATCTAAGTCAATAAGGTGGATTTGTAACTAAAGTTCAGCTAATTTTTTCTTCTAAAAAACTTTTAAAATCTTTTTGTTCAAAAATTATTTGTC
Source organism: Candidatus Altimarinota bacterium (assembly GCA_027066455.1). Lineage (GTDB taxonomy): Bacteria > Patescibacteriota > Gracilibacteria > BD1-5 > UBA6164 > JAMONT01. Next base: position 1,206 of record JAMONT010000083.1, read on the forward strand.
CTTCAAGTCCTGCTAATTTTGCATTTTCTTTAGCCATTTCTATCACTTCATAATCTATATCACTTGCAAAAATTTTGTAATCTCAATCAAATTCTTTTTCTTTTGCTCTTTTTATTTCTTCTTGAATTAATCATTTTGGAATAAATTTCCAATTTTCAAAAGCAAATTTTCTATTTATTCAAGGAGCAATATTTTTGGCTATCATTAAGGCTTCAATAGCAATTGTTCAACTTCAACAAAAAATATCATAAAAAGCTTTTTTAAAATTCCAGTTTGATAAAAGAACTATTGCAGCAGCTAAATTTTCTTTTATTGGAGCATCTGAACTATATTTTCTATAAGCTCTTTTATGCAAAGCTTCTCCTGAAGTATTAGCTAAAACTTTTACTTTATCATTTATAATTAAAATAAATATTTCAAAATTTTCAAATTCTTCTTTTTCTTTCAAAAATACCTCAGAACTTCCTTCAAGTAATTTGCTTGTAATAGCTTTTTTTGCTATTTTTTGAATTGCTGGAGTTGAAGATAAACCACTTCTAACACTTGTAGCTTTTACCAAAATAGGAGAATTTTCACGAATATATTTTTTAAAATCAATTTCATAAATCAAATCATATAAATCATCAAAAGTTTCTAGCTTTTTTTCAGCTAATTGTAAATATAATTTATTCCCAACTCTTGAGTTTAAATTAATTCTAGCAATGGCTTCTATAGGTGCTTCGAAACAAACAAGTCTATCATTTACTTCTGTAATTTCATATTTTTCTTTTATAATTTCTGTCTTGGCTAATTTTTCAAGTCAAGCAATTGTAGATAAAACATATTTTAACATTTATTTTTTTATTAAAAATTAAAGGTGATTTTTTTATTTTCCCAAATTATAATTGATTTTTGTAAAAAAACAAATAAAATAAAATTAAATATTTTTTTATAAACAAAAATTCTTTATGATAATAGCTTTAGACTTAGAAACAACAGGTCTTGATAGAAAAAAAGACTCAATTATAGAAATAGCTTTGGTGAAATTTGATGAAAAAACTTTTGAAATTATTGAACAATTTTCAACTTTTATAAATCCTTGAATAGAAATTCCTGAAGTAATAACAAATATTTGCAATATTACTGATGATGATGTAAAAGATGCTCCTAGTTTTGCAGAAGTAAAACATAAAATTATAGAATTTATTTGAAATAATCCTATTTTGTGACACAATACTGAATTTGATAGAGATTTTTTGATGAATGCCTGAATAAATTTACAAAAAAATATTGTACTTGATACATTTTTTTTGGCAAACTTTTTGGTAATTGACCAAAAATCTTTGAGTTTAGAAAGCCTTTGTTTATACTTAAAAATTGAATTAAAATGAGCTCATAGAGCTTTAAATGACACTTTGGCAACTTTTAGAGTTTTTGAAAAATTTTTAAAAATTATTTCAAAAATGACAAAAGAAAAAAAAGATATTTTGAATTTTATTTTTTCTAAATCAAAAGCAAAAGAAGTTATTTGGTTAAAAAATTATTTTTTTTGAGAAAACCCTGAATATTTATCTGAAACTGAATTTATAAAAATTATTTTAAAAAAAGTTAAAAAGTATAAAAAATTTGATGAAGTAGCTATAAAAGAGGATTTAGAAGTAGAATTCAAAGAAGAATATTTTCAATGATTTAAAAAATTTGAACCAAGAGAAAATCAGCAAAAAATGTCAGAAATTGTAGGAAAAGCTTTTAAAAAAGAAAAAAAAATAGTTATTGAGGCTCCAACTTGAGTTTGAAAAACTTTTGCATATCTTTTGCCTTCGATTTTATATTCTTTAAAAACAGGAGAAAAAGTTTTTATTTCAACTAATACAAAAGCTCTTCAAGACCAAATTATTTATAAAGATTTAGAATTTTTTAAAAATAATTTAAGTCTAGATTTTAATTTTACAAAACTTAAATGAAAGTGAAATTATATTGGAATTCAAGCACTTTTTTTATATCTTTGACAAGATGTTTTTGAATCACAAGAAGTGAGTTTTTTATTAAAAATTCTTTATTTTTTATTTGAAACAAAAACTTGAGAAATCGATGAACTTAACTATTATCCTCAAGAATACAGAATTTTATGGGAAATAAATGCTGATAAATTTATAACTTTAAAAGATGATAATCCATATAAAAATTATGAATTTTTGTTTAAAGCAAGGCAAAATGTAACTAGATCAAATGTTATAATTATAAATCATTCTTTGCTTTTAAATGATATTTGAAATGATTCTTCTATTTTGTGAAAAATATGAAATTTGGTAATTGATGAATCTCATAATTTGGAAGATGTGACTACTGATGCACTTAAGAAATCTTTTAATTCAAAAATTTTGGAAGATGTTTTTGAACATATTTATAAAATTATAAAAAAACATAAATTTGTAATTTGAGAATTTGAACTCAAAAAAAATTCTATTATTTTAGATATTTCTCTTTTACTTGAAAATTTTGAAAGTTATATTAGATATAAAGGCTCATACAATGGAGAAGTTTCAACTTATCCTATTTTAGTTTGAAAAGATTTTTTTGAGAAATTTTCTGTTTGAGAAGATATTATAAAAAATTTGGAATTAAAAATTCTTGATTTTATTGATATTTTAGGAACAGCTCCTGATGATTGTTTCAAAATTTTGACAAATTATATTAGTTCTTTAGAAGAAATTTTAGGGATTATAAAGATAGTTACAATGTCACCTAAAGCCTCTTCTAAAACCCTCTCTCCTGAATCCTCTCTCCCTGATAGGGAGAAAGGGGCTACAAACAAAAAATATATTTCTATGGTTTCTTTTAATGAAAAAAATTGAGTAAATATGGCTTATACTCTTTTGAATCCGGGGGAATATTTGGAAAAAAATCTTTGGGAAAAGTTGGATTCTTGTATTTTGACAAGTGCAACTTTGAAAATATGAAACAATTTTGATTATATAAAAAATATTTTGCATTTAGACAGTTTTGAATTTGAAACTTTTGAGTCAGATTTTGATTATTCAAAACAGGCACTTTTGTTTATTCCAAATGATTTGTGAGATATTAGAACAAATTTAGATGTTTTAAAAGAATTTTTGTTAAAATTTTTTATAATTGTAAAATGAAAAACACTTGTTTTAACAACAGCTTTTGCAACAATTAGGGAACTTTATGTTTATTCTAACAAAGATTTGAAAGCAAAAAAGATTTCACTTTATGCTCAAGGTTTTTGAGGAAGTAAGCATAAACTTTTAGAATTTTTTAAGCAAGATTCTAAAAATTCAATTTTAATTTGAACAGATACTTTTTGGGAATGAATAGATATTGCTTGAGAAGATTTGAGTTATTTAATTATTCACAAATTTCCATTTATAGTTCCAAATGATCCAATTTTTATGGCAAGAAGTTCACTTTTCAAAGATGCTTTCAGAGATTATTCTATTCCAAAAACTATTCTAAAATTAAAGCAAGGTTTTGGAAGATTAATCAGAACAAAAGAGGACAAATGAGTTGCAATTTTACTTGATAATAGAATTATTACAACTGCTTGGTGAGAAGTTTTTTTTGAAGCTTTTCCTGAAAATATTAATATAAAAGTTGGAAGTAGTGAGGATTTTTTGAAAATTATGGAGAAAAAGGTGGGAAAATAAAAACTCTAGTTTTCTAGAGTTTTTGTTTATAAAGTTTTAGGATTTTTTTCATTTTTTAATAGGTGTTTAGTTTTTTTATAAAAAATTTAACTTTTCCATTTATCAACTAATGTTATAGTTTCACTATTAGGTCTATTTTCTTTATTTTCTATTTCTCAAACTTTCATAACTATTGGAATTTGTGCAATTAATCAAGCTAATATACAAGTTCAAGTTGCTAAATTAGGAATTGAATCTGCTGAAATTTTATCTAAATATGCAATTGTTTTTTCAACAGCCATTAAATCATTATTATTTATCAACCTATGTAAAAAATAATTATGTAATTGTGAAATAATTGTAGAAGAGATATCTGATGGTCTTTGACTTGCAATAGTTAAAAATGTTCAAAATTTTCTTCCTTCTTTTATTATTTCTTCAAAAACCTCTAATCTATAATCTTTCCATTGTTCACTTTCTCTATCTGAATTTCTTGATAAAATATTATGTGCTTCATCAATTATTATATGTAAAGATTTATTTTTATCAGTATTTTTTTTCTTTTCATCATATAATTCTTTTACTAAAAGCATTGGTATCATCTTTCTAATATCTAAGTTTACATTTCTTAATGAAATTATTGTAAAATTAGAATCAAATCTATCTGAATCATTTTTTAATCTAATTACTTTTTCTAAATCCAAAATTCTTTTTTCTAATCTTTTTATTAAAGGTGATAAATGTTCTTTATTTGAAAAACCTCTAATCATTTCATCATAATATTTAATTATTATTACTAATCATATTTTTCTTATACTATCTAATCTTGAAATGCAATTTATATCAAATAATCATATTTTTTCCTCAATTTTTATTTTAAATCAAGTTGGATTTTCATTAGCAAATATTCAATCTAATTGAAAAGAAAATCTTTCTGTTCATCAAACTAACTTATCTCTAAAATATTGAGCAACATTTCTTATACTACTTTCTCACATGAAATTTGCTAATTCATATAAAAAATCTTCTGTAATTGTTTTATCTACTGCTCCTCCACTTACAGATGTAGCATTAATTATTTTTTCAACTATTAATTGTTTAAATGTAGTAATATTATTCAATTTTTCTTCTATAAAAGTATCTTTAATTGCTCTATTTAAAAAAGGCATTTGAGTTTTTTCAGTTGCTTCAAGAAAAATTGACCAAAAAGTAGTATTTTTAAGAGTTTTTTTATTTATAGGAAATTTATCATCTTCACCTATACCTTCTATTTGTTTATTAGTAGTTAATTCAAAAATATTTTTATATTTTTTTCAATTAATTTTTTTTTTGATAATAGCATCTCAAATATATTCTCAATTAAAATCTATAAGACAAAATTTTGCTCTTTCTTGAAAATTTAGATTATCTTTATATTTTTCAAAAAGTTCTTTATAAATTTTTGCTAAAGTATAAGATTTTCAACTTCAAGTATTTCAAAAAATTCAAACATGACTAGCAAATAATTTATTTACTCATAATAAAATATCTTGTCAATCATCATACTCTAATTTTCAAATTTTTATTGGTTCATCCTTATTATCAAGAAAATCATGAATTTTTTCAAATTCTTCTCTAGTTAATAAATAACAAGTATTATCAATTAATGGTAATTCTTTTATTCATCTTTTAAATTTATCTCACTCAAAAAATCATAAAATTTTTATATTTAAAATTCTATATATTTTTTCTTTATTACTTGAATATTCAGTGTTTTCTTTACTTTCTTTTATAGTTTCTCATTCAATCTTTCAAATCATTACTTCAAATCATTTTTTTATTTTTATATAACCTCAAACAGAGATATTTTGAATAATATCTCATTTATATAAAATTGAAGAAGTATTTTTTCAAGTATCAACCTTAACTCTTACAGATTGTCAAATTATTTCAATAACATCTCATATTTTAAATATTGAATTATCAACTATGTGATTTTCTGTTAATTTATTCATCATTTTGGTTATTGTTATTATTTATTTTTTTTTGTTCATTATATGGAACTATTTTTTCAAAAACTTCTTCTGTTATTGTTTTAAAATTATATCTTTGTTCTCATTCTGGATAAACTATTTCTATATTTTTATTTTTTGCTTCTTCTTCCATTTTTACTAATAATTTATCATTAAGACTTTGTTGTCCTACTTCCTTTTTAGGAGAATATTTAAAAATATAAATTTTTAATGTAGGATTAGAATTAGTAACTCTTAATGTTAAATTTCTAATATGTTCATCTGCAAAAGAAAATCACATTACAAAAAGTAAACTATTTTCTTTTTCTAATTCATTTGAATAATATCTTAATAAATCATAATAATGCTGATTTAAAACAGTATCTTCAAACTTAGTTTTTTTAGGATTAACTATTGTAAGCTTATCATATCTTTCAACTTCAAAATCTCAATTATCAATTTCTTTTACTAATTCTAAATTTCTATCAAAATAAATTTTCGTATTTTCTGTATCTTGTTTCCAAGATAAAGAACCATGAATTTTTAAAATATTAAAAATTGGTATCTCTGAAGTATTTTCATAATGAAGACTTTTTTTATAAATTGATTTTTTAAAATTTCATACATCAAAAATTGGATTAATTTTTCAATGAAATCAATCATTATATTCTAATCAAGTTTCTTCTAATGCTTTTTCAGAAAAAATATCAATATTTGTAGTAAATACATTTACTTGCTTTGTTAAAATTGTATTTTCTCTTTTTAAAAGAATATTATTTATTATTTTATAAAAATTTTTATAATATTTTAAAGTATTGTCTTTATTTTCATTTTCTACTTCATCAATAATTTTAATATTTCAAACCATACATGTTTCAAAATATTGTTTTTTTAGTTCAATTATTCTAGCTTGTGTTTCATTTGTACTATTTTCAGAGTCATTTTTTTCAGCCTCTGTTAAATCAATTTCAATTGTAGTTAATGTTCCTAAAAAATCACTTGATAAGCCTGAACCAAGTAAAAAATTAATATTTCAACTATCAATTCATTTTTTTATATTTCTAATTAAATTTATTTTTTCCATATTCTTTATTAAAAATTATTCTTTTCCACACTATACCTAAAACCAAAAAAAATCAAAATCTAATAACTAAAAAAAATCTAGAAAAATTTCTAGTCTTTATATAGTCTTATACTCTCAATTAGAAAATTTATGAATAATTGAAGCTAAATATGTTTGATAAGGAAGTCCTTCTTTTATAGCCATTGCTTTTATTTTCAAAATATCTTCTTGAAATAATCTAATATTCAAAGCTTTTTTTCTAGTTTTCTTTTCAATGGTATTTTTTGCTATAATTTTTGCTTCATTTTTAAATTGTTCTACTTTTTTTTCACTCATAGAATCATAATTTCAATTTTCAATACTTTTAAAAAAATCTAATTCATCTTTAGAATAAATTTCATTATCTTTTTTTACCATAATTTTTATATTAAAAAATATTTCTCCACATTATACTCACCACCAAAAAAAATCCAAATCTAATAACTAAAAAAAATCTAAAAATTTTTCTAGATTTTTTGTTTATAAAATTTTAAAATTTTTCTTTTTATTCATTTTCAATGTAAACTTTCATTAATCATTTACTTTATCTATAAATTCCTCATTTGAATTTATTTATATTTGATTTTTTATGTATTATATTGTATAATAAAAGTAATAATTATAAAATAAAAAAATATGTTTAAAAAATTAACAAAAGTTGAATTAAGATATATTAGATATATTAAAGAAGTATATACACATTTTCCTGTCTATAAATTATTTCTTTTATCTATAATTTGATGAACAACTACTGCTCTTTGTATCTATTTTGATTATTCATATAATATGAGAATTGTTGTTTCATTTTTCTTTGTATGAATATTTTTTGTTTTTAGTATAGTTATGAGTTTAATAAGTGAAAGAAGGTTTAAAGCATATGATGAAATTGCCTTAATTAAAGCAAATTTAATTTCTACTTTACAAATTATAAAAGTAAAAAAAATTCCTGAAGAAAAAAAGATATTTAAAAATATTTCTAAAATTATGTTTAGAATTCAAGAAAATCTTAGAAATGAAGATGAAGAAAAGAACTTTGAACTTATGAAAAAAATGGATGATAGTATTAGTTATTTATCTAATGTTGCTGAAATAATGTTAAAAAATTGAGTTTCTAGTTCTGAAACTTCAAGAATTCAGCAATTTCTAGCTCAAATAAATTTTTCAGTACAAAAATTGATTTATATAAAACAAAAAAGAACACCTAAATTATTAAAATTATTTTTATACACTTCACTTCCTGTTTCAGTAATAATTTTATCACCATGATTTGCAGAATTATGAGTTTTATGAATAATTTCATCAATGATAATTTCTTTTTTACTTTCAATGTTACTTATAATTCAAAATAAAATAGAAAAGCCTTTTAGTTGAGAAATTGATGATATTAAACTTAGAAATATTGCAATGTTCACAAAAAGAATAAAAAATATTTTTAAAAATAAATTTTAGAAATAGATTTTTTAGAGTATAATAAAAAAAAATAATTTTTAAATTAAATAAATGGCTGAATTAGTAGACACATATATAGAAGAAGAATTACAAAAAATAGTTTCAAAAGTTCTAGAAATTCATGGAGAGGATTTTAATTTTTATGAAATAGAAGAAATTTGTCTGGATTTTTTAAATGAAATTCCAGCTAAAATAAAAGATGTTACTAAAATTAAAAGACTTATAAAATATGTAAATAAAGAGTTTGAATTAGAAAATAAAGTAGGGAATGAAAATTTTCATTCTTTACAAAATAATTCACAATACAGTTTAGGAAAAATTCCAAAATATTTATTTGAATGAAAAACAAGAATTCAATCATGATTAATTAATATTATAGATTTAAAAGCAAATATTTGATTAACTGAACTTTTTGACTGACTTAATTTAAAAGTAAATAAAACTGATAAAATAGCTCTAATTTGAAAAAATGGTTGTTGAAAAACAACTTTATTAAAAATGATTATTTGAAAAAAAATTGATTTAATAGAAAGTGAATGAGAAATAAAACTTGCTCAATGATTAAATATTTGATACTTATCACAAGATTTATTTTGGGAATCAGAAAACAATACTTTAGAAGAAGAAATGTTTAAAATTTTTCCAGAAATAACACAAAAAGTTGAAGAATTAGAAAAAATCTCCCTTTTACAAAGGGAGTACCCGGAGGGGGAGGGATTTGAATGTGAGTACACAAAAATCCAAGAATTAACAGAATATTTACTAGAAAATGATTGATTTAAAAAATATGAATTGCAAAAAAATATTTTGAAATATTTTGGTTTTTCAGATGAAAGAATGAAACAAAATGTTTTAAGTTTATCTGGTTGAGAACAAACAAAAGTTCAAATTGCAAAATTTTTAATACAGCAAGTAGATTTATTAATTCTTGATGAACCAACAAATCATTTGGATATTGAATGAATTATTTTTCTTGAAAAGTTTTGTCAAAATTGGAAAAAAGCAATAATATCAATTTCTCATGATAAAAAATTTATTGATAATTCTAGTGAAAAAATAGTTGAAATTTATAGACATAAGGCTTTTAATTATGTTTGAAAATACTGTGATTATGAAAAACAAAAACAAGAAAGGTATGATAAAGAACTAAAAGATTTTAAAGACCAGAAAAAAATAATTGATGAAGAAGAAGTATATATAAATAGATTTAGAGCAAATTCAGCAAAAGCATCAGCTATTCAATCTAGAATAAAAGCACTTGATAAAGTAGTAAGATTAAAAGAACCTGAACATGATCAAAAAGCAAGATTTATTTCTATTTCAACAACTAGAAGATTACCAGAAATAATTATAAAATTAAGAAATATTGAAGTTTGATATGATGAAATTTTAATAGAATTGCCAGAAGAAATTAATGTTTTGAAAACAGATAAAATATGAATAATTTGAGCAAATTGAACAGGTAAAACTACACTTTTAAAAACAATTTTATGAGATTTGAAAGCTTTAAATTGAACAAGTGAAATTAATGAAACTTTAAAAATTGGTTCATTTGCACAAATTCTTGATGAATTAAATTTAGAAAATTCAATAATTAATGAATTATCTGAAAGTTTAAATGAGCAACAAGAAGTAAGAAAAATTTTGTGATGACTTTTAATAAAATGAGAAAAAGTTAATCAAAAAATAAACTCTCTCTCATGATGAGAAAGAGCAAAAGTATGACTTACAAAAATGCTTTTACAAAAACCAGATATAATAATAATGGATGAACCTACAAACCATCTAGATTTGCATTCAAAAGAAATTATCAAAACAATGTTAAAATGATTTGACTGAATGACTCTTATTGTTTCACATGACAGAGATTTACTTGAAAATGTATCTAATAAAATTTGGTTAATTAGAGATAAAAAAATGGAAATTTTTGATGAAGTTGAAAAATGAATTAGAGAGGTTTATTAATCTTAAAAAGTAAAAAGTTCTATTTCATAATTATTATTCTACAGTTACACTTTTTGCTAAATTTTGAGGTTTGTCTACATCTTTTCATAATTCTTTTGCTATTTCTACAGCAAAACTCCACATTGGAATTAAAGGAATAAAAGGAGCTAAAATATGAGAAACTTCTGGAACTTCTATAATATCATCATATAATTCTTCATTTTTATCTCACTTTGTAACAACTCATAAAACAGTTGTATTTCTTGCTTTTACTTCTTTTATATTTGAAACTGTTTTACTTTTTAAAACTCATTTCAAATTCAAAGCAATACAAGGAAAATCTGGTCAAACAAGAGCTAAGGGGCCATGTTTTAATTCTCAAGTTGAATAACATTCACTATGTAAATAAGTCAATTCTTTTAGTTTTAAAGAACATTCTTCAGCTGTTCAATATAATAAATTTCTTCATAAAAAGAAAAAGTTTTTATATTTAGAATATTTTTTTGCTAATTTTTTGATATTTTTTGTATTTCAAAGTTGAGATTTCATCAAAATATTCAATTCTCAAATTTCTCAAATTATTTCTCTAATTTTAGAAATTTGAAGATTTCTTTTTTTACCAAAACTAAGTGACATAAGTAATAAAACTCATAATTGTCCTATAATATTTTTTGTAGAAGCAACTCAAATTTCTATTCAAGAATGAGTATATAATCAATAATCACACATTCTAGCAACTGTTGAACCAACAACATTTACAAGCCCAAAAGTAATTCATCATTTTTCTTTTACAATTCTAACAGATTCCCTAACATCTGCTGTTTCTCCTGATTGACTAATAAAAACATAAAGAGTTTTTTTATTTGGCAAGAAAGTATCATATAAAAATTCTGAAGAAATTGTTACCAAGCAAGGCATTCAAGCTAATTCTCTAAACCAGTAAGAACTTGTTACTCAAGCAAAATAAGATGAACCACTTGCAATAATCTCTATTCTTTCAATATCAAGTTCTCAAAGTTCAGCCAAAGTTTCATTTGTAATTGTTTTATTTTCAAAATTAATTCTTCATTTTAAACAATTTAGTAAAACTTCTGGTGCTTCATAAATTTCTTTTTCAGTAAAAGTTTCAAAATCTCACTTTGTAGCTATTTGAAAATCTTCAGTAATTTTCTCAGAATTTCTAAAAATTTCTTTTCATAAACTAAAAATTTTATGTTTTCAATTTTTTAAAACTACTATTTCTTTATCTTCTAAAATAAAAAATTCTTTACAATTTTGACTAAGAGCATTTATATCACTAGACAAAAAACAAGCTTGTGTATCAATTCCTAAAATCATAGGACTTCAAAATTTTGTTCATATTAAAACATCAGGATTTTCAGTGTCAATAATTCCAAGAGCATAAGCTCAAACAAGTTTTTGAGTAAGTTTTGAAATAGTTTCTATCAAATTTCAATCAAATAAATCTTCTATTAATTTTGCAATAATTTCAGTATCAGTTTCAGAATAAAATTCATATCATTTTTTTATTAAATCTTTTTTAAGTTCAGCATAATTTTCAATAATTCAATTATGAACAACAAAAAATCTTTTATTTGAAGAATAATGAGGATGAGTATTTTTTTCTGTAACTCCTCAATGAGTAGCCCATCTTGTGTGAGCAATTCCTGAATTATAATCTTTATCTTTATTTTTATTTAGTTCTACTTTTCCTGCCAAATTACTAACTTTTCAAACAGCTTTTTCTAAAAAAATTTTTCCACCTTTAGTAATTCAAAAAACTCAAGCACTATCATAACCTCTATATTCCAAATTTGTTAATCCTTCAACCAAAAAAGGTATAGAATTTTTATTTCAATTATAAGCAAATATTCAACACATAGTTTTATTTTTAAAAAGTACAAAATAATATTTTTTTTATGGTATTATCAAAAAAAGTTTTTAGTATTTAAACTTCTTCCTCTTTTTTTCTAAAACTAAGAGCTTCTAAAATATGTTTTGTTTCTATATTTTTTATCTCTTCTAAATCAGCAATAGTTCTAGATAATTTTAAAATTCTGTAATAAGCTCTTGCTGATAAATCCATTGAAGCAACAGCTTGTTTTAATATTTTTTCACTTTCTGAATCTAAAATACAAAACTTATTAATTTGTTTTGTTTGCATTTCAGCATTAAAAGTTATTTTAGTATTTTCAAATCTTTTTAATTGCAAAATTCTAGCTTTTTCAACTCTTGTTTTAATACTTTCACTTGTTTCTCTTCAAGAGTAATCTTCTCAAGTTTTAAATTCTTCTGTTTTCACTTTTGGAACTTCTATAAAAATATCTATTCTATCAATTAATGGTCAAGAAAGTCTTGATCTGTAATTAGAAATTTGTCTAATTGAACAAATACATTCTTTATCTGGGTCAGTTAAAAAACCACAAGGGCAAGGATTCATTGCTCAAACTAAAATAAAATTAGCAGGATAAGTATAAGTTGCATTTACTCTGTTTACTGTAATCATTCAGTCTTCTAAAGGTTGTCTTAAAACTTCTAAAACTGATTTTTCAAATTCCAAAATTTCATCTAAAAATAAAACTCATTTATGAGATAAAGAAATTTCTCCAGGTTTAGCATTAGTTCAACCTCAAATTATACTTATAGCAGAAGCTGTATGATGAACTGTTCTAAAAGGTCTTTTTGTAATAATTGGATTATCATGAGTTAAAAGTCCAGAAATAGAATAAATTTTACTGATTTCTATAGCTTCATTTATACTTAATTCAGGTAAAATTCCAGAAAAACTTTTTGATAACATAGTTTTTCAACTTCAAGGAGGTCATTCCATAATTATATTATGTCCTCAAGCTGCTGCTATTTCTAAAGCTCTTTTTGCATGATTTTGACCAATTACATATTTAAAATCAAATTTTGAATTTTCAGAAAACTTATTTGCTTTTTTTGAAAAATCTTTGAAATCAAGTTTTGGTGTTATATCTAAAGCAATTTCAGAGTTTAACATTTTTATAACTCAAGTCAAATTTTTTACTCTAATAATTTCAATTCAAGGAATTATTGAAGCTTCTGGAGAATTTTCATATGGTATAAAAATTCTTTTAAAACCTTTTTCTTTTGCTTTTATAGTTGCTGGTAAAATAGAATTTACTTTTCTTAAATCTCAGTTTAAAGATAATTCTCAAATAAAAATTGATTCAGAAATTAATTTTTCTTCTATTTCTCCAGAATTAAGTAAAATTCCTATAGCAATAGGAAAGTCAAAACTAGGCCCAGTTTTTTTAATGTCAGCTGGAGCTAAATTTACAATAATTCTATTGGTTGGAAGTTTTTTTCAAGAATTTTTCAAAGCAGACCTAATTCTTTCCTTAGATTCTTGAACAGATTGATCAGGAAGTCCAACTATTTTAAAAGCTGGCATTCAATTATTTATATCAACTTCTATTTCTATTATTTCTGAATTTAATCAATTTACAGTTATAGAATGTATTTTTGAAATCATAATTTTTATTTTTTTTAAGAAAATATTAAGGAAATTTTATAAAATAAAAAACCTCATAATGAAGCCTCTTTCCTTTTGACCAAAAGGAGAGAATTCAAGAGAGGAATATTATTTTATAAACCTAATTGTGCTTTTATATCATCAATAGCTCAAGCATCTTGTTGTTCAACTTCTTTTTTTGCTTTTTCAGCAATATAAACTTCTCCTAATTGAATCCATTCTTTTTTTTGTTTTGTTAATAACTTTTTTATATCTTCTGGATGTTTTCCAGCTAATTCTCTGAATTTTTGTCTTTCTTCAACAAAAACTTTTGTAAGTTCATCAAATTGAAATTGAGAAAGTCCAGGTTGTTCATCATTTTTAGCAACTGCATCAATAACTCTTTTTTTCTCATCAGTATTCAAAGAAAGAGAATGTTTTAATAAATCACAAAATTCTTCCACATTAACAACAACATCATCTCTATGATTTTTTAATAATGCTAATATTATTTCATTAACTTCTATATCTGTCATAATTTTACTTGATTAAAAAATATTTTATACCTTTTTATAATATGAAAAAAAGCTAAATAGTCAAAAAAATTTTAAAAAAAAAATTCCCCACTTGAATTCTCCCCTTTTGTAAAAAAAGGGAAGAGGCACATAATTAATTACAATAATTTGTAGCCCCCTTCCTTTTGACCAAAAGGAAGGGATTCAGGGAAGGAATTTTTTATTTCATTTCAACATCAGAAATTTTTTCAAAAGTTTCCATATTATTTTCAAGTATTTTTTTATTTGAAATAGAATAAATATTATCTCAAATATATAAAGCTCTATTTATAAAAGAATCTCTTAATTGCCATCTTTTATTTGCTATATAAGTTCAAATACCAGAATCTTGATAACAATATTCAGGAATATAATTACTTTTTTGTGGACAATATTCTCTTCAATCAAGCAAAATTCTACATCTTTCTTTTTCTTCTTTTTGTTTTATAAAATCATCACATTTTACTTTTCTTTCATTTTCTAAAGCTTTATAATCAATATGACTAATTCTTCATAATTTTTTTATTCCATAATCTTTATCTATTTTAATAGAATATAATCCTGCAAAAAAATCTATATTTTTATAAGAATCTTTATTTTCATTTTTTGTAATTTCTACAGGTAAAAGTAAAGTTTTTTTATCTTTATTAAAAATAAACATTCTTGGATTATTGGTAGCTTCACTTCTACTTCCAGCATCTCACATTGTCAAAGTGTGTAATTGTTTTACTTCTATAAAACCTTTTTTATCAGATTTTGAATTTTTAGGATTTTCACATTTTTGTACACATTGCATTGTGCAAATATCAGCTCAAGAAGGACAAGCAGAAGCACATTCATTTTTTACACAAGAACTAGGACAACTGTTAAAAGAAAATTGACTACATTCTTGACTTACACTATTTGTTAATTTATCATAATTTATTTGGTATAAATCTAATTTTAATCATCATTGTCTAGTTCTTCAATTAGTTTCAAAAGTATCATAACCTAATCAAATTATATGATTTTTATCATAAGGATGAAGATAACTTGAATAACCAGGAATTTTTAATTCTCAAATAACTTTTGGTTTAGATTCATCTTTTAAATCAATTACATAAAATGGGTCTATATCCATAAAAGTAACCAAAAATAATTTATCTCACATAAATCTAGAAGATTTGAAATTTTCATCTTTTCAAAGTCCTCAAAGACTTCAAAATAATTTCAGATTTTTATCTAAAATATAAACTCCTGTTTCTCTTTCAGGATATCTTTTTTGTGTAATAATTCTGAAATTATCTCATCTTTCATCCAT
This sequence comes from Candidatus Altimarinota bacterium, assembly GCA_027066455.1. Classification (GTDB taxonomy): domain Bacteria; phylum Patescibacteriota; class Gracilibacteria; order BD1-5; family UBA6164; genus JAMONT01. The sequence goes on from JAMONT010000083.1 coordinate 16,650, forward strand.
AGAATATTGAGTCAAAGGATTTCAAGGAATAATTGTAGAAGTTTGATATTTTATATTATTTTTAGAAATATTCAATTTATGAATTAAAGAATTTTCTCAAGCCTCAAAATAAGGCATTATACAACGAGCAAAAGGTGGACAACTTACTTGATTATTATTGTAAAGTCTGTCTGTAATATAAAGATTTTTTAAACTCATATAAATTTCTGTAGTATTTCAAACAACAACTTTTGTTTTAACAGGAGCATCAGAAATTTCTGTATCTACAACTGAAATAATATTATAACTTGGAGAAAAATCATATTTTTTTAAAGTATCTTTTGTTGGCAAAGAATATTCTATTTCACTACAATTGGCAACATTTCAAGAACTTATATTAAAAGGAAATTTTTTTCATTTTAAAACTAAATTTTGTTTAGAAGAATTTTTTGTTCAATTTACTTCAATTTTTCTAGGAATTATTCCATCTCTAGGAATTATTATATCATCAACATTTTTAAAATTATGAAAAGGAATATTAAAAGAATTAGAAGAAATTACATAAAGATATTTTCCTATTTTTCTTGATTTTGCTAATCTTCCATCAACAACATAAAGTTTTAATAATTTTGGTTTTACAATATTTGTAGTATCAAAAACTATAACATAAGTTTTATCTTGATAACTTCTCCAATAATTATTTTTTATTTTATTATATCTAGAATATCAACTTGATAAAATAGTTAATCTATTTTTTCCTAAATATAAAACTGGAGAATTAAAATTTTTTGGAATTTTTATTTTTTTAATAATTTTTAGTTTATTTGAAACAGAAGTTATATAAACAGCTTTATTTTTAGAATTATAATAATAAATATATTTTCCATCAGTTTTTACTATTTCAGATTCATCAACTCAATCTACTTGAGTATTTGTTCTTGAAAAATTTCAATCACTAGTTCTAGAAGCAGAAGTAGGAACAGCATTTCAAGTAGATTCAAGTTGTAGAAGAGTTTCACTAAAATCATCAGATGCTATAGTATCTATCATTCTATGTTTATAATTATATGAATATTTATTTTTATTTAATTTCCAGTAAGTTTTTATATATTTTTCCATTACTGATTCTAGATTTTCACAAGATTTGAAAGTTTGCAATTTAAAACTTTCTGAAATTTCAGAATTTTCTTGTTTATCTAAAGCATCAATGATTTGATTATCATCAATTTGAGCAAAACTTGTAGAACTAATTATAAATAAAGCCAAAGCACCCAAAAAAACTTTTTTGATATTTGCCATAATTTTTTTAATTAAAAAATAAGATATTCTCAATTATAAGAATATCTTTTTTTAAAGCAAATTTTTAATGTGAAGATTTTGTGAAGAAATTTTTTAGCAAATTTTAAATTATTCTCAAGGAATTTCAAAGTCTCATTTTGCAATAATATATCAATTTCAACTTTTTATATAAAATTTATATTTTCAATTTTTTTCAATTTTTATACTATTTTCTCATAAAAGAACAGAATGAAAAATTATTTTATCTTTTAATTTATAGGAAAGTATTTTTTTAGGTGTATTTACATTATAATAATAAAATATTCTATTATTTTCATCATAATCAGTCATACACATAAGATTTTTAATTGTATAATTTAATAAAAGATTTTTTCAATTAATTTCAAAAGTATATTTTAACATTGAATAAGGTTCTAATTGTCAACATAAAATTTTAATATCATCAACACCTGAATTTGCAGCAATTTCAAAAACAAAACCTCTAGTAGCTAAAGCATCATAATCAGTAAATTTTTTAACATCTCATTTTTTTTCAACTGCAAAATTTACAACTTGTTCTTGCCAAGTTTCTTTTTTTGTAGAATCATAAGAATATTTATCACCATAACTGGCTTTTACAATCATTGCAACTGCTTCTGCTTTTGTTATATTTTTTTCAGGATTAAATTTTTTATTTTTGGCTATTAAATTATTATCTATTAAAGCTTCTATTGTATAACAAGCCCAAGAATTTGGATTTGTAGCAGAAACATCTGTAAATAAATTATCACATTTTTCCTTTTTTTCTATTCAAGCAAGTCATCTAGCCACAACAGCTATTTCTTGTCTTAAAACAAAATCATCAAGTTTATATTTTTCAGGATTTTCTAAATGGTTATTTATTATATTTTTTTCAGCTAAAAAATTGGCAGAAAGAATTTCTGATTTAGTATATGCATTTGTATTATTTATAATAAATAAAGAAAAAATTATAAATAAAAATATTTTTCTCATAAAAATTTTAAAATTAAAAAAATAAATTACTTAATTATTATAAGTAATTTATTTTTTTAGCAAATTTTTAATGTGAAGATTTTGTGAAGAAATTTTTTAAAAAATTTATTTCTACATTCATATAAGTAAAAAAATAACTTCTTCTTCCAATTTTTTATTTAAATATTTAAATAAATTTTCATATTTTTTATGAGTTAAAATCAAAATATTTATTTTTGAAATAATTGATTTTAATTTAGCTATTTTTTGTTTATTAGTATAATTATATTTATCCATTTTTAAAATAAATTTTTTAATTATAGAATCTATTTTATCTTTTAATTCATTTGTCACTTCAATTCCATTTTCTTTTTTCTTTTTACAATCTACAGAATAAGTATCTTTTTCTTTTTCACTACAATAATTATCTATCTTTACACATTTTGAAAAATTATCAGTTCATTTAACTTTTACTTTTGCTAAACCTGAAATACAAGATTTATTACTATTTTTAGGAATATAAACAGTTTCTTCTCAATATTCCCTTATTCAAGTATATTTACAATTTTTAACATTAAAGGAATTCGGTAAGAAATGATTTACTTGTTTTTTTGTTTCAAAATTGTAAGAATAAACAGGATATTCCATACATTCATAAGCTCATTTTTGAGTGTTAATAGTTTCTATTTTATCATATCAAATCACACAATTTTTAGAATTATAAATTTTTTTAGTTCAAGAAGGAACATCATAGTTTTTACATCATACTTTACAATCTACAGAATTATATTTGTTTTCATTTGTAGAACATTTTCAGTCACCAATTTTTACACACATTTTATCTCATTTTCAATCAGAAAGTGCTACTAAAGAATAAGCACATTCTCTTTTTATTGTTAAAGGTAATAAACTATAAAATTTTGTATTTAAACTTCAAAATTCTTTAACTTTTCAAGTATAATCATTTGAGTAATAAGAAAAAGAATAATTACTGTATTTCATAAATTTTTCAAATTCTTTACTTTCAAAAAAATAATCAAATATTTCTTCTTTATAAGTATTATTATATTTTTCTAAAAATTTTTTCCAATTTTGTAATTCATAACTAGTAATTTGTCTTTTTAATCAAAATTTATAAAGATTTTTTATAAATTGTTCTTTTGAAATATTTTGAGTTAAGACATTATCTTGACTAACAAATAATTCTCAATTTGCTGCATCTTTTAATATGTCTTTTATTATACTGTTTTGTATTTGATTTTCAGAATATTTTTTTGATCAAAATATTTTTTTATTTTGATAATAATTTATTTCTGTTAAAGAAGGCATTCTCCACAAAACTTCTTTATAAATATAATTTATAAATTTTATATTTTCATCTTTTTCTTCTTTTATATCAGGTTTATTTATTTCTTCAATTAATTTATTATTTGGAGTGAAAACTGTCCAAAAATTTCAGTTGTTACATAAACTTCCAGAATAATTTGCTGGATATTTTCAACTTTTTCAACTTCTAAGTTTATTAGTTAATTCTTGTAAACTAGAAGAAATATACATTCAATGTTGGTCTTTTAATCATTCATATTTTGTTCAAATAAATTTTGAATTATAACATTTTTTTGGAGAATTTATATAAGAATAATCCATTTTATATAAATCACTTTTAAAAGTTCATAAATTTTTTATAACTTTTTTATTTTTTATTTTCCAATCAATTAAATCAAATTTTATTAAAGAAACTTTATTAGAATTTGAATTAATAGCTCAAGAAGGGTGAGCAAAACTTAAAGAATATAATCAATATAATTTTATATTATTTACTTTACAAATTTTTTGATAAATATTACAATTTACTGAATTAGTTCAGACTTTTTTCATTTCACATCAATTTTCAGCTATTGGTTTTGGTTTACATACTGAATTTTCAACATCAATAAGATTATTGTTAAAAGTTCATTCAATATAACAATTTACTTTTGTTTTTCACTTAAATTGTTTAACCCATTCATCTGATATTTTTCTTGATAATCATCATACAAAATCTCAATATTTTCAAGGATTTATATTTTTAGGTGGAAATAAAAATAATTTCATTTTTTTTGTACTTCATTGACAAATTAAATTAAAATTAGTTTGGTTTATGTTAGAGGAAATTCATCAAATATGACCTCATTGATTTAAAATTCTATAGCTATTTTTTTCCTTACTATAAGGGTTATTATATTCATCATTCAAAACTTTTAATTTTATATTAACTCAAGAATTTCAAATAATTATTTCTCAAGAAATTGGTTTTATAGAAGTTTTTATATTTTTATAAAAATCTTCACATTTTCATTTAAACAAAAATTTTGAATTTTTTCTTTCCATTTCACATTTATTTCAAAAAGTTGTTCTTTCTCAATTATAAATTCAGCAAACAGGTATATATTCTTTTGTACAAGCGTTCAAAGAATTTTCTAAAACTTTTATTTTTAATTGTTTTGAAGTTTTATACCCATTAGTATCATCACAACTAATTCATAAATTCATACTATTTATTTTAGAAAAATTTTTATGTTTAGCTGTTAAAGTATAAACTCAATTTGTTCAAGTTCTAAGAATATCTGTCCAATATTTTCATTCTGAAATTTTAATATGATTTCAAAAAGTGTAACAATCTTTAAATCATTTTGTTTCCCATTTTACTTGAAATTTATCTCATTCAAAAACTGTTTTAGGTCAAGTAAAATTTAAAATTGTATTTTCAGCATAACTATTATTTATACTAAAAAAACTAAAAATTAATATAAATATTAAAAATCTTTTTTTCATAAAAATTTAAAATTAAAAAAATAAATTATTCTCATAATAAGAATATCTTTTTTTTAAGCAAATTTTTAATGTGAAGAAATGTATGGGGTTTGTGGAAATTTTTAAAAATTATTTTTCAACACTAACAAAATTTTCAACTATTTTATCCCACTTTTCTATTAAGTTAATATTGTCTTTATCCTTTAAAATTTTATATAAATATTCTTTATTAGCATACTTTTTATAAATTTCATCATATTTATTATGGCCTTTATCTGATTCAGGTCATTTTCATTTAAGATTTCATACAAAAATAAAATCTGTTCAATTTATTTTTTTAATATATATTTTTTGCCACTTTTCTCCATAACCACCACATCCTCATCATTCTGTAATAATTCAAAACTCAAATTGACTTAAATTATTTTCTTTACTTTCACAGTATACATATTTATTTCATTTTATTAGTGGTCAATCACATTTATATGAAATAGTTTTAGGGATTTTATTAGAATATAAACCACAAACATTTTTTATTCAATCTAAAGTTGTGATAAATAAATCATTATAAAAATATTTTCATTCTAATCATTCTTCTAATTTATCTTTTTCTAATTTGAATATTTTTCATCAAATTGTTATTTCTTTGAATTTTTCTTTTATATTTAAAAATATTATTTTTTCTTTTTTTATAAGATTATTTCAAATATTTACTTTTAAAAATAATTTAATTTCTCAATTTTCTAATAATTCATAATTTTCTAATTTCTCCCATTTTATAGGCAAAACATTATTTCAAAAATCTTCTATTTTAGAATTGTCTTCATATATTTTTTTTATTTCCAAATTATTTGAAATTTTAAAAAGAGAAATATTTTCTTGTCATCATCAAATAGTAAAATAAATTCAACTTTTTCATTTTTTTATATTTTCTATAATTCAGTTATGTTTTATTTTTTTTAAAGTATTTGAATTTAAATTATAAATATAATTTGTTGTTTCTGTAAAAAAATTTTCTCAATTAGTAGAAAACAAAAGGATATTTTTATATTTTCAAAGTATTTTTATTTCAGAAAAAATAAAGTCTCATACTCACATTAATTTTTCAGCAAATTTTTTTTCTAAAATTATATTTTGAGTTTTATTCTTAAAATCATATAAAACAAATTTAATTTTTATTTCTTCTATAAAATCTTTTTTATTATTTAAAAATTTTTTAGATAAATCTTCAGTATAAATATACTTATTTTCTCTAGTTCTATAAAAATTTTTTCCTGTATTCTTCTCAAAAATAATTATTTTATAATCTCAATATTTTTTTTCTTTGACTATATTGAAGCTTAAATCATTTATTTTTAAAATTTCATTTATATAAAAGTGAATATAATTTAAAATCAATGATTTATTATTATTAGTTTTTTTTCAATTTTTCTCTATATATAAATTTATTTTTTCTAAAAATAAACTAGTTTTTTTTAATCAATCTGTTTCAATTTTTTTAAAAAAATAATTATTTAATATTTTTTGTATTTTTTCTTGTTTTTCTTTTTGTATTTCAGCATTAACTTGAAAATTTCAAAAACTAAAAAATAAACTAAAAACTAAAATTAGACTTAATAAAACTTTTTTCATAAAGATTTTAGGGTTAATGTAAAATAAGTTAACTAAAATATAGTCAACTTATTTTTTAAAGCAAATTTTTAATGTGAAGATTTTGTGAAGAATTTTTTTAGAAAATTTATTTCTACATTCATATAAGTATAAGTAAAAAAATAACTTCAATTCCATTTTCTTTTTTCTTTTTACAATCTACAGAATTATATTTGTTTTCATTTGTAGAACATTTTCATTCACCAATTTTCACACACATTTTATCTCATTTTCAATCAGAAAGTGACATTAAAGAATAAGCACATTCTCTTTTTAGAGAAATTCACAACTCTTTTAAAAGTCTTTTGAAATTGTTTTTTATAAATATTTTACTACCATTTTTTATATACTTCCAAATATTTTTTTTAAATTTCTTTTATTTCTAAAACATAAAGTTTTTTATAAACTTCTTTTAAAATAAATTCTGATAATTTTTCAGATTTTTTTGCTGTAATAGTTATATTGATTTCTTGAAAGAAAAATGAAAAAATTTTGCTAGTTAAACTAAGTAAAAATTTATCTTTTCAATACATTTTTATCAATCTTTCAGTTAAAAGTGAAGAATATTCTATACTCAAAACATCAATAATATCTTCAACCCAAAGATTTATTCTATTTTGAATTTCTGTATCAATAGTCAAATCATTAAATTCTTTTAATTCTTCTGAAATATAACTAAAATCTATTAATTCTTTTCATGATTTTATTCTGATTTTATCACTTATTGGTAAATAAATTAGAGATAAAAGTCAGATTAAAAAGTTGGAAGGATAACTTTCATCTAAACATGCAAAAAGGTCAGTTAATAAAAAATCATATTTTTTATTTTTTATTATTTTTATCAAAAAACTAGATAATAATAAATCACATTTTTTAGCTTTTGATTCATCTTTAATTGTTCTTTTTATTCAAGCTGCATCTTTTTTTGCTTTTTCAGAAGCCTTTTCAGATGCTTTTTCAGAAGCAGCATTTATTCAAGAATTAACTTGTCAATCTAGATTATTATCTGTACTTTCAAAGTTTGATTCTATATCTTCTAATCACATATTTTTTAAATTTAATTTATAAAATATTTTTTTTATTATATTTAAATAAATGTTTTTTACAAAAGTTTTAATCTTTTTTTTCAAATTTTATAGTTCAACCTTTTTTTACAAAATTTTCTAAAATACTTATATATTCATTATATTTTTCTTTATCTAAATCAGAATGATAATTATTTTTAATATTTTCATAAACTGATTTTAATTCATCTGCTTCAAAATTATCTTTTTTTACTTGAGACAAAATAAGTTTTATAATTTGCATCAATTTTTTTGATCTCATTCTAGTTTTTACTCCAGTATTATCTTTGAAAACTACCCATTTATAAATACTAACATCAATATTTTTAATTTTTTTATTAACTGTTTTTTCTTTATCTTTCAAATTATCAAAACTAAATTCTGAAAGTAAATTATCTCAATATTTTTTTGTATATAAAGTAGAAATAATTATTAAAACAACTCATAAAATTCAAAAAATAATATATCTTGAAGTTATATCTCAAACTTCCCAAACATCAAATAAAAATATTTTAGAGATAGTTAAAACTAAAAAATATAATCAAATAGTTCTAAATTTTTGTAAATCTTTTTGAATTCAATAAATAAGTAAAACTGAAGCAATTAATCACCAATACAAAGTTAAAGAAAAATGTTCTAAATTATTTTTAAAAATATCTAATACATAAATATTACTAACTAAAAATGCATAAATTCACAAAATAATTTTTAAAGTTAAATTAATTTTTTTATTTCAAATATTTTCTTCCTTTTCCAAAGGAAGTCCCGAAGGGGATGGATTATTGCTTTTTTTCCAAATAAAAATATTAAAAACTAAAATTCAAGTTACTAAATATTGCAATATTTTCAAATATTCTAAATTTCTAACTTCTAATGTAGAAAAAATATTATTTATATCTCAAATATGAAAAATAGAAAATCATAAAATAATTACTACAAAAACATATTTTAAAAAATTTGTATTCAATTTTGAATAAAAAAATCACAAAATTGTTATAAAAATAATTATCCCAAATTTACTCCATCAATTTCCATTACTAGGAATTATTTCATATAATAAAATTCACATAATAATCATTCAAATTATATGTAAAATATAATGAATATTTTTTAAAACTATATTTTTTTCTTTTATACTCCTTCCCTTAGGCTTAAGGGAAGGTTGGGAAGGGTTAATTTCTTTTTCCTCTATAAAAAATAAATTTAAAATAAATGAAGCTAAAATTACTGAAAAACTAACTAAAAATAAATAATTTTCTGATTTTACTTCATCAATTAAAATTCAAAATTGTGTTAATCAAATGAAAAATAAAATAGTTGCAGCAATAAATATTTTTTTAGAATTATTTCTAGAGAAAATATAATACAAAATAGTTGCTTCAAAAAGCCAAACAGTTGTAATAATTTCTGGATATTTTGAAAATACAAAAACCATAGAAACAGAAAAAATTGAAATACTAATTCAAGCAAAAGTATAAAAAATATTTTTCAAACTTTCATCTTTTTTTACATTTTCTATTCAAATTTTTTGTATAAAAAAGTAAGCTTGTAAAAAATAAACAATTGCTAAAGCTAAAAAAGCAAATCATTCTATAACTCAAGGAAAATAAATTTCTCAATAATTATAAATTTGAAAAGAAATAAATAATGCCGAAGCTACTACTCAAATAATTAAATTATAAAGATTTTGTTTTTCAAATAATCTTTTGTTTATAAAAGGTAAAACAAAATTAGAAATTGCAAAAATAATTATTGCTATAATTGAAACTAAAAATAAAATTGAATTATTATTAGAAATTACTAAATATGGTGCAAAAGTTATTATTGTTCAAATTGTTCAAATAGGGAAGAGTGTAGATAAATCTTTTTTTGTTGAATAATAATAAGAAAAAAATAAAAATATAAAACTAGAAAATAAAATAGTAAAAAATTCTAAATTATTAACATTATTTAAATTTCAGATAATATTTAATTCTAAATTAAATAAAAATATAAAAAATCATAAAAATATAAAAAGAAAATATTTATAATAATTAGAAATATTTTTTTCTATAACTGAAAATCAAAGTAAAAATAATATTAAAAAAAGTGTTAAAGTGAAAGAAGAAAAAATTAAATCTCAAGAAAATAAAATTAAAATAATTATTACAAAAGGAATAATAAATATAGAAAAAATTCCAGATTCCTTATCTTTTACAAAATTTTTCAAAAAATAAATACTAAAAGCAAATAATCATATCAAAGCAATATTATAAGCTAAAAAACTAAAAGTTTCAGATAAAAATCAAGAAGAATTAAATAAATTTAAAATTATAAAAAAATAAGTTCATAAAAAAATATATAAAATATTTCAGCTAATATTATCTTTAGAAAAATTGTATGCTATTTTTATTGAAATAATACTTAAAATAATAGTAAAAATAATTTTTACACTCCAGCCAATTGAATCAGAAAAAGGTGCTGCAAAAAATAATAAATTTCAAAAAATAAAACTAATAATTAAAAGAGTTAAATTATTTTGTTTGTTAGCTAAGAATAAAGCTCACAAACTTACAATAAAACTATATCAAACCAGAGTATAAGGTTCAGTTCCAGAAGTTCAAATTATAAAAGGATTTATGTATGCAAAAATAAATGAAAAAATTAAAAGAGTTTTTGATTTATAAATTAAAGAAGTTAAAATTCAAAGAATTGTATTTAAAATCAAAAATAAAAATGTTGTAGTTTCAGCAAAAAATATTTTATTTCATCATATTAATAATTCATTTCATCATACTAAATGTCTTCAAGCTAAGATAACAGCATAATTTATCAAAATCCCTGTTCACATCAAAATAAGTCATTCTTGTTTATATTTTTTATGTAATTTTATTCAAGAAAAATAAATAATAAAACCAATAATTATTCAAATAACAACTCTTCAAATAGGTCAAATAATTTCCCAAACATTTATTGCAAGTCATTTTAAAAAATATACAACCATTAAAAAAAGTAAAATTCATCATATTTTAGCTAAAATATTTGTAGAAAAAAAATTTTTTATATATGTTCAAAGTTTTTCAAAAAATATTTCAGTAGGACTTGATTCATAAAGTATTTTTTCTTTTGAAATTATTGTAGCCCCTTTCTCCCTATAAGGGAGAGAGGATTCAGGAGAGAGGGGATTTTCTTTTTTTATAGTTTCAAATCATTCATCTGGTAAATCATTAATTCCAATTTTTTCTTCTTCCAAAGATTTTGTTCAAAAACCAATTTTATCTAATTTAGTTTCAATATTTTCTTTTAATTCCAAAGATTTATATTTTATATCTTCATTTTTTAATTCATCTACTTTACTTTTTATTTTATCAATTTCTATATTTTCTTTTTTTTCATTTTTTACAAAACTATCATTATTTTTAGTTTTTTTATTTTCAATTGCATTTGCAAAAAATTCTAATCTTTCTTTTATAAAAGTACTAGAAAATAAACTTTTTTTTATAATTAAAATAAGAAAAATAGTAGTTATGAAAAAAATAAATTCTCATAAAAAATAAAAAAATCATGAAAAAAATCCAATAATAACTATTCAAAGTATTATTGATATAACCCAAGCAAATCTATTTAGTAATTTAAACATATTTTTTTTATTAAGAATTATTTTATAATTAAACTTTCCCTTTTTTGTAGCCTCTTTCTCCCCACAAGGGAGAGAGAATTCAAGAGAGAGGGAAATTATTTCAATTTTACAGCCATTTTGAATATTGCAATTCAGAAAAACACTATAACTAAAGACAAAAGTATCATAAAAATATTTTTATTTGATTCAAAAAATCTATCATCTTTTTTATCACAAACATCTCAAATTCAATCCAAATCAATATCACTTTGAAGAGGATTATAATCATAAGGACAATTATCATTTTTTGCTAAAATTTTATCTAAATCAGAATCTTCACAAGCATCTCAAATCCCATTATTATCCGAATCTTTTTGAAGAGGATTATAAATATTTATACAATTATCTTTTATTCAACTTATTCAATCAGAGTCAGAATCTTCACAAATATCTCAAACTCAATTTTTATTTTCATCAAGTTGATCAGAATTTTGAATATTTTTACAATTATCACAAACATCTCAAATTCCATCTTTATCAAAATCCTCTTGCTTAGGATTAGCCATTTCTTCACAATTATCTTGAGAATTAATTATTTTATCTCAATCTTTGTCATTTTCTTTTAAAAATTTTTCTTTTTCCTCAGTAACATCTCCAATTCAATTATTATTTTTATCTAATTGTCTTGGATTATAATAAATTGAATTATCACATTTATTTCAAATATTATCCAAATCATCATCTTTTTGAAGAGGGTTAGCAATATTTATACAATTGTCTAATTGATCAAAAATTCAATCAGAATCCTTATCAAATTCACATTTATCTCATACTCAATTTCTGTTTATATCTTCTTGCTTAGGATTATAAACATTTATACAATTATCTTTTTTTCAAATTATAGAGTCTCAATCATCATCACTACACAAATCTCCAATTCAATCAGCATTTTTATCAAATTGTTTTGGGTTAGCTATTTTTGGACAATTATCTTCTGAATCAGGAATTTTATCTAGGTCAAAATCTTCTACTTTATTTGGATTAAAATTTGGATTTTCTTTTAATTCTAAAAAAATAGTTTTTGTATTTTTATTTAAATTATATTCTCAATAATTATTTTTTAAATTTATATAATTATTTTTACAAATATTTTTAGCATAAGCTTTTATTTCTCAAATAGTTTTTACTAAATAAATATAATTTTTTGAAATAAATTTTAGTTCAAAAATTTTAATTTTTTCAGGAGGAGTAATATGTTTTACTGTTGTATTAAAAGAAATTTTTAAAAATTTGAAATCATAAGTGTTTAATTTTTTTTCTGGAACAAAAAAATATTTTTCTCAATCTTTAGAAATTTCAATATGAGCATTTCTATAATTTGCTTTATATTCAAAATTAAAATCAAAACTTCAAGCTTTTAATATTTTATCAAATTCTAAAAATATAGAATTTTTATTTTTTTCCTCATCATAAATTAAAAAAGTTTTATAATTTTCATCACTCAAATATTCTAAATTTCAAAATAAATTTTTTATTTTAAAATCCAAAATTCATCAATAATTTTTATATAATTTATGAGGAATAATTTTATTATCAGAAATAAAAGTATCTATTTTTTTTGTAGAATTTATTTTTAAAGTTCATTTTTCTTGTTTTAGAATTCAAAAAAATTCATAACAATTTTCTTTAAAATTTTCAGGAATTTTTTTGAATTCTTGTGCAAAACTAGAATTTATAAATAAAAAAAATATTGAAATTAGAACTATTAATTTTTTCATAAAAAATATCTTTAAAAAATAATTATTTTAAGTATAATAGAAAATGTATTAAAATGCAAATTTTAAAAAAATATTAATAAAAAAAATGAAAACACATATAATAACTATTTTTCCAGAAAGTTTTGAATCTTATTTTGGAACTTCAATTATAAAAAATTCTATAAATAAAAAATTATTTTTCCCAGTTTTTTATAAATTAAATGATTTTTCTACAAAAAATACTAGAAGGGTTGATTCAAAAGCTTATGGAATGCACGGACAAGTTATAGAAGCTGAACCTTTGAGTAAAGCTATAGAATTTATTTTTAAAAAAGTTTGAAAAAAAATTCCTGTTATTTATTTTTCTCCAGATTGAAATTTGTTAAAACAAAAAAAAGTAGAAAAATTTAGTGAAGAATTAAAAGAATTTATTATAATTTGTGGACATTATGAAGGAATTGATCAAAGAATTAGGGATTTGTATGTAACTCAAGAAATTAGTATTTGAGAATATATTATTTCTAGTTGAGAATTAGCAGCAATGGTTTTTTTAGATTCTTTAGTTAGAAATATTCCCTTAGTTTTAGGAAATAAAAAAAGTTTAGAGGAAGATAGTTTTTCTGAAATTTTTGAATGAAAAAAGGAATATCCAATTTATACTAAGCCAAAAATTTTTAAAAATTTGCAAGTTCCAGAAGTTTTATTTTCTTGAAATCATAAACAAATAGAAATTTGGAAGAAAAAAAACTTGAAAAATTAACTATTTCTGTTATATATAATAACAAGAAAATTTTTATAAAATTATTTAGCTAAAAAATTATGAAAGAAACTTTTTTTGAATATCTTGATATTATTCAAGTATTTTTTCAAAATATTATTAACAATATTTTGAATTTTGATTATGTTACATTTTTTATTGATTATTTTGAAAATTTTTGAATGGAAGATTTTTTCAAAATAATAGTAGTTTACTGATTTTTATTATGGGTAGCAATAATAATTTGGGTTACTAGAGATATTTTAGCAAGAAGTAATAGTATTTTATTACAACTTTTTTCTATCTTATTAGTAGTTTTTTTAACTCCTATTTTTGGTTTAATAATTTATTTTATAATAAGACCAGCTCATAAAAAATACGATGAGTATGATGATGAATATGAAGAAGTTTATGAGGAAGTTTCAGAAGAAAATCCTGAAAATTTAGAAAATTTTGAAAAAAATATTAATCAAAAAATAAAACAAGAAAAAGAAATTGTAAAAACAGATATTTTTTTAGAAAAAGTAACTTGTTATAATTGTCATTATCACATAGAAGAGGATTTCAAGTTTTGTCCAAATTGTGAAAGTCAATTACTTGATAATTGTAAACAATGTTCTAAACAAATAAAATCTAACTGGAAAATTTGTCCTTATTGTGCTTTAAAAATCACAAAAGAAGAAAAAAATATTGAAGAAGAAGAAAAAGAAGAGGAGTTAGAAGAAGAAAAAAAGGAAGAAAAACCATGATTTTTTTCTAATTTATTTTCTTGAAAAGAAGAGCAAATAAAAAAAGTAGAAGAAAAACCTATAAAAATAAAAGTTGAAAAAGAGGCTCCAGTGATTTCTGAAAAAGGGAAAAATTATAAAAAAAATGTAGCTAAGAAATAATTTTTCAAAAAATTTTTATACAGAAATTTAAACAACAAAAAAAAATTTAACTAAAATTAATTTTAGTTAAATTTTTTTGTAAAGGAGTAATTAGTTAGTATTTTATTCTCTACTTTGTGAACTATTTTAAGTAGTACTATCAGTGCTAGCTCAAGAATTTTCAGTTTCATTTACAGGAGTAGTAGTATTATTTCAAGCTTCAGTTTTTAAAAAATCTGTTCAAGTTCAATCTACTGCCTTTATATTTCAATTGTTATTTTTATTTATAATAGGTTTTCAACTATCATCTTTTTTTACATATTTCTTCATTCTTTTTATTATTTCTTGTTGTTCTGTAGTTTGTTTTATTTCAAAATCATTGTCTAATATTTTTTTAAATTTACTTTCTTCCATTTCTCATAATAATCATTGTTTTTCCATATATTGAACCATTTGTTTTATATCACTTTCTTTTTCTATTTTATTGTCTTTTACAACAATATTATATGCTCAAATTCTAACATTAAATTTACCATCTTCAGCTTCTAATGGTACAGCATTAAACCCTCAACCACCACTTCAAGGATTAGAAGAAGAAGTTTTTTCTACCCAATTAGTATTTCAAGTTCAAGTTGCAGTTTCATTATATACTAATTTTCATTTTTCATCTGTTTTAAGATGTTTTCATAATGCTTTCATTTCTTTACCTATTTCTTTTTCATCTATTTTTAAAGAAAGTAATACATCTTTAATTTCTCATTCTTTTGTAATTCATTCTTGTTCTAAGTATTTTGCTATAAGTGGTATATCATTATTTTGAAGATTATTATCATTGTTTTCATATCTATTATTAAGCTTAATATCATTTCATTTATTACCTCTCAAAGAAGTTGGTCATTTTTCAGTGTTTTTAATATATTTAGAAGTTGAAATAGAGTCAGAATCAGAATTATCAATTGTAGATTTTATTAATTCAGACATTGATGAATTTTCTCATTCTCCTCCATCAGCATTAAACATAGCTATTTTAACTTTAGCATTAGTAGTAGGTGCAGTTGCAACATCTCTCCAAGTAGTATCAAGTTGACTTTCAGTTGTAACATTTTGTAATTTTTTAATTTGTTCTTCTGAAAATCACATTTTATTTCATAACATTTCCATAGTTTTATCAAAAGCATTTGACTTTATAAATTCATTAGCATTCTTGAATTTTCATCATCTTACAACCTCTTTTATTAATAAATTAATTTGATTTGATATTACTTTGTTATCACCACCTTTAACAGCACTTTCTATAGCTTTTAATCTTTCATCTGTTTTACCACTTAATAAAACTCTCATTGCTCAATCACTTTGTATTCACATAGCTTTAGAAGCATAATCTCAAATAGCTTGTCAAAGAGCAGCTCATTTATATGCTGCATTTCATTCTATTGTTGCTTTTGTTTTTTCAGCAGCATTTTGTAGTGAAGTTAATGTGTGTCATTTTGTAAAAGGTAAAGGTATATATTTCGGTGCATTCATCATCAGACTTCAGGCAGATTTTCAGAGTTCACTTATTGGAGCAATAATACTTCCTGTAATTTTGGAAGCTGATAGCGCGGTTATAACTCAAAGCCATAAAATTATTAATCAAAATAAATCTAAAATTATTATTCATACAGCTCAAAGTCATGTTGAAAATAACTGATTTACAGAATCAGCTGCTTGTATATTTGCACTATTAGAAAAAGCTAAATCAAAAGTATGTTCATATGTACCTAAAATTTCAAGAGTAGAAGTCTTATCTGTATTTTTCTTTATATTTATAATATTTGTAGTTGGAGATGTTGCTAATCAGTTTCATACTATACTTAAAAAAAGTAATCAAAATGCTAAAGCTCAGGAAACATATACAGGAACCATTGCTAAAGCTACTAATTCTTTTATAGAAAATTTTTCATTAAAACCACTCCAACCTTTTCAGAAAAATATAAATATTCAAAAAACAGGAGAAAAAATCATATATATCCATAAAGCAACTCACCTTACAAATAAAGCAAATCAGAGAGCTATTACAAGTATAAAATATATTATTATAAATACAATATCAAAACCAATTTTTATTATTAAGTCAAAAAGAGTACTTACTTTATCACTTATTGATTCTGAATATAATACCATTGTTTCATCTAAAGCAAAAACTCAATAAGTATAAATATTTAATATTCAATATGCTGAACGAGGTCAGTATAATAAAGTACTTATAAGCACTTTATCTTCTTCACTTCTACATTTTGTAGTACTAACTTGGTCACCAACTACAGAAATTGTAGTACCATCAGCTTCAACAGAGCTTTCTATTTCGTCTCATTTTTTCTTTTCACTTGTTGTTGTCACAGGATGTGTACAGATTTTTTTTGCTAAAAATTCTTTTACGGCTGGTTGATTTTGAAAGGTATCAAAAGGGAGAGTTAAAATAGAAGCTGCAAGCATAGAAGAAATACTTATTAATCATGCTATTAAAACCCAAGATAAGGGAACCATTAATACTCAAAGTAAAAGTTTTGGAAGTGCTTGTTTTAGTTCAAAGGTTCAGTCTCATTTTCAAATAATATTCATAAATGCTATTGCTATAAGCAAAAATATAAATATAAGATATACTACATTTGAAACCAAAATCCATAATTCATGAATATAATTAGTCATTCAAAAAACTTCTCAACTAGTCCAAGCAGGATGTAAGAATAATCACACAAATTGTGTTACAATTCAAATTAATGTTGATAATAAAATAAAAATACCATTTATTTTTTCTATTAAATCAGCTTTTTCATCTGTTGCATTTTTAACATTATTAGCAAAACTTAAGTCTGAAAAATAGAAAATTATAAAAATTCCTAAAAATATTAGGATTGTTTTTCTATTATTTGTAATATAGTTTAATATTTTTTTAAACATTTTTTTGTTATAATTATTATATATTTTCTCTAGATACTTTTATATTTATCTTATCTTAACATTATTTTTAAAGTTTGACAATTTTTTTTACTTGCTTTTTCTATAAATTAGTATTTTAATAACTTTTTTTAAAAAGCAAGAGATTTTTTATTTTATTTTTTATTTCATTTTTTTCTTACAATTTGGTCTTTTTTTAATATTTACTAATTTTAAAATTGATTTTTTATAATTATCTATACAATAATAAAAAAATATTTTATCTTAATTATTAAATTTTGAATTTACAATTTTTTTATTGTAGCCCCTTTCCCTTTGGCTAAAGGGAAAGGATTCAGGATAGGGATAATATTAAATTAAAAAACTACTTATGAAATACATTGTTGCAATATTTTTCTTTTTATTACCATTTCATGCTTTTTTGGTAACTTTTTTAAAATGTAAAATTGGCTTAAATACTAATTTTTTAAGATTTTGGAAAGAAATTTTTTTGCTTAGTTTTTTTATTTATACTATTTTTTATGTTTTAAAAAGATATAAATATAAACTTTCAAAAATTTATGAAAATAATTATATATTGTGAACAATTACAACTTTTTCTTTGATTTCATTATTTTTTATATTTTTTCCTTTTAATTTTTTTGATTATTGGTGAGCTTTACAAAAAGGTGAAAATGGTTTTTTAGTTATTACAAAAGAATTTTTATCTTCTGATAATATGAAAGCTGCTTTTTTAGGTTTTAAATATGATGTTTTTTTCTTACTTGCAATAATTATTTGATTTTATTTACCTGTTTTTAGAAAAAATATTTCACTTTATTTAGCTTCAGTTTTTTCAGCTATTTTTATTATATTAATTATTTTTATTCCAGTTTATTTTTCTTGATATATTTTAGAATTTTATAGCTTTTTTGGTTATTCAACAGAAGTTTCAACTTATAAAGCAAATACTTGTTTAGCTTATTCTCAAAATGTAGAATGAGGACATAATAGATTTCAAGCAACTTTTTGAGGGCCTATTAGGTTTTCAGTTTTTTTAGTTGTCTTTTACCTATTATATATAGCTTTTATTTTTCAAAAAAATATTAAAAATTTGAAGTTAAAGTATTTACTTATTATTTTTCCAAGTATTTTATTTTTTATAGCATTATTTTCAGCATATACAAAAACAGCTATTTTATGATTTTTTGTTTGAGCTTCTGTTTTTGCTTATTTGGTTTATAGAGTAAAATTTTCTAAAACTATTTCAAAAACTTATTTAACTTTTGCTTGAATTTTAGCTTCAATACCAATTATTACTTTACTTTATATTAAAAGAGATTTATTTTTGCATCTTTGAGCTATTATAAATAGATTTGAAAATTTGAAAATTTCTTTTGAAATGCTTGGGTATAATATGTTTGGTCATTGACTTGGAATTGCTGGTCCTGCTAGTCAAGTTGGAAATTTAATAAATTATGATGCACCAGAACAATCTATTTATTTTTCAGGAAAAATTCATAAATTTCTTCCAGAAAATTGGTATGTACAAATACTTTTAGAACAATGAATTTTGTGATTTTCATTTTTTATTTGAATAATTCTTATGTTATGAGTTTATCTTTATAGGATTGTAAAAAATAGAAGAGATTATTTAAGTATTTGATTTTTTTCAGCTTTTATAGCACTTATTTTTATGGCCAATTTTACTCACTCTTTTGAAGAATCAGCAACAAGTTATTTATTTTTTCTTTTGATTTGAGCTTATTTATGAGGAAAAATAATCAGAAGTAAATAGTATGCAAATAAAAATTTAAAAAAACTAAAAAAAAAATTTGCATAATAAAAAAAATTTTATATAATGCCTGAGCTTTATTTTTAGAAAATAAAGTTTTTCAGAAAAATGGATGTGTAGCTCAGTTGGTTTAGAGCACTGCACTGTCACTGCAGGGGTCGCGAGTTCGAGTCTCGTCATATCCGCCATTTAAAAATTGGTAAAAAAGTTATTTAAAATTATAAATTTGTATTAAAATTTGCAAAAATATAATTTTAATACAAATTTTTTATTGTTTCTGGGGAATTAGCTCAGTTGGCTAGAGCGCCTGCCTTGCACGCAGGAGGTCAGGAGTTCGACTCTCCTATTCTCCACCATTATATTTATTTAATTTCCAAAAAATGCCAGCAAATAAAAGACCAAGAAAATTAAACTATGCTGTAAATCAAAAAGGTAAAATAACTTGAAGTAAAGTTGGTAATGCTATTAAGGCATATAAAAAACTTAAAACAAGAGAAGATTTTGAATGAAAAACTAAATGGCTGGAAAAAGCTTTTGAATTTTCTAAAGCTAAGTTAAAGAAATATTGAATAAATCCTAACAAAATTTAGTTATGTATAGATTAAGAACACAAGCTCGTAAAAAAATACAAAGAGCATTAAGAACTATTGAAAAAAAAGTTAAAAAGAAACAAAGATAATTTTTCTTTTTTAACTGTATTAAAAAATTATTTAAATTTTATTTTTATTATTATATATATTATGGCTTACGATAGAAGCAAACCACATATGAATATTGGTACTATTGGTCATGTTGATCATGGTAAAACTACTACTACTGCTGCAATTTCAGCTGTATTAAGTGCTAAATATAATCCTGATGCAGTAATCAAAGATTTTGCTGCAATTGATAATGCTCCTGAAGAAAGAGCTAGAGGTATTACTATTAATACTTCTCATATTGAATATGAAACTGCTAATAGACACTATGCTCATGTTGATTGTCCAGGACATGCTGATTATGTTAAAAACATGATTACAGGTGCTGCACAAATGGATGCTGCAATATTAATTGTTGCTGCAACTGATGGTCCTATGGCACAAACTAGAGAACATATTTTATTATCTAGACAAGTATGAGTTCCTTATATTGTTGTTTATATGAATAAATGTGATATGGTTGATGATGAAGAAATGATTGAATTAGTTGAAATGGAAATTAGAGATTTATTAACTAAATATGAATTTCCTGGTGATGATACTCCAGTTATTAAAGGTTCAGGTTTAGTTGCTCTTGAAAATCCTACTGATATGGATAAAGAATATGGAGCAAAAACTATTATAGAATTATTTGAAGCTATAGAAGAATTTGTTCCTGTTCCTGATAGACCTACTGATAAAGATTTTCTAATGCCTATTGAAGATGTATTTTCAATTAAAGGTAGAGGTACTGTTGTTACAGGTAAAATTGAAACTTGAATTATTAAAGTTGGTGAAGAAGTTGAAATTGTTGGTATAAAAGAAACTACAAAAACTACTGTTACTGGAGTTGAAATGTTCCACAAATTATTAGATGAAGGACAAGCTTGAGATAATGCTGGTTTACTAATAAGAGGTGTAGAAAGAGAAGATGTTGAAAGAGGTCAAGTTCTTGCTAAACCTGGAACAATCAAACCACATACTGATTTTGAAGCTACTGTATATATACTTTCTAAAGATGAAGGTGGTAGACATACTCCATTTTTCAAAGGTTATAAACCTCAATTTTACTTCAGAACTACTGATGTAACTGGTGATATTGAATTACCAGAAGGAGTTGAAATGGTTATGCCTGGTGATAATATTGATTTCAAAGTTAAATTACAACAAGCTATTGCAATGACTGATGGTCTAAAATTTGCAATAAGAGAAGGTGGTAGAACTGTTGGTTCATGAGTTGTTTCTAAAATTATTACTGTATAATTTTACATAGAAATAAAAAAATATCATTTGATAAACTAACTATTATAAAAATTATAATAGTTAGTAATTAAGTTATATTTGTTATTTAAAATAAAATGGCTACAAAAAAAGCAGAAGGAAGAATTAGAATTACAGTTAAAGCTTTTGATCATAGATTATTAGACTGAGCTGTTAAAAATATTATTTTAGTTGCTAAAGACTCTGGTGCTAGCATTGCTGGTCCAATACCTCTTCCAACTAAAATTGATAAAATTACTGTTAATAGATCTACATTTGTAAATAAAGATGCTAGAGAACAGTTTGAAATTAGAAGACACAAGAGATTGATTGATATTAAAGAATCAACTCCTAAAACTTTGGAATTATTACAAAAACTTAATATTCCAAATGGTATAGGTGTTTCTATAAAAGTTGGGTAGCCAACAATTAAAAATTTATTTAGTTAAAAATTAAAAGATGTCTAGAGTATGTCAAGTAACTTGAAAAAAAACAAGTTTCTGAAATAATAGAAGTAAATCTTTAAGGGCTACTAAAAGAACTTTTAAACCAAATCTTTTTTACAAGAAAATAAAAGATCCTGAAACTGGTTTAGTTTTTAGAATTAGAGTTTCTGCTAAAGGTATTAGGACTTTAAGAAAACATTGAGTTATATAAAAAATTATATAAATTCCCTTTAACCTCCTCTTTTTTGAGGAGGAAAAAATAAAGGAAACTACTTTTGCCCGGATGGTGGAATTGGTAGACACGCAAGACTTAAAATCTTGTTTCTTCGGAAGTCCGGGTTCAATTCCCGGTCCGGGCACCATTTAAAAAAATTAAAAAAATAATTTATAAAAAATAGAATAATGTTAAAAATAAGATTATCAAGAGCAGGTAAAAGAAATATGCCGTTTTTTAAAATAGTATTAACTGAACATACTAAAGCTGCTAAACACGGTTATAAAAAAGTATTAGGTTTTTTTAATCCTATATCTAAAGAATTTAAAATAAAAGATGTTGAAGAAGTTAAAAAATATATTTCTAATTGAGCTCAATTTTCTCCTAGAATGAAAAAATTACTTGAAATGAATAATGTTACTATTTAGTAAATATTTTTAAGTACCTTCTTTAAAAAACATTTAAAGAAGGTTTTTTACCTTTTTAAATATAATATTATGAATAATGAAGTAGAATTTTTACAATATGTTGTTGAAAATTTGGTAGAACATAAAGATGATATACAAATAGAAAGAAAAGAAGATGAAATGTGAATTTTATTAACTTTAAAAGTAAATGAAGAAGATATGAAATATGTTATATGAAAGGCTGGAAATGTAGTTAATTCTATAAGAAATTTGTTAAAAATTTTAGGTTTAAAAGCCCAAAAAAGAATTAATTTAAAAGTTGAATGATAGTAAAAAAATATTTATATTATCCAATATAATAAAAATTAAAATATAATATTTGATTTTTATTATTTTATCAATATAATATTTTTATTATTTTAATAAAAAAGAAAATATGTTTATAGAAACAGTATCAGCATTATATCAAAATAGTGATGCTGAAGGTTGAGTTTTTGCATGAGCTATGGATTTTTGAGAGTTTATATTATTATGAATTTCTGTAGTTGTATTTTTGTGATTTTTATTATCTGTAATTTTTATATTATGGTGAGGTTTACTTTTGATTTTATCAGGAGGTAAAGAAGAAAAAACAAAACCAGCTATTAATACTATAAGGTATGCAATTTTGTGAATTTTTATTACAGTTGGTGCTATTTTTATAGCTCCTATACTTTGAAATTTACTTTGAATGCCAGAAATTGCTAAGAAATATTTTAGTCCAACAGCAATTTATGAAAATATTAGAGCTTTAGGTGATAAAATGTTTAATTGAAATAATACAGCTCCTTGAAGTTCAGATATTTATGATTGAAATGATAGGTCTAGTTTAAAAGATTTAGATTTCTAAAAAATCTAAAAAATTAATTTTTAAAGAAAAAAAGTAAAAAAAAAGTTTGACTTTTTAAAGATAAAATATAAAATCCTTCTTGCTTATTTAAAAATATAAATAAGTAAGAAAATGTTCCTCCGTAGCTCAGTGGTAGAGTAGATGACTGTTAATCATTTGGTCCCTGGTTCGAATCCAGGTGGGGGAGCCATAAAAAAATATATAAGGACTTATAACTTAGAAAAATAGAATTTCTATAATTTAAGTTACAAGTCCTTTTTTTGGAGAGATGGCTGAGTGGTCGAAAGCAACGGTCTTGAAAACCGTCGTATCGCAAGATACCCAGGGTTCGAATCCCTGTTTCTCCGCCATTTTTAAAAATTGGCTAAAATTTAAAAAATTAAAAAATATTGGAAAGGTGCCAGAGTGGTTGAACGGGCTCCCCTGCTAAGGGAGTGAACCTTTACGGGTTCCGTGGGTTCAAATCCCATCCTTTCCGCCATTAAAAATTTTTCTTTTTTAAGGGCCTGTAGCTCAGGGGTTAGAGCAGTTGGCTCATAACCAATTGGTCGTTGGTTCAATTCCAACCAGGCCCACCATAAAAAAAAACAAAAAAGCACTTAAAATTTTTTTTAAGTGCTTTTTATAATATTATTTTTTAGTATTATTTATCTAATTTTTTCCTATGAAATCAGTATTTATATTAACTATTATTTGAAATGTAATTATTGCTACTTGAATTATATGAGTTGTTCTTGTAACAAAATTTTTTTTCAATAAAATATCAAAATATTTAGAATATATTACAGCTCTTACAGTTTGATTATTATTTTGAATAATTTTTTTAGGTTTTATACCAAAACTTACTAATTCAAAAATAACTTGAGAAGAATTAGGAGCTTTTATTTTAGTTTGAATATTTTTCTTTTATTTACTTGAATTATTTTTACATTGGCATCATTGTAAAGACTTAGAGCATAAACAAACTTGTCATTCACATCATACAAATGAACATAAAAATTGATTTTTGATGTTTATATGAACTATAATACATAATTTTTTTCACTCTATAATTTTATTTTCAGCTTTTGCAGTTGATACTAGTTTTTGAATTGCTACAACGCTAGCTATTTTATTGCACTCTATTCCACAAAATATTGTTAATTACATAATGAATCATAACAATATAAAATATGCTTATTATGCAGCATTTTGATGAATTTTATGAGCATTAGTAATTTATCCTTTTTCAGATTTTTTAGTAAATAACAAATTTTATATTTTAGCAATTATTACTTGATGATTATTATATACTGCTTTAGCTGATATTTTCCCAGAATTTAAATGAAAATGAAGCTTTTTGAATAAAATTTCATATTTTGTTCTTATTATTTTTTGAGTTTTTATATTTTTATTATTTGAAAAAATATCACATATTTAAAAAATATAAACAAAATTTTTGCAAAATAAAATATAGTGTGTTATTATTAATGTAATTATTTACTAATTACACAAAAAATGGCTACTTTAAATAAAAACTATATATCTAGTAATAGATGAATTTACTTTGCTATTTTTTTATTTATGATAATCATACTTTTTACAACTTGGTTATATTATCAAAATAATATTTTAGAAGAAAAAGCAAAATTTTTAAATAAAGAAATAAAAGATCGAGAAATAATTTTAAAAACATTAAAGCAAAATGATGTTTTACAAGTATTCTCTCTATTAAAATCTAATATAAATACTTTTAAAAAACAAGAAAAATTATCTAATATTCCTGTTTTAATTAATAAAATAAAAGAATTAGAAAGTGAATATAATTTAATTTTTACAAATTTTTCTTATTCTAAATGAATAGTTAATTTAAAAGTTGAATCTGATCAACAGGACTTATGAGATGATCTAGCATCACAAAAGGTAACAAATTTTATTTGAGATTTTAGAACAAAAATAATTAAAGAAGAATCAGGAGAAAAAAGAACAATAAAAGCTCAAAAAGAAGAATTTGAACTAGATTTTATAAAAAGTTTTTCTTGAAATAAAAAAATTGGTTTTAATATTATCTTAAAAATAAATCTTTCTAAATATGAATTAGAAAAAAAAGAAAAGATAGAAGAAATATTAGGAGTAAAAACAGTTACCTCTATAGAAGAAAAAATAAAAGCTCAAAATGAAAAAATAAAAGAAAATAAAGTAGAAGAAATAAAAAAATAAAAAATCTTTAGATGTTTTCCTTTGAAAGATAGGAAAATAAAAATAATTAGGAGTGTAAAGAAATTTTTAATTTCTAAATAGCTCAAACTTTATTTAATAAAAATTAAAAAATGGAATTAGGATCAAAAAATATACTTACTTATTTTACATTACTTTTATGACTTTTTATTTTGTTATTTTTTACAAAAAATTACTTTTTTGATTATGAACAAAATAAAAATAATTTGACAGAATTAAATACAGAAAATAATAAATTAGAAAGTGAAATTAATTCATTAAATAAAAATTTGAATGATTTAGAAAAAAATAAAAATGAAACTATAAAAAAAGAAGATTTAGATAAATATATTATTAATTTTACTGAAAACAATTTTGTAGAGTATTTTTATTCTATATGAGAAGATTTTGAAATAGAAAAATTGGATATAGATAAATGAAAATTAGATAAAAATGGATTCATTAAGTGAAATATAAATATTTCTTTACAATTTTTAAATGAAGAAGAAATGAAAGAATTCTTGAATAGATTAATTGATAATGATAGTAAATATAAGTTTTATATAGAAAACTTTGAATTTCCAATGTGAAAAATGTGAAATTGAAATAAAACAAAAATAAATATTTCTATGTATATTTATTATAAAAATAAAAGTATAAAAAAATAATTTCCACTCCTTAAAAACCCTTTTTAGTAAGGAACAGAAAGAAATTTTTAATTTTAAAGGAGGTCTTAAAATATTTAAAAAAAAATTATGTGAGAAAACAATAATAAAAAATCTGAAAAAAAACAATATTATTTGTCTAAAAAAGTATCAAATTTAGATAAATATATTTTTTATGAATATCTATCAATTATGCTTGATTGATGAGTTTGAATTAATGAATCTTTAAAATCTGCCTGAAGAAGGTGAAAAAATCTCTACTTTAGGGAACAATTAGAAAGTCTATCAGTTTTTTTAATGAGTTGAGATAGCTTAAATAAAGCAATGAGAAAATTACCAAGAATTTTTTCAAAATTTGAATATTCTTTAACAGAAGCTTGAGAAAGTTCTGGTACTTTAGTAAAATCTTTAGAAAATTTAGCTTATATTTATCAAAAAAAATATTTACTAAGAAAAAAATTAGTTTGAGCCTTGACTTATCCATTTATCATTTTTTTAGTTTTAGTTTCAGCTATTTTAGTTGTTATGGTTATGGTTATTCCTAAAATAAAATGACTTTTTGAAGAAGCTTGAATAGATTTTCCAATTTCAACTCAAATGCTTATTTGAACAAGTGACTTTATTTCAGCTAATTTTATATATATAATATTTTTCTTTTTAGTTATTTGGTTTTTTATTTATTCATATAAATCAACATCTAGATGAAAATATGATTTTGAAATGTTACTTTTTTCAACTCCTTTAGTTTGAGAAGTTTATGTAAATTATGTATTAACCTGAATTTCCTCTAATTTGTGAAATTTATTATCAAGTTGAGTTCCTATTATGAAAACCTTAAATTTGGTTTGAAAAGCTACAAATTCTATAGTTTATGAAGAGCTATTTGAAAAAATTACAAAAAAAGTTTCTCTTTGAGATAAAATAGTAGATTCTATGAGGGAAGTTGATAAAGAAGAAAAATTTTTTCCAAGTGATTTTTTACAAATGTTACAAGTTGGGGAAAAAACAGCTTCAATGTGAAAGATTTCAAGAAAAATGACAAACCAATATGAAAGAGAGGTAGATTTTTCTTTAGAAAATTTAACAAAATGGATAGAACCAATTATGATTATGCTAGCTTGAACTTTTGTATTATGGTTTGCTTTTGCTATATTTTGAGCAATTTTAAAAATAACTGATACAGTATAAAAAAATCAAAAAAAATATTTTACAATTTGTAAAATATTTTTTTTATTAGTTTTTTAGATTTTTTTTTAAATCATAATACTTCCAGATTCCATTAATTTATATAAAATAGAATTAGTATTTTTATAATTTCAGATAAAAAGTTTTCTTGCTTCTATAGTTTCAGCTTTTGAAATATTTCCAGAATGTCTTTTACTTCAAAGTAATTCAGATTTATTTAATTTTTCAAAATTTTTATAAAAATTATTAGAACTAAGTAAATATGAAATATCATCATACTTTCTTAAATATTTTTTAAAAAACTCTACATAATCTCATCAACTTCATCATTCATTTACTATTTTCATAAGTGCAAAAAGTCTTCAAGCACTTAAAATATATCATTTATTTACAACTAAATGTAAGGCTTTTTCAAGAGGTTCATTTATTCTAAGAATTGTTTGACCTTCTTTTTTTGCAAATTTTCTAAAATTTTTTGTGATAATATTTTCTATAAATAAATCAAGAATTTTGTGATAACCTCAAACTACAGAAAATCAATCTAAATCCATTTTTATAACATTTGCATAATTTATTTCACTTGTTATAAGAGCTTCAATAGTTCCATTTGGAGCATTTAAAAGTAAAATTTCTCAAAAATATTCTATAATATTATCTTTTATATTTTCTTCCAAATTTTTATTTTTGTCTAATCATTCAACTTTTTCAATTGCAATTTGGTCAATTTTATTTTTTACCTCTTTATGCATCCAGCTTTCAGCTACTTTTATTTTTTTTTCTAATATTCTTATTTTTTGCATTTCTGCTAAAAGCTTTTTTTTACATAAAGCTATTAATTCTGAATTTTCCATTTTTTTTTTTATTAAACTAAAGATAATTTCTATGATTTTACCATATTTTAAAAAAAATAACAAAAAAAATATTATTTTTTTCAAAAAAAGTATATAAATGTATAAAATTATTTATATTTGTGTTAAAAAATTATTATGAAAAATATTTGGTTAAGAATTGTTGTTATTTTTATACTTGCTATTTGATGAATTGCATATATTGTTCCTTGGACTTCTTTGTGAATTAATCCAGGTTTTCAGACAGAAAATTTTAAATTAGGTTTAGATTTGAAATGATGAATTGAACTTGATTATAAAATAAATTTAGATCAAGTTAGAGATGATGTAGACTATAATAAGGAAAAAGAAAATTCTATAATTGAGCAATTAAAATTGATTGTTGATAAAAGAATTTCATCACTTGATATAAATGATTCAGTTATTACAACTGCTACTTATTGAGACCAAAAACATATTATTGTTCAAATCCCTTTAAAATGAAAAAGTTTGGAAGAAGATAAAGAAAATATAGAAAGAGTAAAAAAAGCTGTTTGAAAAGTAGTAAAAATAATGTTTAAAGAATTAAGAACAACTGAAATTACTCAAAAAGATTTTGAACAAAGAAAGCAAACAGCTGATAATATTTTAAAAGATTTAAAAATTTCTAAATATAGTTTTTTTGTTACAGCTGACCAATACAGAGATTCTACTTATTGAGTTGAAAATTGAAATATTAATTTAACAAAAGAAATTTTAGAAAAAAATTTTTGATTAAAAAAGTTTGAAGTTTGAATAAAAAATAAAATTTTTACAAAAACAGGAAGTTTAGAAAATTTAGAAATTCCTAAAAAAGAATGATTTTTTATTTTTAATATAAAAAAAATTGAAAAAGAAAATGTTAATTTAGATTTTGTTTTTGTAGATAAAACTCCTTCTGAATGGGTTCCAGCAAAAGATAGTGAATGAAATATTTTGGATGATAAATATTTTGTAAAATCTTGAGTTTCAAAAACTGAAGCTTGAATTCCTCAAGTAGAATTAATTTTTAATAATAAATGAGGTGAAATTTTTTGAGAATTAACAAAAAGAGTTTCTAAAAGAGCTCCAGAAAATCAGATAGCAATATTTGTTTGATGAGAACTTTTAACATCTCCAAATGTTTCAGAGCCAATTTTAGGTTGAAGAGCTGTAATTACAGGAGATTACTCTGAAAAAGAAGCAAATGATTTAGCTAATAATATAAATACTTGAGTTATTCCTGCTCCTATTTATTTAACTTCAGAAAGAACAATTGATTCAAAATTAGGTTGACTTGCTTTAGAAAGTTTGATAAAAGCTTGAGCAGTTTGACTTGCAATAATATTTATTTTTTTAGTAATAATTTATAGATTTGCTTGAATTATGGCTGGTTTATCATTAATTATTTATGTAATTTTTGTACTTGTAGTTATAAAATCTTTTTGAAATATTTTAACTCTAGCTTCTGTTGCAGGACTTATTTTATCTATTGGTATAGCTATTGATGCTAATATTTTGATTTTTGAAAGAATAAAAGATGAATTAAGAAATAATTTAAAACAAGATAGAAAAAAATCTATACAAATCTGATTTGATAATTCTTGGTCAGCTATATGGGATTCTAATATTACAGGACTTATAATTTCTATAATTTTATTTATTTTTTGAGTAAATATGATTAAATGATTTGGTTTAATGTTAGGTATTTGAATAATTGTAAGTTTAATAACAGCAATGCGGGTAAGTAGAGTTTTGATTTTATCTATTTGAAAAGATAAAATATCTACTAGTTCATTTATTGGTTTTAATAAAAAATAATTTTTATATTTTATGGATAATAAAGAAAAAAAAATAAAAAAAATTTTATTTGAAAATTTGGATAATAACAAATATTCTTATTTTTTATTTGGTTCTAGAGTTAAATGAAATTTTAATAAAAATTCTGATTATGATGTTTGAATTTTTTGAGAGAAAAAATTAGATTTGAGAAAATATGTTAGTTTGAAAAGAAAATTAAATGAACAAATAAATTATAATGTTGATTTAGTAGATTTTAATAGAGTATGAAATGATTTTAAAAAAATAGCATTTAAAAACATAAAAATATGGAACAATTGAAAAAATATAAAATTATTAGAAAAAAATTAGTAAAAGCTTTTTCTAGGTTAGAAAATTCTTTAGAACAAGAATTAAATGAATATATTCAAGATAGTGTTATTCAAAGATTTGAATTTACATTTGAACTTTTATGGAAAACATTGAAAATATATCTTTTAATTCAAGGGTTTGATGAAAAAACTCCAAGATGAGTTTTGAAAAAATCTTTTGAAATATCTTTGATAGAAGATATAGATTTATTTATTGATATGATAGATATAAGAAATCTTACTAGCCATACTTATAATGAAGAATTAGCAGAAGATGTTTATGAATTTATAAAGAAAAACCATAAAGAAATATGAAAAGTAATAGAAAAATTAGTTAGTGATGATATAGATTAAAAAAAATTTACTTAAAATATTATTAATAAAAAATAATTTAAAAAAATATGGAAGATTTAAAAGAAGCAATAGTTAATTTTTTTGTAAATAATTATAACTATATAAACTCAAAAATAGATTTTACAGAAATATTAGAATTTATTTGAATAATAATTCTTTGAGTTGTTGCAGCAAGATGAATGTATTTATTTATTTTGTATTTATTTAAAAGATTTAGGTTAATAGAACTTATAGATAAATTACAAATAGATGTTTATCAGGAAGAAGAAGAGGAAAAAGTAGAAAAAAAAGAGAAGAAAAAAATAAGTGACAAAATAAAAATAAATGTTTTAGTTGCAAAAGCTATTTCATATTATATATTTTTACTTTTTTTCAGATGGGCAATTCTAATAATTTGAATAACTCAAATAGAAAATTTTTTAAGTGATTTAATTAATTATTTACCAAATTTATTTGTATGAGTTGTGATTTTATTTTTTTGAATAAGATTTGCAAATTCAGCTTATGATATAGTTTACCACGCTCTTGATTTGGCAAAACAAGAAGATTCTGCTGAAATTGTTGCCTTTTGAGCAAAAATAACAATATTATTTTTTACTTTCACTTTAGCACTTGGTTATATAAAAATAGTTGATGAATTTATAATTAGAACTTTTTTTGTATGATTTGTTTCACTTTTAGCAATAGCTTGAGGACTTGCTTTTTGACTTTGATGAAAAGATATTGCAAAATCACTTTTAGAAAATTTGAAGAAAAAATAATTTATTTTTTGAAATAAATTTTTATAAAAATAATATTTTTAAATTTTATCAAAACAAATTATATATTCTTCAAATGAAGAATCTCTACAAGCCAAAGGTTTATAAGTTTTATAGCTTTTAAATCTTTTTTTTATTTCTTTTTGTAAATCTCTAAAATCTTCTCAAACAAAAACTTTTAAAAGCATATTTCATCATTTTTTCAAAAAATTATCAGAAAATTTACAAATTTCTATATTTAATTCAACAGAAGCATATTGGTCAACATCTTTTCTCCCAGTTGTATTTGGAGCAATATCACTAGTTATTAAATCAAATTGTTTTAATTCATATTTTTTTGTAGCCCCTTTCTCCCCAATAGGGAGAGAGGATTCAGGAGAGAGGGCTTTTATTTTTTCTCTTAATTTTTCAAAATCAAAAATATCACAAACAATAGTTTTTATATTTTTATTTCAAAAACTTTTTATTTCCTTTAAATCAACTCAAATAATAATTTTATTTTTTACAATTTGACTAATTAATTGCAAAAAACTACCAGGAGCTGCTCATATATCTATTATATTCATTTCTGGTTTTATAAGTTCAAATCTTTTTTGAATTTCTTCTAATTTATAAATACTTCTTGCTCTAAAACCAGCTTTTTGAGCTGCAATTGCATAAGCATCTTTTACAACAAATTGTCACTTTTTTGTATTTCTTTTTCTATGAAAACCAGTTTTTCCTTTTCCATTTTTTATATTTTTTTTCATTTTTTTACAACTAATAAATAAAAATAGCTCCATCATCATCAGCTAAAAAAATTTTTCATTTTTCATCAAAAACTATTCATTCCCAAGAAGCTCAAGATAATTTTTTTGTTTCTATAATTTTTTCATTTTCTAAATCATACTTAAATATACTATCATTTTTATCTGATAAAATATATAAATTATTTTCATAAAAAGTCATTCAACTCAAATCTTCATAATCCAAATCAAAAACTTTTTCTAATTTTAGATTTTTATTATCTTTTTTTATTTTAAATTTTAATAAATTATTTTTTTTATTTTGAGTAGATATATAAAAATATTCTCCTGTGTAAGCTAATCATTCAGCACCAGATTTTTTATTAAAATATTTCTTTCTATCTTTTTTATCTAAATCTAAAAGAAAATCTCATACAATTTCCAGATTAGAAGAATTTATTTTTATCAAATTTCAAGAATCTTCTAAAAGTAAATAAATTTTATTATTTTTTTCATCACAAACAATTCCTTCAAAATCATAATTTCAAATATTTTTTTCTTGTAATTTTTTTCACAACTTATCTATTTCATAAACTTTTCATTCATCATTTGCAACAAAAAAACTATTAGTATTTTGCATATAACAAATTCAAGAAGCTTCAGAAATTTTTGCAATTTTTTTATATTTATTTGTAACATTATTACAAGAATATAAAAAAAGTACAAATATTAAAAATATTATTTTTTTCATTAAGTTAATTTTATCAAAATAACTCTTCTATCTCTAAATTTAAAATAGTATTTTCTATATATATACATTCAGATAATTCTAAGTATAATGTATGAAATATTTTTTTTAATTCTTCAAATGTTCATTCTTCAGAATTTCATTTTTTAATATTTCATACATTATTTGTACTTAATTCAAAAATAAGCTTTTTTAAAGAATACAAATAACTATCTATTTCACTATGCTCTGTTTTTTGTAAATCTAAAAATTCTTCTATAATTTTTTTGTCTACTTTTTCTTTTTTTTCTAGTTTTATTATTTCAGCATAAAATTTGTTTTCTTCTCTTAATATATGAGTAGAAAGTTCTGATTCAAATTGTTCAAAAAGTTCTTTTATCATTCAAAAGTTTTCAAGATGAAACTTTTCAGGAAAATGTTTTATTTTTTCTAGTTGAATTTTTATTTCAGGAAGAAGTTTTTTTAAAGGTTCATGATAGGTTTTTATAATAAATTTTATCATTTCCTGAATAGATAATTTAGAAAATTCTACAGTATTAATCATTTTTTTTAATTATTATATAAATTTTTTAAACTTAAGTTTTATAATTTCTTCTAAAAAAAAGAAATTAATTCAAAATTAATTATAACTCATTTAAACTAAAAAATCAATTTTTTATTATTTATAAACAGGAAATTTTTCACATAAAATTAAAACTTCTTTTTTTAATTTTTTTAATTTTTCTAAAAATTCTTCATTTTCAAAAATTTTCATATCAGATTTATCTTCTATTTTAGTATTAGTTGTTTTATATTCTTTTAATGTATTTAAAGTTTCAAAAAATATTTTTGCAATTTCTTTCATTTCAATTTCATTCATTCCTCTAGTTGTAGCTGCTGGAGTTCATATTCTTATTCAACTTGGATCAAGAGGTTTTCTAGGATCATAAGGTATCATATTTTTATTTGTTGAAAGACCAACTAATTCTAAAGCTCTTTCTGCTTGCTTTCAAGTTATTCAAAAACTAGAAAAAACATCTACCAAAATTATATGATTGTCAGTTCAATTTCAAATAATTTCAAATCAATAATTTATTAATTCAAAAGCTAAAATTTGTGCATTTTTTATTACTTGTTTAGCATAATTTTCAAATTCTGGTTTTAATGCTTCACCAAATGCAACAGCTTTTGCAGCAATTAAATGTTCATGTGGTCAGCCTTGAACTCAAGGAAAAACAGCTCTTGCTATTTGTTTTTCATATTTTCACTTTGACATAATCATAGCTCATCTTGGTCATCTGAGAGTTTTGTGAGTTGTTGTAGTTATTACATCACAATAGGGAACTGGATTTTCTAAAGCTTTTCCAGCAATAAGTCCAGCAATATGTGCTATATCAGCCATTAAAATTGCTCAAACTTTATCAGCTATTCTGCGAAATCTTTTCCAATCAAGATTTTTTGAATAAGCTGAAAATCCTGCAATAATCATTTTTGGTTTTTCTCTAAGAGCTATTTCTTCAAGTTCATTCATATCTATTTTTCCTGTTTTTTTATCAATATTATATGGAATTATTTCATATAATAATCCTGAAAAGTTAAGAGGATGTCAATGTGATAAATGTCATCATTGGTCAAGACTCATTCCTAAAACTTTGTCTCAAGGTTTTAAAAAAGCCAAATAAACAGCTAAATTTGCTGGACTTCCTGAAAGTGGTTGAACATTTACATATTCTGCTCCAAATAATTCTTTTGCTCTTGAAATAGCCAAATTTTCTATTTTATCAATTATTTCATTTCAAGCATAATATCTTTTTCAAGGATAACCTTCACTATATTTATTTGTAAGTACACTTCCTGAAGCTTCCATAACGTCAGCTGAAGCATAATTTTCTGAAGCAATTAATTCTATTTCTTGTTCTTGTCTTTTTGTTTCTGCTCATATTAATTCAGCTAAAATGGGATCATTGTTTTTTATCATAGTTTTTTTATTAAAAATTAAATTTTATTTATTTTTACTTCTTTATTTAAAAAATCAATAATTAAATTTTTTAAATCTTTTTTAATTTTTGGCTGAATATATCAAATAACAGCTCAAAGTTTATTTTCTAATTTTTCTAAATCAAACAATCATTCTTTTGTAAAAAAATCTTTAGCAAAATATTTTTTAGGAATTTCATTTTGCTGCTTATATTCTATTGCTTTTACTCAAAATAATTCTAAATAAATCAAATTTGTCATTTCTCAATAAATACTGGAATATTCATTTTTCTTTTCCTCTTTCAAAGTTTTCATAAAATCTAATTCTCAAATAGATTTTGTAAATTCATTTCTAGTTTCTATACTTTTTCATTTTCTAAAAACAAGTCTTAAAAATTCATCTTTTATATCAAAAATAAATCTTCTATACAAATCTCAACTATCTCATTTTGTTAAAACAGCACAATATTCTCAAGCTCTTAAAGTTAAAATATAATCAATTTTTTTTACTGGCCTTTTTCCCACTTCTCATTTTTGGGAAGTGGTAGACTTGGCTTGTAATTCTATTTTTTCTATTTTTTCATAATCAATATTTTCTTTAAGTCTTGCAAGGTTTGAAACACTATTCCACCACTTTTCAAATGTTTGTAGTGTTCAACTTTTTGTTAAAGGATTTAATAATCTCCATAATCACTTTGCTGAAATTCAAGTTCAAAATCATTCTTCATCTATATCTAAATTATTTAAATAACTAAATAATCAAGATAATTGTTTTACTTCTTCATCATTATATTTTTTTGTTACTTCAATTGCTTTCACAATCATTTGGTATCATTTTTTCATAAATAAATTTTTTTATTAAAAAATATTAATTGCATTATAACTAAAAAATTAAAAAAATCTAGAAAAATTTCTAGATTTTTTTAATAATTTTAATATACTTATAAATATTAATTATTTTATTGAAAGGTGAAATAAGTATATTTTTTTAAAAAAATAATTATGAAAATAATAGTAGAATATTTTGATTTAACAGGAAAAAAGTATATAGAAATATTTGATAGAATGAGATCAAATGCTTTTAGTTGTCCATAAACATGTAATTGAAATCCTTGATAAATATCTTTTTTGGATAACTTTTTGAGTTTTAATTCCTAGTTTTTTATATTATTATTCTGATAATTTCAAATCAAAGTTGTTGATGAAGTAGGAGAAATTAGAAAAGATGAAGGGGGAAGAACACTTTAATAATAATATGTGATATAATTCCTGAATGTGATACAAGATATGTGAATTTTGGCAAATGCTTTGAAATGAGTTGTTTGAGAATATTTAGAAAAAAAATGAATAGAAAATCCTGAAAATATTATTAGTAATGAAGCTTATAAAAAAGCAGAAGCAAAAAAATATATAAAAAAAATAGAAGTAGAAGAAGGAACTTTGGATTTGAGGTAGAAAATAATAGTAAAAATTTTAACCATTTAAAAAATAGATATTTAATTATTTTTAAATATCTATTTTTTCAGCCTGTTTATAACCTAATTCAATAAATTCATCAACTTTATTAAAATGAATAATATCTAAATTTCAAAATTCAGGTCTTAAAAAAGATATGTTTTTTTCTGGAGTTTTCAAACTATTATCTTCATTAACTTTCATCATCAAAATAACAGACCTTTTTATTATTTCATAATTATTTTTGAAAAATCAAGTTTTGAAATTAATTCATAAAAATTTATTTTCTTTTATTATTTTTCAAGAATTTATTTTCAAAGCTGAAATGGCAATAATATTTTTTGGGGATAAAATTTCAATTGGTAAATTCATCATAATTCATCAATCTATATAAGATTCTCAATCAATTTCTTTTGGAACAAAAATTCAAGGTAAGCTGATACTTGCTCTTATAACATCAACTATTTTTCAAGTTGTAAAAATTTTTATTTGAGAAGTTTCTATATTTGTAGCAACTATTTTTAAAGGAATTTTACAATCTTCTATTTTTTTATCTCAAAATATTTCTGCTAATTTTTTTTCTATTTTTTTTCATTTTAAAAGTCCTGTTTTGAAATCAAAATCAGCTAAACTAAAAAAATTTATAGATTTTGCAAAATTTTTTATTTCTTCTGAATTCATTCAAATTGCAAATAATGATGCAATTATTGCTCACATAGAAGTTCCTGAAATTTCAGTAATTTCTATATTTTTTTCTTCCAAATATTTTAAAATTCAAATATGAACTAATCATCTAGCAGCTCATCAACCAAGAACAAGACCATATTTTTTTTGCATATTTTTTTTAATTATTTTTTATATTTCCTTAAAAATTAAAACTAATTTTTTTCCCTCCTTACTAAGGAGAGGATTTTGGATTTTCAGAAATTGTTTTACTAATTATTTTTTTAATTATTTTCTTTTTAATAATTTTTGGAGGATTTTTTTCTAAAGTTTCAAGTAAAACTTTTAAATAAATATATAAAACTTCTGTTCTTAATTGGTCAATACTTATATTACAAGTTTCTTTATCAACCAAATAAATATTTTTATTTTGCATATCTATTTTCCCACAATGCTCTACTTTTGATAATAAAGTTTTGAATTCTCTCAATTTTTCTCACAAAATTTCTTCAGCATCATCTGGTAACTTTACTGTAAAATTTAATTCATCAACATCATTTTCATCATAAAAATCATAGTTTTCATCTTCAGAATCAAAAACTTCCAATTCTTCATCAGAAAAAAAATATCTATTATGAATTTCTTCTAATTTTACAATTTTTTTATTTATTTCCATTATTTCATCTATTTTTGCTGATTGTTCTAATTTTATTATTCTTCTATTTCTTATTTTTTCTAATTTTTCTTCATAAACTTTTATAATTTTTGCAATAAATTTTTCTAATTCTGCTCATTTTTGTTTGAAATAATCAGCAAAAGATTTTTCTTTAAATTTGTCTAAATTACTAGAATCAAAAGTTTCTTTAAAAATATCTTTTATTTTTTTTACAATATCCATTTTTTATTTTTATTAAATATATTTTTTTACATTTCTTTAGTTTTTTATATATTAACACATTTTTTTTTTAAAATCTAATTTTTTTTTTATTTTGTAAGTAAATTATAATATCACATAAATTTATAACCAACTTTTTCCATTTCTATTCAAACAACTTGAGCATAAAAACAAGTTAAATTATTATCACAAATAGTCACAATTTCTACATCTTTTGGAATTTGTTTAATAGATTCTGCCCATTTATTTTTTGACAAATAAACCAAAGGAATATTAAAACTTCATTTTAAATGAGAATTATCAAAAACTTCTTTTTTTCTAACATCAATTAAATAAATTCAATTTTTGTATTTTTTTTCTAAAATATTTTTTGAAAATTTGTATTTATATCTAGGTTTTTTATAAACTTTAAAAACATCTTTTTCTCACTTATAGTTTCATTTTTCTTTTATCCATCAACTTACTCAATTTTCTAAAAATCTCACATCAAATCATTTTGTTTTCAAAAATTCAGCAACTTCTATTGATTTTGTTTTTTCCCAAGTATAAACAACTATAATTTTCTTTTTATCCAATTTATCATATCCACCATTTATTAAATCAGCAAATCTGATAAACACACTTCCATCAATATAACCAGCCTTTCTTTCTATATTTTCTCTTGCATCTAAAAGTAAATATTTTTTATTTTTTGTTTTTAAAATATTTTTTAATTCTATATTTTTAATTGATTTTATATTTATTTTTTTATTTATTTTTTTATTTTCTTCTTTTTTTTCTAAAGGAGTAATTTTTATAGTTTTACTTGTTTTTATCTTAAATTTTCAATTTTTTAATTTAATTAATTCTTTCAAAACTAAATAATTTTTTAGTCAATTTTTATCATAAATTTCTAAATCAATAAAATAATTATTTTTAGTATTTTTCTTTAAGTAAACTTTATTTACAACTATTTTTTTTACATCTTTATACCAATTTTTATACTTTTCAAAACTAGTTTTTTTAGCTGAATTTTCATAAGCTTTTTTTAATTCTTTTTTTACTATACTATTATAATGATTTCTAAAAAATTTTTCCTCACTACTTTGCTTTACAGCCCCTTTTTCCACACCCAGGAGAGAGGATTCAGGAGAGAGGGTTTTTTTGGTTTCTGCTTTTTTTCACTTCACCAAAATTATTTTTCTTTTACTTTTTGCAAGCTCTTTTTTATAATTTTCTAGTTCTTTTTTATAATCTTGTTTTTCTTTTTTAGATAATGATTTTTCATTTTCTATTCAAAAAAAATCATCTTCTTCATCTTCAATATTAATAGAAAAAATATCTGTTTTAGTATTTGTTTTAGCTTTTTCTAATTCTAATTCTCTTAATCTTTTTCTATTTTTTAATTTTTGAGAAATACTATATTCTTCAACTAAATTTTCAGAAAAATCTCAAGAATTTACTTTATTAATGCTTTTATCAATATTAATTAAATCTTGTTGTAATCTTTTTATATTTGTTTGAATTTCATTACTTTTCAAAATATTTTCATTTGTACTAAAAGTGTCTTTTTCTATTTTTTTAGAATTTTCTATTTTTTCTTCAAGTAATTTAAATTTAGAAGTTTGTTTTTCTAATTCTATTTGTAAAAGTTTTCTTCTAGCTTTTTCACTATTAAACTTTATTTTTATTGAAGTTGTTCACTTTTTTTCTTCATTTTTCAAATTTAATATTTGATTTTTTTGAAAATTTAAATCAAGTAAAAATGAAAATCATAATGAAATCAAAATAATAACAGAAAAGAAAAAGTTTTTTTTATTTCTTTCTATATATTTTGTTTTTGTATAAAAGTGAAAAGTAATTCATATAAAAAAAGTCAAAGCAATAAAATATAACCAAAAATTTGATTTTGGTTCAAAATTATTTATATTTTCTGCATTAGAAAAGGAAATAAATAAAAAGAATATTAAAAATATTTTTATTAATTTAATCATTTTTTATGATTATAAATTATTTTTTTATCATTATATTGTTTTTAAGAAAAATTTCAATTTTTTGTTTATAGTTTTTTTGCTTTAAAAATAATAATATGATATTATTATAATAATTTAAATAATAATTTAATTTTTTATGACTAAAAAGAAATTTAAACAAGCTTTCACATTAATAGAATTAATTGTAGTTATTGTAATTTTAGCTATTTTATGAACTATTGCTTATATTTATATGAGTAATTATAGTACTGACTCAAGAGATACAGTTAGAATTACTGATTTAAAAAACATTCAAAAAACACTAGATATTTATTTTGCTAAAGAATCACAATATCCAGAACCAAGTGATACAATTAATATCACTTATAGTTGAGCAACTGTATGGCTTCAATGAGTTTTTTGAAATAAAACAAGAAAAGATTTATGAATTATATCAACAATTCCTTTAGATCCTATAACTAGAAATCCTTATTCATACTCAATAACAAATCAAAAAATGGAGTATCAGCTGTGAGCTGCATTAGAGTGAGATAATCCAGCAAAATCAGATTTAGAATGAATGCTAATAAATAAAGTTTATGCTTCACAAGAAACATTAAATACATATATTATTTGAAATTATAATTGAAAAATAGTAAAATTCTCAACTTGATGATTAGACTATATTATCACAACACCAACAATTATAGCCTCTGATTTATCTAATACTGATATTTTAGATGTTATTGAAAATAAAAAATTATCTTTTAATACTTTTTCAAATCTACCAAATTCATATTCTTGAGTAATATTAGATAATAATAATTTTGATTTTAGTTGATGAGATAATATTGTTTTTAAATGAAGCTTTGAAAAATTATATTCAAGCAAAAATGAAAAAATGAAATTATATGAAAAAATTGCAAAAAGATACAATTTTTCTTTTTTAGAATGAAAATGAAAATATAAAATTTTTTCTGATACTTATTCTGATTCTTTAAATCCTACTACACAATATATTGACCATACTTGTCTAATAATATGAGATTTGATAAAAGATAATAATAATAGAAAATGTTTAGAAAACAAAGATGATATATTAAAATGAGAAGCTTATACTTGAGTGTTACTTCCAAACTGAGAAACAAATTATGTATGACAATGGCCTCTTTGAGATGTTTATAATTATTGACAATGAATTCAAACTGCTAATCATGATAGATCTAATTTATGATTAAAATGATGATTAAATAAAACAATTTGAGTAAAATGGAAATTATTTACAAAAAACAAAAATGCAACAAATTATTTTTGATGAGAAGATATTAATTGAGACTCTAAAGAAAATATGCTTTATTGATTTTGATGAAAACTTATTTTATGAGATACTACTAATTGAAAAATAGTATGGCAAACTAAAGTTTTATGAATAAAAAAAGTTTTATGAATAGAAGATATAATGTGAGATTGAAGTAAATCTATAATAGTAGCTTTATGAGAAGATTGGTGGATATGAGTTATTAATTGAAAAACTTGAGAATTAGATTGGATATCAAATAAAGTTTCTTGAACTGAAAAAAAAGTAAAAGTATGATGGCCATGACTTAATTATAAAACATTTGATATAAACTGAGATTGAATTAAAGAATATCATTTTAAACAATGGTACAAAAAATATCATTCAATGAAATTTTTTAAATCTTGAAATAAAGTAATATGAGAAACATTATGGTCTTCAGAATGATTTTGAAATTATAATGAAAATGTAACTGATTGATATCAACCTTATGTTTGGTCAATGTGAAAAATAAATAATAAGTTAGTAATTTGAGCTAAATGAGCAAATCAATTTAGTTTTTATTCAAATGATGTAGATTCTAGCTTACCTCTACCAAATAAATTTAAAATGCCAGCATTTGCTAAATTAAATAATTGATGAAATACTTATAATTGACGGAGTAGAAGTATATGATATTTTTATGATATAAATTGAGATTGAAATGATGAATATATAGCAAGAATTGATAAAGAATTAAATAATAATAAAAAATCAAGAATAATTGTCTCTTGACTTGATCCTTTAGATTCTAAAATGAAACAATTTATGTCTCTTTCTTCTTTTAATAATTCAGCTATAAACTATCATAAACCAATAGTTTTAAAAAATAATTCTAGCCCTGAAAATTCATACATTTTGACCTACTGAGAAGACCCTGTAACAAAAGCTAATAAATGGATGTTATTAAAGTACAATTGACAAAATAGTTTTAGTTATAAAAAAGATTCAGCTGAAAATGAATCATTTAATTATAAAATAGAATATGATAAATTTGACTCTAATTATAGTCCTGTTTGAATTTATAATAATTGAACTAAAGATTATATAGTTTTAAGAAAATGAACTTATTATTACTTTTATACTTTTAATTGAGTTGATACATTCAAAGCCCCATTAACTGAAAGTTCTTTAAAAATTTCTTGAAGTTTTTTTGGAAACACTCTTTTTGATAATGGTTATGATGAAAATAGAGAAAAAGGGAAAGATTCTTGAATATTTTTAGCTTCTTATGATACAAATTGAAATTGAAAAAAAGAATTTGTAGTTTCAGAATGATGATGATTTAAACTATATGAAGTAGAAGACTCTTGAACAACTTTAATAAAAACTTTTAATTGATATGGTAGTGTCCCTAGTAGACAAAAATATTGATTAACTAAGGATAATAAGGATATGTATATTATTTCTTATAATTCCTCAAAAAATACTGTAAATTATTATAGAACAGATTTTGATAATTGAATTACTAATTTTATTAAAAAAACAAATGATACACTTTATTCTTGAGGTGAAACTAATGATATGATTATTTCAAAATTATGACAAGGAAATAATAAATATAATAGATTAATGATAAAATCTACTTGAATGTTTGATGCCAGAAATGCAACTCCTATTAATTCCCCAACAAAAATATCAAATGAATTTTTTTATTCATATGATATGAATAGAGATGGAGAAAATGAAATTTTTCAAAACTGAAAAGCTTATACTTATAATTGACCTTGAAATTATACATTAAAATATAACTGAGAATGATGGCAATGAGATATAGATTGAGACTGAATTTTAGATAATAGTTGGTCTTATTGTTCTGCTAGTGCAAATTTTTCTAGAAATTTATTTTACACAATAAGAAGTTGAAAAGATAATAGTGAAATAATTCCTAAATTAGATTGGGGAAATTGAAATTGATGGTGTGCATGATGAGATAAATATTCAGCTGTTTCAGAAGACTTTGATTCTGATTGAAAAGATGATTTTGTAATTTGAACTCAAGCAAGAGCACATAGAATATTATCTTTAAGTTGAAGTATAGCAAGTTGATTTTCAATAAATGAATGAAATCAAGCTATTAGAAATGCTAGTAAACTTTTATCAGCCTTTGATTTTGATTGAGATTGAAAAAAAGAAATTTTAAGAGGTTATGATGATGATTTAAAAATATGGAAAATTGATGAAAATGATAAAACAAAGCTAAATTTATTATTTGAAATAACTACAAAACAAATTAAAAAAACTCATCGGCAAGATATATGAATTCCTTCTTTATATAAAGATGAAGACACTTGAAAAGTATATATTGCTATTAGATGAATAGATTGAGAAATTGCTTTGTATACTTGGGAAAAAGATGAATGATTAAAATATTTATGGAAAAATTATTATATATATGCAAAAAAATATAGTTCTGATATATCTGCATTAAACAATAATTTAATTCCTATAGCAACAGCTGATGTTTTATTATGAGATTTTATGAATGAATGAAAACCACAAGTATTGGTATGATCATGAGATTGATATGTTTATTTAATATGAATCAATTGAGATATTAAAAGATGATTTTATATATGAAGTTCTATAAAAAGAATGATAATATGAGATACAAATGAAGATTTGTTATTAGATATTTTAGTTTGAGCTGAAGATTGATATGTTTATCAAATTTCTAGTTCTAGACTTGATCCTCCTGCATTAGTTAAAGATTGATTAAGTTGAGATTATAACAAACAAACAGAAGAACAAAAAAGTGCAGTTAATTTTAAAAAGGTAAAAGAAGCAAATTGATATTATGTGCAATTGTATAATTATACTAAAAAACAAGCTGTATTTGATTTTGTAAATATTTGAAATAAAACAAGTACTTGTGTTGTATCAAATAATTATTCTTGAAATATTTGAAATTGTATAAAAGTTAACAAAAATTTTAGTTTAGAAAAAAATGTTATATATGTTTGGAGAGTTCAAGCATATAACAATGAAATGTCTTCTCCTGAAGCTATTTCTGATTGATTTTATATTGAATAAAAAAATATTATGTTTGAATATTACTTAGACTTATTAAAAAACAATTTTTTTATAATAGTAATTCCTATATTTATAATTATAGGATGACTTTGATATTATTATTTTACAAATTATAAAAATATTGATGTAAAAGAAATGTGAAATAATAATATAAATATAAAAGTTGATAAAACTAAAAATGAAATAAAACTTGTTAATAAATTAAAAGATAGTACAAAAAAAGATATTAATAAATATAATTATCAAGTTCAAATTTTTTTAAATAAATTTGAATTATCTTGTAATTGAGAAAAAAATATTTGTGAAAAAATTCTAAAAAATAAAGAAAAATTAAATAATTTTATTTTATGAAATTATTCTTGAGAACTAAAAACTTTGGATAATTTTAATTTAAATATAGATAATTTTTTTGATAAAACTTTTAATGAAGACAATTTTAAATTTAATATTATAGATTTTTTATATACTTTTCAAAATAATTTTATAAAAGAAACTAATATAAAAAATACTTGATTTGAAAAATATTTTGAATTTAAATCTTGAGAAAATATTATTTTAAATAATATGGAAATTCAATGTGCATCAGAAATAAAGATGTCTATAAT
The DNA here is from genome assembly GCA_027066455.1 of Candidatus Altimarinota bacterium. Taxonomy (GTDB): domain Bacteria; phylum Patescibacteriota; class Gracilibacteria; order BD1-5; family UBA6164; genus JAMONT01. The sequence goes on from JAMONT010000083.1 coordinate 61,513, forward strand.
ACCATGAACTTTTGAAGAAGATAAAATAATTTCTGAAAAAGTTGAAGAAAATTGTAAAAATTTATGATGAGAAGTTTTTTTAACATTAGAAAATAATGAAAAAAATCAAATAAAAAATAATGAAATTAATTTAGAATTAAAAATACAAAAATTAGAAGTAAAATATATTTTTTTTGAAAAAAAGGATTGAAAATTTTTAGAAATTGATTCTAAAAAAACATTAATAGATTATGAAAAAAATTATATTCTTAAGAAAGAAAAAGAAAAAGAATCTAATATTAAACAAGAAAAAAGTCAAGAAAAAACAGAAAAAAAGGGGGAAAAAATAATAGAATATGTTAATAAAGATAATAATTTAAATAAACAAAAAAATTATAGAAAAAAAATTAATGATATTTTAAAAGAAAAATATAGAAAAAAAATAAATAATATTTTACTTGAAAAATATAGAAAAAAATAAAAATTTTGTTTTAAATTTTTTTTATATATAATTATAAAAAAATAATTTAATAAAAAATAAAAATATGGAAATAAATACTATTTTTATGCAACTTTGAATTGCATTATTTGCTTGAGCATTTATAGGATTACAAAGAGAAATGCATTTTAATAAAAGCGAAGAAAAAATAAAATTTTTATGAATAAGAACAAATATTTTTTTAGCAATATTATGAGTAGTATCAACTTTTTTTAGTACAATGCCATATATGCCAATTATATTTTTCTTTTCAATTTTAGTACTTTTGGCTATTTCTCATATTTCTGGTAGTTTTAGATTAAATAGAATTTGAATAACAGCTGAACTATGAGCTTTTTTAGTTTTTTGGATTTGAGTTTTAATAGGTTTTTGACAAGAAATTATAGCAATTATTTTGACTATTATTATTGCTTTAGTGAATACTTTTAGATATCAAATAGATAATTTTGCTGAAATTCTAAATCATAAAGAATGGTTAGCTTGACTGCAACTTTTAGTTTTTTCTTGAGCAATTTTACCAATTTTACCAAATATTCCTATTAGTGAATTACTTGTTTGAACTAATTTTGAATTAAGTAAAAATTCTTTAGTTTTTGCTATTTTTTCAGATATAAATTTATTCAAAGTTTGGTTATTTGTTTTATTTATTTCTGGTATTTGATTTGTTTGATATTTTCTTTCAAAATTTATTTGAGCAAAATGATGAATTCCTATTTCAGCTTTTTTATGATGATTATCTAGTTCAACAGCTGTAACTATTTCACTTGCTTCTCAAGAAAAACAAGCTCAATCTAGAAAACATTCAGATTTAATTTCTTTAGTTTTTGCATGATGAATTTTGATTTGAATTTCAACAATGATGCTTAGAGTAATATTATGAATTTTTGTAATTTGATGATTAAGTCTTGGTTATAAAATTTTTTATATTCCTTTATCTATGTCTATTTTTGCTGCAATTTTGGCTATTTATTGTATGAAAAAATATCACAAAGAATCAAAAAAAGCTTGAAATGAAAAAGCTGATATAAAATTATCAAGTCCATTTGAAATTTGGCCTGCTATACAATTTTGAGGTTTTTATGTTATGATTTCAGTTTTGATGAATACAGCTCTTTATTATCAAGATTTTTTAAAACAACAAGTTAGTTGGTTAAGTGAAAATATGCCTATTTATATAATTTCATTTATTTCTGGTTTTGCTGATGTTGATGCAATTTATATAAAAGTTTCTTGACTAGTTTCTGATGAAAAAATGTTAGCTTCTGTTTGAGTAATTACAATTACAATTGCTGTTATTATGAATACTTTGGTTAAAATTCTTTATGTAAAAATAAGTGCTTCAGATTATTTAGCAAAATTGATGTTTTATTTAGTTTCTTCAGTTTGTGTAGTTTGAGCTTTTGTTACTTATTTTATTGTTTAAATATTTTTTTAGCTTTTTTTTGGTTTTTGAGTATATTTACTCTAGTTTAGAAATAATTTTAAAAATATGAACAAATCACAAAATATAATTATTTACAAAAAAGAAAACTGACAAATTTCAGTTGATATTTTGATTGAAAATGAAACTTTTTGGATGACTAATTTACAAATTAGCCAGCTTTTTTGAAAATCAAAATGAACAATTAGTGAACATATTAAGAATATTTATGATGAATGAGAATTCGAAAAAAAAGCAACTGTTTGGTTTTTCCAAACAGTTCAAAAAGAATGAAATAGAGAAGTTAATAGGGAGTTAGAATATTATAATCTTGATATAATTTTTGCAGTTTGATATAGAGTAAAATCAAAACAATGAGTGCAATTCAGAAAATGGGCAACTACTAAATTAAAAGAATATTTGATAAATTGATTTACAATTAATGAAGAAAAAATAAAATCTTGAAAAACAACTCAGTATTTTGACAAACTTCAAAATAAATTAAGAGAAATTAGATTATCAGAAAAAATATTTTATCAAAAAATTAAAGATATTTATACTACAAGTATTGATTATAATCCAAAAGATGATAAAACAATTAAATTTTTTACAACAGTCCAAAATAAATTATTATGGGCAATTAGCAGGAAAACAGCAGCAGAATTAGTTTATAATAGAATTGATATTTCAAAACCTCTACTTTGAATGCAATCTTTTAGTAAAGAATGAGAAAATAAAATAACTAAAAAAGATGTAATTATTGCAAAAAATTATTTAGATGAAAAGGAAATAAAAACACTCTGACTTTTAGTTGAACAATTTTTAGCATTTGCAGAATCTATGGCAGAATCAAAAATAATTATGAAAATGTCAGATTGGATAGAAAGATTAGATTTAATTTTAAAAATGAATTGAAAAGAAATTTTAGAAAGTTATTGAAAAATTTCTCAATAAATTAGCAGAAGAAAAATCAAAAATTATTTATAATAAATTCAAAGAAAAAAATAAAGAAATAGAAAAAGAAGAAAGTTTAACTCAACTTGAAAAAGATTTTAAAAATTTTAGTAAAAATAAATAAAAAAAATATGTTTTTTAATGATAAACTATGATAAAAAGAATTTTTTTAGCCAAAAATTTTTTTTATTCATTAAGCTTTTTTAAATCAATTCTTGTAACTTTTTTTTCAGATTTATTTTCTTTTGGTTCTTCAGATACTATTATTCTAGCTTTTTCTTCATCTCTTAATTCCTTTATTCTTCTTGCAAAACCTATAACTAATATAAAAAATATATATAATATAATCCTATAAAAAATTATAAAAAATAGAAAATAATAAATCAAATAATCATATTGTTTTATTAATATAAAAATATTAGAATCACTTAAAAATCAAGCAATATATGCAAATAAAGAATTCATTTTAATTCAATATTTTTCTAAAATAAATAATGTTCAAAATAAAAATATTAAAAGAAAAAATCATAAAATAAAAGAAAAAATAGAACTAAGTAAAGAATTTTTATTATTTGTAAAAAAAATAGAATTATTAAATAACATTCAAAACATAAAAAACACTACAAATAAACTTCAATAATCTTGTATTAAAACTTTTTTATTTAAAATAATTTCTTCAAAACTATTCAAATTCATTCAAAATTTCAAGCCAACAACTTCACTTTGTAATCACAAAACCATTGCAATTAAAAAACCTAAAAAAAGTCAAAAATACATTTTATATACTTTATCTAAACCTATAAAAAATAATAAAACTCAAATAGCAAAACTAAGAAAAATTAATCAATAATCTTGAGTATTAAGGGAAAAAGAATTTATTTCTAGCATTTGTTTTATAAAAAAATTGTAAATTATAATAAATTGATTATAAATAGAATATAAAATAATGCTAGTTTTTTTTAGTTTTTTAATAAATTTTCCAAATGTTTTTAGAACTTTTTACTTTATTTATAGCTTCTATATTGCTATCTTTAGGTCTAATTTTACTTATAAAAAAAATATTTTTTAAGTTAAATATTTTAGATAATCCTGAAAAATATAATTTAAAAAGAAAAGCAATTCCATACAGTATGTGAATAGTTTTTTTTATATGATTTTTTATTTTAAGTTATTTTTCTATTTTTTCTAATTTACTTTGAGAAAATCCTGAACTTACTTCAAAATTATTTTTACTTTGGTGATTTTGATTTTTGATTACAGTTGTGAGTTTTTTAGATGATTTGTTAAATGTTAGTCCAAAAATTAGACTTTTAATGCAAATAATTATTTGAGCAATTATCTGAATAACTTCAATAAAAATCGGATACATAAGTAATATTTTTAATTGAATTTTTGACTTATTTGGGAATGATAAAACTATTGATTTACATATTTATTCTACTAATTTTTTTGGCTTAGAAATTTTTTTAATTCCACTTATTTTTACAATTATTTGGTATGTTTTTATTTTTAATGCAATTAATTGGAGTGATGGAATTAGAGGGAATACTACAGGACTTTCAATAATTTCTTTTGGAGTTTTATTTCTTTTATGAATTATTTTATTTAATTGAGATGAATATACTTGAGGAGTTGAAAATGCTTATTTTGTAATGAAAATTTCTCTTATTTTAGTATGACTTATTTTACCATTTTGGTATTTTGATATAAAAAATAAACTGCTTATGTGAGACTCTGGAACAATGTTTTTAGGTTTTATGTTAGCTTCTTTAGCTATAATTGCTTGAGGAAAAATTGCCACAGTTTTGGTAGTTTTTGGGATTTATAGTGTTGATGCTATTTATGTAATTTTGAAAAGATTACAAAATAAAAAAAGTCCTATGACATGAGACTTTACACATCTTCATCACAGACTTTTAAAGGTTTGATTTACAGAAAAACAAGTTTTAACTTTTGTTTATAGTTTATCTTTAATTTTTTGAATAAGTGCATTATTTTTAGATAAAGTATGAAAAATAATAGTTTTTATATTAATTATTGTAATTGTTGTTTTTATAAATAGAATAAAATTAGTAAAATTTAAAAAATAATTTTTCCCTATTTTGAGGGGGGAAGGTAATTTTTTTTAAATTAGTTTTAAATATTAATCATTCATATTTTTTTAAATTACTTCCCATTGTTCAAATTCTAAAATTTCTCAACTGTCTAAAAAAATTTTTCTATCTTCAAATTTTTCCAAAATTCAATTCTTTTTTTCTCTTGAATAAATATTTTCTAAACAAATTTTTTTTCAAATATTTTTTTCTAAAATTTCAGTTTGTTTTCCTATCATAAAAATAATTTTATCTGTATATTTTTGACCTAAATTAGCATTTTCTCAAAAATATTTTGCTGAACTTTCTATATTTTTTATAAAAGAATTTTCATCTTTTTGTTCAACAAATTCATTGAATTTTTTTGTAGATTTCATAAATTCTTTATGAACATTCAAAACTTCAGAATTATACATTTGTATATCTCCATAAAGTTTTGGATTTTGCCCAACATATCTACCAACTGAACTAATCATTATTTTATAAATTGGTGAAACAAAAGAAAAAGATTTTTTTATATCAAACTCTAAATTTTTCATTGTATCAGCTAAAACAAACATATTAAAATGTGTCAAACCTTGAACTACAGCCATCATTTTGTCGTGTTCTTCTGGAGTTTCTTCTACAACTTTTGCTCAAGAATTTTCTAAAAAATTCTTTAAAAAAATATATCTTTCATCATTTTTATCATTTTTATTTAAAGGAGTTAAAACAAAAATTTGTCCAGCAATTGTTGAAATAAATGGCCCAAACATTGGGTGAGTTGGTAATATAAAAACATCTTCTGGAGAATATTTTTTCAAAGCTTTTGCAGGTCATTTTTTTATAGAACAAACATCTAAAACAATTGAATCTTTTTTCAAAAATGGTGCAACTTTTTCTATAATTTCATTCATAAAAGCAATTGGAACAGCAAATACAGTTATATCAGAATCTTTTACTGAAGCTATATTATCTACAGAAAATAAACAATTTAATTCTTTAGCAACTTTTTTTAATTTTTCTTCATTTCTTCAAGTAATTGTAAGTTCAACTTTTTCTTTGAAATTTTTTAAAATAAATTTTGCTAACCATAAACCAAAACCATCACTTGCTCATATAATTGTTATTTTTTTTATCATTTTTTATAATGTTAATTTTATTTTTTTCAAAATTTCAATATTTTTGTAGCCCCTTTCTCCCTATCAGGGAGAGAGGATTCAGGTGAGAGGGAGTTTATTTTTCTTTCATACTAAGTTGTACTTTTCCTTTTTCTTCATCAATACTTAGAATTCTTACCTTAACTTTTTGTCCAACTTCTACAAAATCATTTGGATCTTTTACAAAACTATCAGCTAGGTGTGAAATATGTACAAGTCAATCACTTTTTAATCAAATATCTACAAAAGCTCAAAATGCCAAAACATTTCTAACAACTCATTCTAAAACATCTCAAACTTGCACTGAATCAATAGTTATTGGTTGTTTTGCTTTTTGATGAGAAGAATTAATTCTCTTTTCTTTTCCTAATTGTTCATAAGAATCTAGTATAAAATTAATTGTATTTATTGTAGTTTCTGGATATAATTCTTTTAATTTTTCTTCATTTTTTTCGAAAAATTCTGAAACAAGTCCACCAGAAAAATTATCTAAAATATGGTTTGCTAAATTATATTGTTCAGGATGAATATCAGTATTATCGAATTCATTTTTACTTTCAGGAACTCTCAAAAATCAAATTGCTTGCTCATAAGCTTTTTCATTCAAAACTTTTTCAAGCTCTTGTCTGCTTGTATAAGGTCTATTTTTATAAATTTTTTTAGCCAATCTTTTATCAATTCAAGAAATGTGTGCAAGTAAATAAATAGATGAAGAATTTACATTTATTCCTACTTCATTTACTGAATCTTCTACCACAAACCCTAGTTTTTCTTCCAATTTTTTTACAGGCATATCGTGTTGATACATTCCAACTCAAATACTTTCAACTGGCACTTTTACAAATTCAGAAAGTGGGTCAATATATCTTCTTGCAATACTTACAGTCCCTCTATCAAGAGGATCTAAATCAGGAAATTCTTCTTGTGCAATTTTTGAAGCTGAATAAACTGAAGCTCAACTTTCATTCACAATAAAAATTTCTCTATCAGTAATAGATTGTAATAATTCTACACTTTCATTTGAACCAGTTCAATTTCAAATAACAATTGTATCAATACCAGCTTTTTGTAATAATAAAGCCAATTTTTTCTTAGCTTCCATTTGCTTAAATAAAAAATATTTATCAAACAAAACTGGATTTCATAATTTATCTAAAACAGCCATTTTACAACCTGATTTAAATCAAGGGTCTATTGCTAAAATATTTTTATTGTATTCTGGTTTTGTTAAAAGCAAAGCTTTCAAATTTTTTCTAAAAACTTCTATAGCTTCATCTTCTGCTAAATCTGCCAAAATTCCTCTTAATTCATTTTCTACAGATTTAAAAAGTGTATCAAAACCATTTTTAAAAGCTTCTTTTAATAAAATATTTTGTGAAAAATTTTTAGTTTCATCAAGTATTTTAAAATATTTATTTTCTGCTTTTTCAAGTAAAATTTCAGTTTTTTCTATTTTAATAGAAAGAATTCAAAGTTTTTCTCATCTATTCAAAGCCAAGACTTGGTAAGATTTTAGTTTTGAAATTATTAAATCAAATTCTTTATAAAGGTCAAATTTATACATTTCTCCTCTAGTTTTTTCATTTAATTTTTCAAGAGATTTTTCAGTTTTTACTTTTGAAACTAAAGCTCAATTTGCAAGTAAATATTTTCTCATTGATTCTCTAATTTCTGAATTTTGATTAATTTCAGCAGAAATTATTTCTTTTGCTCATTCAAAAATTTCTTCTATTTTAGGATTATTTTCAGTTTTTTCTTTCAAATTTTTTATAGGAATTTCTAATAATTTTTTAAATTCTTCACTATTTTCTATTTCTTCTTTTATAATATTTTCTTTTATTTTTTCAGCAATTACTCAAAAACCATTTTCAAGAGCAGTCATTGCTTTAGTTTTTTTCTTAGATTTATAAGGTTTATAAATTTCTTCAACTTCTTTTAGAGTTTTTGCTTTTAAAATATTTTCTTTAAGTTCAGGAGTTAATTTTCATAATTCTTCAATTCAATTAATTGCTGTATTTTTAGCTTTAAAAAGGTTTTCTAGCTTTTTTCTCAAATCTAAAATATCTCTAATTTCATCTTCCCCAAGACCTCAAGTAACTTCTTTTTTATATCTGGCAATAAAAGGAACTGTAGCTCACTCCTTTATCATTTCCAAAACGGATTTTATTCCAAAAATAGCAAATCACAAAACTTCAGAAATATTTTGCATATAATCAGGAATTGGTAAAACAATTTTTTCTTCTGGAGTTTCTTCATTTTCTTCTTCTTCTTCCACTATTATTTCTTCATTAATTATTTTTTTTTCTTCTTCTACTTTTTCAGTTTTTTTTATAATTTTTTTAACAGGTTTTTCATCTGTAAAATATGTAATTTTTCCCATAATTTTTTTTAATTTTTTAATAAATAATAAGTTTATTATATTAAAAAATTTTAATGTGCAACTTTTTATAATTTTTTTTTTGATTTTAATTTTTTTTTCTTATAATATATAAAATTATTTTATAAAATAATATAAAAAAAAATGCAAAAAATTAAAAAAGAAAAGCAGGAAAAAAATAATTTTCCAAAAGCTATTTGACCATATTCTCCTATTATTAAAGCTTGAAAAATATTTTATTGTTCTGGACAAATTTGACTTGATCCTGAAACTATGAAAATAGTTGAATGATGAGTTGAAAATGAAACAATTAGAGTTTGTGAAAATATAAAATGAGTTTTGAAAAGTAAAAAATTGGAATTAAAAAATGTAGTAAAAACAACTATTTTTTTAAAAAATATTTCAGATTTTACAAAAGTTAATGAAATTTATCAAAAATATTTTGAGCATAAACCAGCTAGATCAACAATAGAAGTTAGTAAATTACCGCTTTGAGCTTTAGTTGAAATAGAAGTTATTGCAAGAAAAAAGTAAAAAAATTATTTTAAAAAAAAATTTTAATAATTTTTTAGTATTTAAAATTTTTTAATATTTAATTTTTATTTTTTTCACTAAAAATTCCTTCCTTCTTCTTTTTCTTTTTTATCTTGCAAATATTTTTTTAATTTTTCTGAAAGCTCCCTTCTTGTTTTTTCTATTTTTTCAGGATCTTTTTCATCAATAAGTTCTTTAAAAAGGTCTTTTTTTTCTCCTTTTTCAGCTCATAAAACACTATTAAATATTTCTGTAACATCTGTAGAATCTCATTTTTTTCAAGAAAACATTGTTTGATATTGTTTCAAGATTCATCACAAATTGTGTTTTTCAATATAATTAGGAATTAACACAAAAACAGAATATAAAATATATCAAATAAATAGTATTCTAAATATCCATTTAAAAATCAAAGACCTTTTTTCTTGCTTTTTTTTATTTTGAATATATTCATATATTTCATTTATTTTTTCTTCTTGGTTTAACATTTTTTTTATTTTTTATTAAAGTTAATATATTTTTAATATTTGATTTAGTATATAAAAAAAATAATTTTTTACAAAATAAAATCTTAGAAAATTTTTTCTAAGATTTTTTCTACCATTCTCCAATATATTTACTAGAATCATAATCAACTCAATCTTCTCAATAAAATTCAAATTCTCCTAAATTTTCATTCCATCTAATTGGTTTACTTTGTTTAGGAATATT
>JAMONT010000084.1 GCA_027066455.1 Candidatus Altimarinota bacterium
ACATTTTTGACAGTTTTTTTTGCATATAATTAATGTTAGTTAATAAAATACATTAATTATAGCTATTTTTTATTTATTTAAAGCCTTTTTTTAGTAAAAAATAGCACACATTTTTTACTATTTAGCCGAATTTAGTATTAAATCAGAAAAATCTCAAATATTATTTACAGGAGAAGCTCAAAGATAAACTCCTACATTTTTATTTTTTTCTATAGATTTTTTTAAAAGTTTTATTTCTTTTTCTTTTAAAAATCATCTTTTTTGCATATAAATTAATTCTATTAAAACACTAGATACAGTTAAATCAGCATTAATAGAATTTTTATTTACAAAATCAAATAATAATTCAAAATCTATATTATCATAATTTTTATAATTTTTTTCTAAAAAAGATTCTATATATTTTTTTTGTTTTTGTAATTTTTCTTTTATAGAAAAAATTTTATTATTATTTTTAATTAAATTTTTTAGTTCAATTTCCTTAGGAATTAATCAAGTTTCTATTAATAAAATTAAAAGATTTTCTTTGTTTTTAATTGTATTTTGATTATTAAATATTTTTATATAATCCTCTTGTTTTATTTTTTCTTCTAAATTAACTAAAATAGTTAAATAATTTTTTATATTTTCTAAGTCTTTTTCATTTTTTAGATTATTTTTTATTATTTTTACAAGTTCAATTTTTTTAGTAAAATATCAATGATTAGCAATTTTTTTTATTAATTCTTTTTTATTTATAATTTTTTGATTTGTTTCTAGAAAAGAATTAATGATTTTTTGATTTTTTTTGTTTATTTCTATATTTTTATATTTTTTTATAAAATCATTTTTTGATAAAAGAAAAAAATCATTTACTAATTTATCATTTTCTTTTATATATTCCTTATTTTTAATATTTTCATTTTTTATTTTATTTTGTTGATTACAAGAAAATAATAAAAGAATCATAGTTAATAATATTATTATTTTTTTCATTTTTAATTTTTTAATAAGTATAAGCAAGTCTCAAAAGAGACTTGCCTTTTTAAGGTTGAGTAATGAAAGAGATTTTACTTCCTACCCAACTATTAAGGAACTTAGTTTTTGTCATATCTTTAATTTTACCAACCCAAGGATCAAAATAGATAACAAATGAGTTATTGGCATAAATAACAGCTATAAAATGCTGTATCCCATAAAGAGAATGAGCCTTTGTAAGAATAATAGGAATTCTTCCTAAATTCAAATCAGCCACCAATTGATTATATCCACTATAAGCACCACTACGAATTTTTGCAGTATTCCATCTAAAACCATTTTTTACCATATTTTTCATATCATATACACTTTGATAGCTATAATATGGTGCATTTAAATTAGTATAATTAGAAAAAAGCTCTATTATTTTTGCTTCAACTAAAAATTTATAACTAATATAATTAGGTGTAGAATTTTTTTTATATGCATAATAGTTATCAACAGCAAGTAAACACATTGTGCCACAAGCACTACCTAAATGTTTTTTAGAAAGTGATGTTTGTCCAGGATATCTTTGTGCTAAATTGGAACCATTTTGTAAGTTATATGAACTTATAAAATTCCAATAAGTTAATAAAGATGAAGCCTGTAAATTAAAGGCAAAAGCAAGACTAAAAACTAAAACTATGATTTTTTTCATAATTTTCTCCTAATATTTTTTTTATCTTAAAACATTATAATATAAAAATAGTTATTTATAACCTCCTTTATTTTAGATTTTTTCTATATATAAATCTTAAGACAGATTATATTGTATGTATGTATGTATGTCAATTTTTTTTATAGTTTTTATAATTTCCCCAATTATTACAAAATTCTATAAGAAAATCTATATATGAAGATTTGGTTAAATTTGTTGATATTCATACAACAAATATTTCAAAAATAGAAGATTTACTTATTTTTATAGCTTCTAGTGCTAGTTCTGAAATAACAATTAATTCTTTGGCAAATAAAACTGGATTAAGTAATATTACTGTTGAATGATATTTGAAATACTTAGAAAAATTAGGTTGGGTTATTATGTTGAATAAATTTTGAGGGGTTTGAGAAACAATTAGGAAAGAAAGAAAAATATATTTATCAAATACAGCTATTTTATATATTTTTTCTCATAATTTACTTGAAAAATCAGTTTTTATTTGAAATATAAGAGAAACTTTTGTTATTTCAAATTTATATAATATAAAAGAAAAATATGATTTTGAAATATTTTTTAAATCAAGAACAGATATTATTTTAGTTTTTAATAGTTGAGAAAAAATAGAATTAGAAATTTGATGAAAAAATAAATCTAGAAATGATGTTTTTGTTGTAAAAGATGATATTTTGATTTGAGATAAAAAAAGTATTCCACTTTGGGTTTTTTGAGTTTTAGATTAAAAAAAAATTCTTTTTTTCTTGAAAATTTTTTACTTTCCCTTGCTAAATCAAAAAAAATAAATAAAATAAAATCATAATAATTGTTTAATTAAAAAAAATATGGAAAAAATTAAAAAAGAAAAAAAGAGTTTGGTTAAAGATATGGAAAGTTATAAAAGAGGTTTAAAGGCTTTAAATGACATAGTTTATAGAAATGTAAATAAAAAACAATGCAACAAATAGAAATAAATTTTGAAAATGATTTAAAAACTTTAAAAGAAGAAAAAACTTTTGATTTTGTAAAAGATGTTTATATAAAAAATATTTTATATGAATTTTTTGCTTATGTTTTTTCTATTTATCAGGAATTAGATTTTTTAAATAATAAAAAAATACTTGAACTAAAAACTCATACAATAATTTTATATGTTGGATCAATAATAGAAGCTTCATTATATTACTTTATTAATGAAAAATTTAAAAATGATGATAAAAGAAGAAAAAAATATTTAAAAATTAATGAATTTAAATCTGTTCAAAAATTAAAAATAGAAAATTGAGAAAAAATATATCATATTTGTGAATTAGAAGAAAAAGAAATTAGTTTAAATGATACAATTAATTTTAATGCTTTATTAAATTGAGCAAAAGATAATAAATTAATTGATGAAAAAATTATAGAAAAAGCTAATGATATTAGAAAAATGAGAAATACTATTCATATAAATGTTTATGTTAATTTAGAACAAAATTTATGTGAATTAGAAAAAGTTTTTATAGATACTAAAATAATTTTAGATTATATTGAAAATAATATTTAAGATAAATATTATTTTTTTTTGTTTTTTAAAATAAAATACCTATAATTATATTTGAAAATTAATTTACTTTTTTAATTTCATATTTTATGAAAAAATTATTAGCTATATTATTTTTAGTTTTAATGCTTGTTTCTTGTGGTAAAACTGATTATAAAGATTTATCAAATAAAGAAAAAACTAAAATTCAAGCAGAAGCATTTGCTTTGACTTTGAAAGATATGTGAGCCATTTTTAAATGAAAAAAATCTTGAGGAGACCTTGCTGAAAAAACATTAAAAGAAAAATATCCTGATATTAATTTTTGAGATTTTTCTGAATTAGAAAAAGATATTGAAAATATGGATATTTGACTTAATCTAAAATCAAAAAATCTTAAATGAGTAAATATTAATAATAAAGTTATAATTAATCCAAATTAAAAAAAAACTGAAAATAACACAAAATTTTTATATTAACCTAAATACTTCAATAAAAAAATTGATTATATTAAAAAAAACCTATAATTAACTTGAATTTATATTTTAAAAATTAATAAAAAAAATTATGAAAAAAATAATAGTTTTACTAACAATATTAATGTTAGCAAGTTGTACAATTGATAATTGACAATGAAATAAAATAGAATTTTGAGAATCAGGATTAAAAATAGAAACTTCTAATTGAAAAAAGATTGAACTTTGAACATGATTTTGAGAAAAAAATGAAGAAAAAAAGGAAATAAAAAATTCTGAAAAAGATACTGATAATGTTGAAGAAAAAGTTGAAGATAAAAAAGAAGTAAAAACAGAGGAAAATATTGAAAAAGAGGAAGAAATGGTTTTTATTATAGAAAATGATAAAATTGTTTTTAATGATTGAAATACTGTTTTTATAATAAACGGTGATAAAATTGTAATTAATGATTCTAAAAATAATTGAGGTATGGAAAGTAATTTTATTTTAAATAGTGATAAAATTGTTGTAGGAGATCAAGATGTTAATATTATTTTAAATGATGATAAAATTGTAGTTAATAATAAAAGAGATACTATTGTTTTATTAAGAGATGATATTAATGAAATTAATCCTTGAATAAAAAAAGTAATTAATTTTTGAGATTCTTTAACTATTTGAAATAATTTTTCTGTTTGAAAAGAAGCAAAAATTTGAAATTCTATAAAATTTAATAATAGAAGTTTAACAATTTGAAGTATTGAAATAAAAGAAGATTGAGTTTATAAAAATTGAGAAAAATTTAGAAGTATAAAATCCTTAAAAGTTTCTGATGAAGCTTATATTACAAAAGATAAAATATCTTTTGCAAAAGATATTTATATAACAAAAAATGAAATAAAATTTAAAGATAAAATAATTACAAAAGATGAAATAAAATTTTCTTCTGATATTTTTTTAGATAAATCTGGAACAATAAAATTCAAAAATCAAAGTAATTAAAAAATTTATCTAAAATTTTAATTCTATAAAAAATAGAGCCAAAAATATTTTACAAAAAGAAAAAAATATATATTATGTTAAAAATAATTTAATAAAAAATAAAAAAATATGAGAGCAGGATTAACAAATATACAATGGTGTGCAGGTTGTGGTGATACTTTGATTATTATGGCAATAAAAAATGTTTTTAAAGAATTAGAAATAGAAAGTCATAACAGAGTTGTTGTGACTTGAATTTGATGTAGTTGAAAATCTAGTCAATATATTGATTGATATGGTGCTGAAACTCTTCACTGAAGATGAGTTCCTTTTGCAACTTGAATAAAAATGACTAATCCTGAATTGACAGTTTTGGCTATTTCTGGTGATTGAGATTGACTTTGAATTGGAATGTGACATTTTATACACGCGTGCAGAAGAAATATTGATATGACTTATTTGATTTTTAATAATGAAAACTATGCCCTAACTACTTGACAAGCTTCAGCAACTACTCCAATTTGAGCAAAAACAAAAACTACCCCAGAAGGAAATAAAACAGCTCCTTTTGATGTTTTAGTTTTGGCAGAAGCTTCAGGTTGCAAATTTACTAAAAGAGCAACTACAGACAATTTTAAGCAATTAAAAGAAATTATAAAAAGTGCAATAGAATATAAAGGGTTTTCTGTTGTAGATATTGCTCAGGCTTGTCCTAGTTTTAAAAGATGGTAATAATTAAAAAAAAATAAAAAAATGCTAAAAAAATTTAAATTAATAGAAAAAAATAAATTAACTCCTGATGTTTATGAATTAATTTTTGAAAATGATATAGAGGATTTTTGAAAAGATTTTAAATCATGACAATTTGTAACTTTTATTTTAGATAAAATTTGAGGTAGAGCATATTCTATCTTAGATTTTTTGGGTTCTAATAAATTTATTTTAATTATAAAAAAACGGGAATTAGAAAATTGATGAAGAGGTGGAAGTAAATATATTTGTGAAAGGGAAATTGGAGATATTTTATCAGGAGTTTGACCTTCTTGACATTTTGTTTTGCAAGAAAATAATAAAAATAAATTATTTCTTTGAACTTGAACTGGTTTAGTTCCTCTTTATAATCAGATTTTATGAGCTTTAGAAAAAAAATTAGACTCTAAAATAATGTTAATTTTTTGAGCTAGAAAAAAAGAAGATTTATTTTATATTGAAAAATTAGAAGAATTAAAAAAGAAAAATTCTAATTTTGATTATAAAATTTATTTAACAAAGCAAAATGATGAAAAATATGGAAAATGATATATTACAGATTTTTTAATAAAAGAAAATATTAATAATTTCTCTGAATTTTATATTTGTTGAATTCCTGTGATGATAGAATCTTCTATAAAAATTTTAGAAAATTTGTGAGTTTGAGAAAAAAATATTTATTTTGAGAAATATTAATTATGATTAAAAAAATACATAAACTTAAAACAGAAATTGAACAATCAAAAAATAAAAGTTTTTTAAAAAATAAAATAAAACAATATATAAAAAATCACAAATACATATCTTCAATAGCTTTTAGTAAAAAAAGAAGAAAAGTATATATTGAAAAATGGTTTGAAGTAAATATAAGACAAAAAAGAAGATATAATATAAATAGATTACAATCTTTTTTTTGTTGAATTGAATTAGTTAAAAAAGCTGATTTTTGTTATAAAAACGATGTTAATCAATATGAAATTATTTGATTAACTCCTAAATGAGTAACTGTAATAGTCCATTTGAGAAAAGAAATAAATAATAATAAAGATAGTTATACTTTTTACATTTCTTCTTATTTTAAAGACTAAAAAAAATAACTTAAAAAGCCATCTTTTTAAATTATTTTTATTGCAACACTCGTATAATATTTCCCAAAAATACTCAGCTGCTCACTATCTTTTAGATATCCTAACAAGGATAAATTGTCCTTAGTATTCCCTCCTTTTTTTGGAAGTTTCATAAATAGTTTAACAATAAAAATTAAAATTGCAAATTATTTTTTGGGAAAATTCTATAGCAAGTAAAAAACATATTTAATTTTTATTTCTTCACATATTTATCAACAAGTTTTTTCAAAATTTTTAAATCATCTTTTGTTTCCAGATTTTTTTTGGGACTGTATTTTAGCAATGGTCTCAAATTAACTTCTTTTTTATTAAATGTAGTAAATAAATGTTCTACCAAACTTTCAATATTAGGAAAAATATTTTCTTTTCAGAATTTTTTAAAAAAATTAACTTTTCAAAGCTTATTTATCACTTTTACTCTCAAACCTGTAATATATAATTCTACATCTGTTTTTTTAATAGTTTCTATAATACTTTCAAAAGATTCAACTCCTGAACTATCTATATCTCACATTCATTCTAATTCTAAAACCATAATTTTTAATTTATCTTTTTCAAGTAAAATATCCAAAATTTGTTTTTCAAAATAACTAGAATTTGCAAAATATAAAATATTATTAAATCTCAAAATACTTATTTCTTTAGAAGTTTTTAATCATAATTCTTCTGCATCTTTATAATCTCAATCCTTATATAAAGACATTTCTTGAAGTTTTGGTCTCATTGATTTGTGAATAAATAAAGACAAAGAAATCAAAACTCAAAGAATTATTCAGTTTTCAATACTTGGATAAAATCATAAAGTTAGAAAAAAAGTTAAAACTCATAAAATTCAATCTTTTTTTTCTATTTTGTAATATTTTATTAAAGGTTCAATTTTTATTAAATGAGAAACTGCAACTATTATAATTGCTGATAAAATAGCTATTGGTAAATAGTATAAAAGTGGAGTTAAAAACATTAAAGTAATTCAAACTAAAATTCAAGTTAAAACTGAGGCAAAAGGAGTTTTGGCTCAGCTTTTCAAGTTCACAGCTGTTTTACTAAAACTTCAAGCTACTCAAAAACCTCCAAAAAAACTACTTGAAACATTTGCCAATCATTGTCAAATTAATTCTTTATTAGGAGAAAGCCTTTGTTTGGTTGTAGTTGCAACAAATTTGGCTACAGCAATAGTTTCTGTAAATCATATAAGAGCAATAATAATAGAAAAAATTGCCAAATTTTTTATTTGTTCAAAACTAATATTTTCAGGATATGGAATAACAAATTCAGGTAATCATTGAGGAATTATTCATACTATTTTTCAACCATAATCTCCAGAATAACCTATTAAATAAGAAGCAATTATAGATAAAAATAAAATAATTAAAACTTTTGGATATTTTGGAAAAAATTTTTGCAATAAAATCATAAAAACTATTGCCCCAGCTCAAAATAAAAAAGTTATAGAAAAAACATTATCTATTCAATATTTAAAAATATCTATAATATATATTAAAATATTATCATTTTTTGGAACATCTACTCAAAAAATTTTTGGTAATTGTTTTATAACAGTTATGAGTGCAACAGCATTTGTAAATCAAATAATTACAGGATTTGATAAAAATTCTACGATTATTCAAAGTCGTAAAAATCATAAAAGTAAATAAAAAACTCAAATAAATAATGCTAAAAGTGAGGCATAAACTGCATAAGTTTCAGGAGTTGTAGCAAGTGGCTCGAGAGCTGTTGCTGTCATAAGAGCAACAATTGTAACAGCTCAAGTTGACATTTGTCTACTAGAACCAAAAAGTCATCAAATAATAACCCCAATAAGTGCAGTATAAAGTCAATATTGTAAATATTGTGTATCAAATCAAGCCAAAGAAGCATAAGCCATAGCTTGAGGAATCACTATTAAAGCAACAGTTATTCAGGCAATTATATCAGCTCTTAAAATATTTTTATCTTTTAAAAGTCCTATCCAACTTAAAAAAGGAAAAATAAAATGTAGGATTTTTTTTGTTTTTGACATAAAAAAATTAAGAAAATTATTATTTTCTTAATTTTATCATATTTTTAATTTTTATCAAAATTAAAATTGTCTTTTTTAATTAAAAATATTTTTAGTAAATTTATTTGTTTAAAAAAAATTTTGAAATTTAAAAAAAAGTGATAAACTCTTTTTGTTCTAAATTTTATTTGTATAAAAAAAATTTTATTATGACTACAAAAGATAACAAAAAACAAGTTGCATTAGTAAAACTAGAAGCTACAGAATTAGCTAAAATAGAAAATGTTTTTTCTGAAGCAAGAGATTTTAGAGAAGTTTGAGAAAGAATTATGGCTCCAATTGATAATATTATTTCAGAAACAGCTATTGTTATAGATAATGATCCTATAATGAATGTTTCAGGAGAATTAGACAAAATGAATAATTCTGTTCAAGAAGTTTATAGTGATATTATAAATAATGACTGAGCTTTGATGAGAATAGCAAAATCTATTCCTTTAATTGGAAGTTTGGCAAAATCTATTGATAAAAAATTTGATGAAGCTTCATTTAATATGAAATGAGTTGAATGAAAAATTGGTGTGATTTTCGAAGGTTTTGATATTTCTTATAGTTCAGTTAATAAATCTATTGATTTACAAAAAAACTTTTTAGATTGAATAGGTTGAAATTTGGAAAAAGTTATTGCTTATAAAGAATTTATTTCTGTTAAAATAGAGGAATTAAGAGAAAAGATAGAACAAACAGAAGATGAAAATAAAAAAAATAAATTAAGTTTATTTTTAAGAAATGTAGAATTTTTTCAATGAAATTTAGTTGTGTTAATTGGTAATTTAGATATGGCTAGAAAAAGACTTTTAATGAGACTTGATTCTGCTAATAAATTATCTCTAGCAATGAGTTCTAGTAGGCCAATTTTCAAAACACTTCTTTCAACTGCAATTATAGAAACTTCTAGCCAAAAGGCTATTGATGCTTCAATGAAAGCTATGGAAGTTATGGGAAGAACTATTGATAAAATGAGTTCTGAATTGACAGATAAAGCTATAGAATGAAATAAAAAAGCTGAAGAAATGTCTTCTAAACCAGTTGTTTCAACTTCTATTTTTATAGAAAATGTTGCTAAATTAAAAAATCATTTTGATGAAATAGAAGATTTTAGAGAGCAAATTGCTTTAGAAGCTGAAAAGGAAAGAAAAATTTTTATAGAAGCTAAAGAAAGACTTGAAAATATAAAGATTTTAAATAAAGCTGATACAGAGGAATTTAATAAAATGTTGGTTGAATGAAAAATAAGTAAGTAAAAAAATATAAAACAAAAAATCCTAAAATTTAATTTAGGATTTTTTGTTTTAATTAACTTTTCAAATTTTTTTTAAAAAGGAATATCTTCAACAGAAATTTCTTCTTCTTCTTTTATTTTAGATTTTTTTACAGCCGGAGTTGTTGAAGTTGTAGCTGAATTAGAATTTTTTGAAAAATCTCATGGGTTATCAGATTTATTATCAAGCATAATCATATTTTCTCAAACTATTTCTGTTCTATATCTTTTTGTTCCATCTTGAGCTTCCCAATTTCTGGTTTGTAATCTTCATTCCATATAAACTTTTGAACCTTTTTTCATATATTGACTAGCAATTTCTGCCAATTTTCACCATAAAACAATATTATGAAATTCTACTTGTTCTTGTTTAACTCAGCTAGAATCAGTCCAATTTCTATTTGTAGCAATAGAAAAACTAGTAACATTTTGTCCATTTGGAGTTTGTTTTAATTCTATATCCTGAGTTATTCTACCTATTATTTGTACTTTATTTAAATCCATAATTTTGTTAGTTAAAATATAAATTGTTTATTAATTAAAATTTTGTTAAAATATTTTTTGCCACAAAGTTAAAATCATTCTCAATCATCAGAGTCATCATAGTTTGAACCTCATTTTTTGTTTAACATTCAATTTAACCCCCATCACATTACCATTCAAATTATTCAAACATAAATAATTCACATATATCATAAAGCAGGTGGTCATAAAAAAAAGATTTGAGGTATAGCTAAAGCATTTGAGGCAACAAATATAACAAAAATAAAAAAACCTAGCCAAAATAATAACATATTAAAATTTTTCATTTTTTAGAAAATTTAAGAAATATTTTTACTATTATAGATATTTTTTTATTTTTTTCAAATAAAAACTAGAAAAAAAAAATTTTTGTATATAATAAGTATTAAATAAATTGTTTTTATTACAAAAAATAATAAATTTAAAACTTAAAAATAAAATTAATAAAAAATGTATAACCATAAAGAAATAGAAAAAAAATGGCAAAGCTATTGGGAAAAAAATAAAACCTTTAAGGTAGAAAATGATTTTTCTAAACCTAGCTTTTATACACTTGATATGTTTCCTTTTCCATCTGGAGCAGGACTTCATGTTGGGCACCCAGAATGAATGACTGCTAATGATATAGTTGCAAGGTATAAAAATGCAAAAGGTTTTAATGTACTTCATCCAATGTGATGGGATGCTTTTTGACTTCCTGCAGAAAATTATGCAATTAAAACTGGAACTCATCCAAAAATTACAACTAAACAAAATATAGATAATTTTAGAAAACAAATTAAATCTTTAGGTTTTTCTTATGATTGGGATAGAGAAGTAAATACAACTGATCCAGAATATTATAAATGGACTCAATGGATTTTTTTAAAACTTTTTGAAAAAGGTTTAGCTTATGAACAAGATTTACCAATAAATTATTGTCCAAGTTGTAAAACTGGTTTGGCAAATGAAGAAGTGCTAAATGATTTTTCTTGTGAAAGATGTGGAGAAAAAGTAGAAAAGAAAAAAATTAGACAATGGGTTTTGGCTATTACTAAATATGCTGATAGACTTTTAAATGATGTAGATAAATTAGATTGGCCAGAAGGTATAAAAGAAATGCAAAGAAATTGGATTTGAAAAAATAATTGAGTTAAATATAAATTAAAAGTTAAAGATACTGATTTAAAAATAGAAACATACTCAACTCATTTTGAAGCATTTTATGCAGATACTTTTGCAGTAATTGCTGCTGACCATGATATTTTATCAAAATTAGTTGAATGAGTAGAAAATGAAAAAGAAATTTTAGATTTTACACAAAAAATAAATAATCAAAAAGTTTGAGGTTGATATAAAGAAACAGTAGATCATGAATGAATTTTTACTGGTAGATATTTATTAGATCCTATTACTAATGAAGAATTACCATTATGGATTTCTAGTTATGCTTTATCTGATTATTGAACTTGAATAATTAAATGTTCAGCTCATGATGAAAGAGATTTTAGTTTTGCAAAAAAATATAATATTCCTCTAAGAGTAGTAATGTTTCCTGAAAATGCTACTGAAGAAGAATTAAATGATATTAAGGAATTTAAATATTGTTTTAATAATTTTAATAAATCAATTCTTACTTTACCAAAAGAATTTTTTTGAAAAAAACCTTTAGAAGCAAAAGATGATATTTTAAAATACCTTGTAAAAAATTGATTTGCTGAAAAATCTATACAATATAAATTAAGAGATTGGTTATTTTCAAGACAAAGATATTGGGGAGAACCAATTCCTTTGGTTCATTGTGATAAGTGTTGAATAGTTGCTGAAAAAGAAGAAAATCTTCCTATTTTACTTCCTGAAACTGATAATTTTGAGCCTAGTGGAGATGGTACAAGTCCACTTACAAAGATAGAAAGTTTTGTGAATTGTGAATGTCCAAAGTGTTGAGATAAAGCAAAAAGAGAAACAAATACTATGCCTCAATGGTGAGGAAGTTGTTGGTATTATTTGAGATATATGGATCCAGATAATAAAGAAATGTTAGTTGACCCAGAAGTTGAAAAATATTGGGGACAAGTTGATAGTTATGTTGGTTGAGCTGAACATGCTGTTTTGCATTTACTTTATGCAAGATTTTGGCACAAATTTTTATTTGATATCTGAATTGTTTCAAATGATGAACCTTTTTATAAACTTAAAAATCAAGGTTTAATTACAGCATTTTCATTTCAAAATAAAAATTGAAAATTAATTGCTAATGATTTGGTTGAAGAAAAAGATTGAAAATTTTTTAGCCTTGAAAATTGAGAAGAATTAAAACAAGTTATTGCAAAAATGAGTAAATCTTTAAAAAATGTAGTAAATCCAGATGAAATTGTAGAAGAATATTGAGCTGATACTTTGAGACTTTATGAAATGTATATGGCAGATTTCAAAGATTCAGCTCCTTGGGATACAAAAAATATTGTTTGAGTAAAAAGATTTTTAGAAAAAGTAGAAAGAGCTTTTAATAGTGTTGAAGCTAAATTTGCAGAAGATGATTTAGAAGCTATAAAACTTTTAAATAAAACAATTAGAAAAGTTGAAACAGATATTAATAATTACAAATTTAATACTGCTATTGCTTCAATGATGATTTTGGTAAATTATGGTAGACCAACTGATGAAAAACTTTTTGTTGAATGGAAAGAAAAGTTTAATATAATTTTATCTGCTTTTGCTCCATTTTTAGCAGAAGAATTATGGGAACATATGTGAAATAAAAAAAGTATATTTTTTGCTAGTTGGCCAGAAGTTGATGAAAAGTTATTAGTTGAAAATACTATAAAAATAGCTGTTCAAGTTCTTTGAAAAGTTAGATGAACTATAGAAATAGAAAAAGATGAAGATAAAAATTCTGTTTTAGAAAAAGCTAAAAATAATCCTGATATTTTTAAATGGATTGAATGAAAAAATTTGGTTAAAGAAATTTATGTTCCTGGAAAAATTGTGAATTTGGTTGTAAAATAGGAAAAAGTAAATAAAAAATAGTAATTACAAGAAAAATTCTTATATATTACTATATGTTATTTTACAAAAAATATATTTACACAGATTTTTGCATACTCCCAGAACTTTTTTTATCTAGGCATTCAGTAAAAATCCAAACCTTTTTCATCAACCATAGATTTTGTTACAAAGTTTTTCTTTTTTCATTTTACAAAAAATCATCTTTCATCTAAAAGTCCTTGTTCTTTAAGAGTTTCAACATTTTTAGATTTTAGTTTTTTCTTTGGAAATCTTTGTTTATTTTCAAGATAGTGCTCTCTAGCTTTATAAGATTTATTTTTTCTTACTTGTGGATTTTCACTACCAATATATACTTGTGCAGATTTCTTCTTTCCTTTTGCTAATTTTCTAGCAGCAGCTTGTTTTTTTACTATTCTAGAAGTAAGTCAGTGACTATTTGCCATTTTTTATTATTATTATATGTTAAATCTTTAAAATTATTATGCATTATAATTAGTTTTAAAAAAAAATCAAAATAAATTTTACCTTTTTTTATATAGGTAAAAAAAATTATTTTAAAAAAAAATCATATTTACTTTTGAATATTTTTTTTTTTACATATAATGCTAAGCATAAAAATTTAATTTAATAAAAAAAGAAGAATGATAAACAGTTTTATAACTAAAATTTTTTGAGACCCATCAGAAAAAAAAGTAAAGTCTTATAATGTAGTTGTTGAAGAAATTAATAAAAAGTATGAAGAATTTTCTAACTTAAGTTTAGAAGATGTAAAAAATAAAACTCTAGAATTCAAAAAACTATTTGAATGACTTAATTTTGAAGTTGAAGAAGAAAAAGAAAAAATTAATAAAATTTTAGAAGAAATAAAAGTTGAAGCTTTTGCCCTTGTAAAACATACTTGTACACTTTTAAATTGAAAAGAATTTGAAGTTTCTG
Organism: Candidatus Altimarinota bacterium; assembly: GCA_027066455.1. GTDB lineage: Bacteria > Patescibacteriota > Gracilibacteria > BD1-5 > UBA6164 > JAMONT01. Next base: position 14,257 of record JAMONT010000084.1, read on the forward strand.
ACTGAAAAAAAATACTTTGGAATATGATTCCTTATGATGTTCAACTTGTTTGAGGTTTAACAATTCATGATGGATGTATTTCTGAAATGAAAACAGGTGAATGAAAAACTTTAGTTGCAACAGCTCCTGCTTATTTGAATGCTTTAACTGGAAATCCTGTTCATATTGTTACTGTTAATGATTATTTAGCAAAAAGAGATTCTGAAGAAATGTGAATACTTTACTGAACATTATGACTAGAAGTTGGTGTTATTACTCATGATATTTCAGGAGAAGAAAAACAAAATGCTTATAAAAAAGATGTTTTGTATGCTACAAATAATGAACTTGGTTTTGATTATTTGAGAGATAATATGGTTACTTCTAATAAAGAAAAAGCTCAAGGAAAATTGTATTTTGCTATTATTGATGAGGTTGATTCTATATTAATTGATGAAGCTAGAACTCCTTTAATTATCTCTGCTCCTGATAATGAACCAACTTCTAAATACCAAAAATTTGCTGTTATTTCAAAAGAATTAAACAAATGAACTGATTATAAAATCGATGAAAAACAAAAAACTGCTACTTTAACTGAAGACTGAATTGAAAAAATTGAAAAAATTTTATGAGTTAAAAATATTTATATTTCAGACCATTATAATGATTTACATCATATAGAAAATGCTTTGAAAGCAAAGGCTGTTTATATAAAAGATAAAGATTATTTAGTTTCAAATTGAGAAGTAAATATTATTGATGAACATACTTGAAGAGTACTTTCTGGAAGAAGATATTCTAATTGATTACATCAAGCTTTGGAAGCAAAAGAAGGTGTTGAGATTCAACAAGAAAGTAAAACGTTGGCTTCAATAACTTTTCAAAATTTCTTTAGAATGTATGGAAAATTATCAGGAATGACTTGAACAGCAAAAACTGAAGAAGAAGAATTTTACAAAGTTTATTGACTTGAAACTCTTGTAATTCCTACAAATAAACCTTTAATTAGAGATGATAGAATTGATTTACTTTTTAAAAATGAAAAAGGTAAATTTGAATATGTTGTAAAATTAATTGAAGAAGTTACTAAAACAAAACAACCTATTTTAGTTTGAACTGTTTCAGTTGACAAATCAGAATATTTGAGTTCACTTTTGAGTGCAAAATGAATAAAACATGAAGTTCTGAATGCAAAACAACATGAAAGAGAAGCTGAAATTGTTATAAAAGCTGGGCAAGCTTGAGCAATTACAATTGCTACAAATATGGCTTGAAGATGAACTGATATAAAACTTGGTGAATGAGTTTTTGATTTATGATGATTATATATTATTTGAACTGAAAAACATGAAACAAGAAGAATTGATAATCAATTAAGATGAAGAGCTGGAAGACAAGGAGATCCATGAATTACACAATTTTTAGTTTCTCCAAATGATGATGTTATGAGAATTTTTGGTGGAGATAAATTATTTTGAATTTTTAATTCCAATTTTTTTGCTAGTTTGCCGGATGATGAACCTTTACCAAGTGGACAAAAAATGCTTACAAAAAAAATCACAAGTGTTCAAAAACAAGTTGAATGATACAATTTTGATACAAGAAAACATATTTTAGAATATGATGATGTTATAAATAAACATAGAGAAATAATTTATACAAAAAGAAACAAAATTCTTGATGCTGAAAATATAGATGATGATGTACAAGAAATGGTTAAAAAGCAAATAAAAAATGTTGTTGTTTCTGAGTTGGCAAAAAATAAAGATAGTAATAATTCTAAATTAATAGAAAAAGTAAATAAATTTTTAGAAGTTGAAGCTATTGATACAAAAGTTGAAATTGATGATGTTATGTGAGCTGAAGATCCACAAGGGCTTGCTAATTATATAGCAAATATTGCTTTGGAAGAATTTGAAAAAAGGAAAAAATTATTTGAAAATGAAGAAATATTTTTTGAATTAGAAAGAAAAATTGTACTTTGAAGTATTGATGAATTATGGATGAGGCATATTGATAATATGAGTAAACTAAAAGATGAAGTTGCTTTTTCTGGTTATGCTCAAAAAGATCCTTTAATTGTTTATAAGGAAAAAGCTTTTATAAAATTTGAAGATTTAATCCATGAAATAGAATATAAAACTACAAAAGCAATTTTTTCTGTTAATCCAAATGAAATAGTTGATAAAATTAATCCAGTTGCTGGAATAGAATTTGATGAAAAAGAAGCTGATGAAATTTTGGAAAATTTGGCAAGAACTTTGGAATGAACTAAAAAAGCAAAAAAAATTAATCCACTTTTTAATGTTTGAAATAATGATAATATTGAAGTAGAAAAAGTAAAAGTTAGGGTTTAAAAAAAATGGCTAAAAAATTTAAAAAAATATTACTAAAAAGTAGTATTTTTTTTTGTTTTAATTTTTTATTTAAATATAATAAAATATTTTAAATAAAAGTAAAGTTAAAAAAATAGAAAAAAATAATTTTTTATGATAAAATAGTAGTAATATTTATATATACATAAAAATAGTTACAAAAATGCCAAATTTAGATATAAATTCTATAAAAATAAGAAGAGAAGTTTCTGATATAATTACATATGTTAGTGATCTTTTTTTGGAGGCTGTAGAAAGCTGATCTTCAGATATTCACATTGAACCAAATAGAGATTTTATTTTAATTAGATTTAGGCAAGACTGAGATTTTACAATTTTTGATAAACTTGATGTAAAAAACACCTCTACATTACTTACAAGATTAAAGGTTCTTGCAAGAGTAAAAATAGATGAAAATAAAAAACCCCAAGATTGAAAAATAGTTTATAACTATGAGCCAACAAATTGAGATGATAGGGAAATAATAGATGTAAGATTTTCAACTCTGCCAACAGCTTATTGAGAAAAAATAGTAATGAGAATATTAAGACAAGATACTTCTTTAATTGATATTACAAAACTTTGATTATTGCCTGCAAATTTGGAAAGAGTTAGAAAGGCTCTTAAAAGTAAATATTGAATTATTTTAGTAGCTTGACCAACAGGTTCTTGAAAATCTACAACTCTTTTTTGAGTTTTAAAAAACTATAATCCACTTGAATACAATATTTCTACTTTAGAGGATCCAATAGAATATGATATAGATTATGTAAATCAATCACAAGTTAGGCCTGATATTTGATATTGATTTGCTGATTGATTAAAAAGTTTGATGAGACAAGACCCTGATATTATTATGGTGTGAGAAATAAGAGACAAAGAAACTTCTAATTTAGCTGTTGAGGCTGCTCTTACTGGGCATTTAGTTGTTTCAACAATACATACAAATTCAGCAGCAGCAACAATTCAAAGACTTACAAATATGTGAGTTGAAACATTTTTACTTGTTTCAGCATTAAAAATGATTATTTCTCAAAGACTTGCTAAAAGAACTTGTAAATTTTGTAAGATAGAAGATAAACTTTCTGAAGCAAAAATGATAACAGTAAGGAAAATTTTAGATAATATTTTAAGTAAAGAAGATTTGAGTAATATAGTATTTTATAAATGAGCTTGATGTGAAAAATGTAATAATTCTGGTTATAAATGAAGAATCTGAATACATGAAGTTTTGATAATGGAAGATTATCTTGAAAAACCTATTTTAGATGATGCTAGTTCCAATCATTTGAAAGAATTAGCAATGGAAAATTGAATGATAACAATTGTTCAAGATGCTTTACTTAAAGCAACTTTGTGAGATACAACTGTTGAAGAAGCTCTTAAATTAATTTAATAAAAAAAAAGTATGTTTAAAAATGTATTTCAAAAAATTTTTTATAGAAAACCTGAAAAAATAAGTTATGAAAATATTACTAATTTTAATAGTTTATTAAAAACTATTAATTATTATATAACAATTTTGGACTTTTTAAAGGCAAAATCTATTATAGATGAAATTAAAAAAAAGGAATTGGATTTTTATAAAAGTCTATTATTAAAAGTGGAATTAGACAAAAAACAAAAAGGTGATTTGGAAAAATATTATAAAAAAAGAATAAATAAAATTGAAAAATTAAATAATAAATACCTAAAAGAAAAAGATAAATATGAAGAAGCTTTAGAAAAAGAAAAGACTAAAATTAGAATACTAAAAATAGAAAAAAAATTAGATGAACTTATTTTAAAAAGAGAAATAAATTTAGCTGAATGACTTTTGAATAATTTTTTAGAAAATTATAAAGAAAATTCTACAATAATAAAATTTTATAATAAACAAAAAAATAAATTACTTGCAATAAGAAAAAAAAATAAAAATATTGAAGAAGAAAAATTGAAAAAAAATTCTAAATTAGAAGCAATGAAGCTAATTTGAAAAATTCAAAAAGAAGATGAATTAATTGAACAATTAGAAAAACCAAATACATTTTTTTGAATATTAAAAGAAAAAATAAATATAGCAAAATTAATTTCTAAAAAAATTAGTAGAAAGAGATTGCTTGATGAAATTACAATACTCTTGGAAGAAGACAAAAATATTACAGAAGATAGTTTGAAATCAAAACTTTGAAAAATTCATAAATGAGTAGTAAAAGAGGTTATTAATAATGAATTATTTGGTTTTAGGTTTTTTTGAAAAACATTATGAGCTGATAGAATAACATGAGATACTTTTAGTTTTGATGATTTAAAAAATAAATATGTATTTTATATTTGAGATGCAACAGGGCATTGAATAAGATCAGGTTTTACTATCACTTTTTTAAAAGAAGCTTACCAAAAATATATTTGAAAGCATAATTTTAAAAAACTTATTTTAGAAATTAATAATTATTTAAAGCAAAAATTAAAACCATGAAATTTTGTTACTTGAATATTTTTTGAAATAGATAAAAATAACACTGAAGATATAAAATATATTTGAGCTGGTCATGAACTTATGCTTATTTACAGAAAAAAATCTTGATTAGTTGAAAAAACAATACCTGGTTGATTAGCTTTAGGAATAAGGCACATAAAAGATGAAACATTTATTCAGGAAAAGAATATAAAATTAAATGATGGAGATATCTTACTTATATATAGTGACTGAGTTTTAGAAGCTAGAAATTATGAAAAAAAGATGTTTTGAGTTACTAATTTAGCAGAAAAATTCAAAATGATAGCTGATACAGATAAAAAATTATCTGATATGTATGAATATATTTTAGAATCTTTAGAAACTTTTACCTGATCTTCAAGATTTGAAGATGATATGACAATAGTTTTTATAAAAAGAGACTTTTCTAGAGACATTATGAATGATAAGGTTGAGATTAAAAACTTAGTTTCTAAATCAAAAATACCTGATTCTTACACAAAAAGATTAATATGAAAAACAAAAGAAGATGTAGAAAAGGAGTTAATTAAAATAAAAAAAATTGAAAATATTAATGTTATGGTAAAAAATCTAGAACAATTATATGAAATTTGAGAAATAATAAAATTAAAAGAAGAAGCAATTAGATATATAAAAGATTGATTTATTGATAAAAGAATAAATAGACTTTTGAAAATGGCAATGAAAAAAGAATTTTCTTATAAAATACAACAGAAAAATAAAAGACTTGAAAGTAAATACTATACTTTAGAGTTTTTACTAAATAAATGAGACTATGAAACAGTTTTTAAAGAAGCAGCAGATGTTATTAGTAGAGATGGAAATATATAATCCCTCTCTCTTGAATTCTCTCTCCCTTGCAGGGAGAAAGAGGCTACAAAAATAAAAAAATTATTAATTATATAAGAAAAATTATGTTTTTTAGAAAAAAATTTTTTGATAAATACTGAAAATTTGATAATACAAGATTTTTAGAATTATGAGAAAAAGCAAAAAAATTAATTAAGAATAAATGAAAAGGTAAACCAATGCAAGATATTGAGATTACCTTGTTTAAAAGTGTTTGAAAAAAAGAGGTGTGGTCTTTTATTAACAAATTTTCTATTTTTATAAACTCTTGACTTGATGTAAAAGGTTCTTTGCAAATTCTTGAAAAACAAACAAAAAATCCTTATATGAAAAAGATCATAAAGGAAATGAAAATAAATATTGATTATGGTATTTCACTTAGTGAAACTATGATTCAATATCCAAAAGTATTTGATAATTTAATTGTTTCTCTTTTAGCAATTTGAGAACAATCATGAAAGTTGTGAAGTATTTTAAACAAATTAGATAATACCCTTCGAGACTCTTTGGAATTAAGATGAAAAATAAAATGAGCAATGATTTATCCTACAGCATTATTATGACTAACTATAATAATGGTAACTGTTATGATGATTTTTATTGTTCCAAAGGTAAGTGAATCTTTTGAAAATACTTGACATGCCTTGCCTTTATTAACACAAAAAGTTGTTTGAGTTAGTAGATGGCTTTGAGGTTTAACTGAGACTAAAAAAATTGTTCTTTGAGATAATATGAAAGGAATAGAAAGAGATAAAAAATGAATTCCAAAAGTAGAATGATTAGATGAAGAAGCAAAATCAAAATTGAAATGATGAGAAACTTGTATGATTGATAAATGATTTTTAGTTCCAAAGCCTGATGCTGAAATAAATCCTTCAACTTTAAAAATTGATAAAAAAGATCTAACTTGGTGAGAACATTTATTTATTTGAAAAATTAGTATTAAAGATAAAAAGAAATGATTTTTTTGAAATTTAATATCTTGAATAACTTGAATTAAAGCTGCAAAACCAGAATATTCTTGTTCAGTTTCTTGAAAATGGTATATGGCACTTATATATATTGTTTTATTCTTATTTGTAATGAAATTATTTAAAAAAACTGAAATTTGAAGAATAACAATTTGATGGATAGCAGCACATATGCCAGTTTTTTGAATAATGGTAAGACAATCAAATATAGTTTATTTTATACAATCTTTTACTATATTACTTAATTCTTGAGTTTTACTTTTAGAATCCTTGAAACTGTCTAGTTTAGTGGTTCCTAATATTCTTTATAAAAGGGAAATTATGAGAATTAAAAATGAAGTTGAAACTTGACTTTCTATTTCAAAGTCTATTTGATTAAATTTAGAATATGAGGTAAGTGTATATTTAAATGATTTATTTCCAGAAGATTTTGCATATATAGTAAATACTTGAGAAGAAACTGGGACACTTGTAGATTCTTTAGATAGAATATGAGAAAATTATAACAGAGAATTAAAAAGGTATGTTGCAAATATGTCAGCTATGATGGAACCATTTATTATTGTAATTGTTTGAGCTTTAGTTTGAATAATTGTAGTTGCAATAATGTTACCTTTTTTCAAAATGTGAGAAGTTGCAAAAGATTTATAAAAAGAATATAGATAGTAGAAGGTTTTAAAAAGTTTTTTTGTATAAAAAAATGAAACAACAATGATAAAAACTTGTTAAAAAATGATTTTTTAAAATTTTAAAACACTACTTTTACAAAAAAAACTAAAAAGTTTATAATAAAAAAATAAAAAATAAAATGGCTTTTTATAAGGCTTAATTAAAAAATAAAATATATGTATAATGCAATTATATATTATGTCAATATGTTTTTATTAGTTATATTTACAAAAATGATATATACTACTTGTGTAGCTTGAGAACAAGCAAAGTACATTTAAATTTTTTCTTCCCAAGTAGGGTTTTGTTACCAATCCAACAAAGTAACCCATATCAGCAGTAATGCTAAACAAACAAAAATAAAAACAAAAAATAGTTAGAAAGCAACTCATCTCTTTAGGAAACTTTTTCTATTGATTAAATAGAGAAATTATCCTGGAGAGATGTTTAGTTTAAAAAACAAAAAAATTGAAACTCATATTTCAAAAAAACAAAAATAAAAGAAGCCAGGTGAACTTGCTACTTAAAAAAACTCACCCGAGGGAGGAAAAAATAATTGAAAAGTTGGGATTGACTTTTCACAAAATTGATTTTATTTCCCTTAGGATTTTATTTTTACTTCCTAGGACGTGAGGTAGAACAACTATAAAATAGATTATATCACTGTTACCCAACATATATAATCTTTTTTTTTGTAAAAAAATTTAAGTTATTATTTGTAAAGTCTAAAGACATTGTTTAATTAATTTTTTAAAATATTAAAAATTACAAGAAAATAAAGTTGTATTTTATATAAAAATATATATTATATTTGTGAACTTATATTTTAACTAAAACAAAATTTATGGAATATTTAAAAAAGATTTTTGTAGCATTTTTTATATTATTTTCTGTACTTGGCTTTACTACTAATTTTGTTAAAGCTGATGCATTAGATGATTTTATTAATTGATTTCTTGAAACTCCTGATCTTGAACTAGAACCTGTAGTAGAAAATGAAACTCCTTTAAAAAAAGCTAGAAAAGAATTACAAAAATATGATAAATGAACTTATTTTATGAGTTTAGTTGACAATTTAGTTGCAACTAAAAGTACAAATAAGCAATATTTACAATGAGTTTCAAATAAAGTTAAATCTTTTGATTTATCAAAATATTATTCACCTATTGTAAATAAAGACTTAACTTTAAAAGCTGTTATTTCTTATATTGATGCATTATTAGATGAAACTATTGCAAAATTATAATAAAAAAAATATAAATGAAATTTATTAAAAGTAATAATTATAAAACTTTAAGAGCAACAATTACTCTTAAAGTTTTTACTGTGTTTATAGTTTTATTACCTTTTACAGTTTGAATTGTATATTTATCTGGCTTTAAATGAATATTTTATATTGCTTTTAGTTTTATTATTTATTTTCTTATATTTTTACCTTTTTCTGTTTTTTGGAGAAAGGTTATAAAAAAAGAGCAATTAGATTTTGAAAATATATTAGGTTCTTTTTTATACAAAATTTCAACTGTAATATTTATTAGTTTTGTATTTTTTTGGAGTTTTTCTTATTATAATAATGTTGTTTCTCCTGCTAAATTACAGATTTATACATTAGAATCAGGAAATAAAACAGTTATTTTTCAAACTATGTCTCATGTTTGATCTAAAAAGTTTTATAAACAAGTAGAAGATAATATAAAAAATGCTAAGGAAAGATGATATGTTTTATTTTATGAATGAGTAAAAATAAATAAACAAGATGAAAAAAAATTAGAAAAAAAAGATTTAATAAAAGAAAAACTTTTAAAAAAATATTGAAATAAAAAAAATAATGGTAGAAATGAAAGTAATAAAAAATTATTAGAAGAATTTAATGAAGCACTTTGAATAAAGTTTGATAAAGATTTATATAAAAACTTTTCTAAATTATATTGACTTGTAGCTCAGGATAATATACAATTTTTAGGATTTGTAAATGATAAAGATTTTAATATTGATTTAACTCTGGAAAAATTAATGAAAATTTATAGGGAAAAAATGAAAAAAAAAGAAAAAAATGAAACAAAAAAAATTATAAATTTGGATAAAGTAAAAGATGTAAATAAAGATATTAATGAATTATTAAAAAACTTAAATAAAAGAGAATTAAAAGTTTTGGTTTGGGTAAATAAATCAATGATGAATTTTTTAATAAAAAATGAAAACTTTAGAAAAAAGATTTTAGAATTATCTGGAAAACAAGATATAATGTGAGTTATTGTAAATGATAGAGATGAAAATTTGGCTCAAGAAATACAAAATTCAAATTTTAAAAAAATATATGTAATTTATTGAATGATGCATTTTGAATGAGTTTTTGAAAGATTAAAAAATATGGATAAAACTTGGAAAATTATAGATACAAAAGAAGTATTTTTTATAAATTAAAAAAATATAAAAAAGGTAGTTAAAAAATTTGATTTTATAAAAAAAAATATATAATTATTTAGTTATTTTTTAAAAAGTAAAAAGTAAAAAAATATTTTAATTTAATAATAATAAAAATTTAATTATGGTTTGAGGAAAATTTGTACAGTTTATTCAAAAAAGACCTGCTGATAAAACAATTCTTTTTTGAAGAATAGCTTTTTGACTTATTTATATGGTTTTAATGGCCTATAACCTGATTTATTTAAATAAAGCTATTGATGATGTTTATTTAAATTTTTCATTTTTTTCTTGGGTGATTACTCCTGGTTTGAGAATGACTGTTGATGAAATGATGATTTTTAAATATATTTTAACTTGAATTTGAATTATTCCAATAATAATGTGAGTTTTTAATTTTTGTGTGATTAGAAAAAAATATGTTAGAATAGCTCAAATATTTTTCTGAATATTTTTATTTTATGTTGCTTGAATAATAAAAGATACAGCTCAATTAGATTTTGATTTTATTATTTGATTTATGTGATTATTACCACTTTTTGCTTGAATTACTGGGAAATGTATTACAAAAAAATGTATGAAATATTGAGAAAAGATTATTAAAATTAGAGTTTAAATTATTAAAACTAAGTTTTAAACTTAAAAAAAATTAGAAAAAACTTTTAGAAAATATCTAAAAGTTTTTTATTCTGTAAAAATA
>JAMONT010000085.1 GCA_027066455.1 Candidatus Altimarinota bacterium
ATTTATGAATATTTGAATATGAATGAAAACCACATTTTAAGTTAGAACTTGGAAAAATTTTAGAAATACAAAATTATGAAATTTAATTTTTAAGAAAATTTTATGACAAAAGCAGAAGAAACAATAAAAATATTTTTTGAAGTTTTAGATACCTTTCCAACTGCAAATAATTGACAAAAATATCTAACATTAAAAAATTGAAAAAGATTATTCCTTAATATTTTTATTAAAAAATACTGATTAAAATGAACAGAAACAAAATATAATACTTTTGATATGTTAAGAAGAATAAGGATGATTGAATTTTTTGATTATATAACAAAGGAATTTGATATTTATGAAGAAAATTGAAGATATATTATAGAAACTAATTTTTTTAGAATGATAATTTTTGAAACTAAAAAGAAAAAATTAGAATTATTAAGTTTTTATAATTTTAGATAAAAATTAAGACAAAAAAAATAAATACCTCTGTGCAGTATCTTTCAACTGTAGTGAACAAGGTATTTCTATGTAATGTCTTAAAGACATAAGTATTATATACAAAACACCCAAAAAAGTCAAATTTTAATTTTTAAGAAAGTATTATGAGAAAAATATGAAGTTGAATTTTGATTGATAAAAATAAAAGAGTTTTATTAATTAAAAGAATATATACTAAAAAAAATAATCCAAATTATTGGTGATTTCCTTGATGATGAAATGAAGAAAATGAAACTATGGAAGAAACTACTATAAGAGAAGTAAAAGAAGAAATTTGATTAGATTTTAAAATAACTAAATTATTTTGAGTAAGTGAATATTGAAAAAGTCATTTATTTAGATTTTTATGAGAATATTCTTGAAAAATAATTATTCAAGAAGAAGAATGTGATTGATATTGATGGTTTTCTTATGAAGAAACAAAAAAATTATTAATGTCTGAAAATATGATTTATTTTCTTAAAAAATTATATGATGAATGATTGATAAAATAAAAAACTACTCACAAATTTGTAAATAGTTTTTATTGTAATATAAGGGACTCTGCTAATGTAGAATCGTCATTCTAACCCCTAAGTGCCTAAAGAGGAATTACTACTACAGTAAATCTTATGTATATTTAAAGACACAACCAAAATTATCTTATTATAGTTTTCTCTAAACCATAGAGTAATAAAATAAAAGTACTTTATCTTTACTAGGGATAGTAGACCTCTTTAATCTCTTCACCCTAATATGATTATTCAGTCAATATTACAAAATAATAATAATCAAAAAATAAATAAATCAAGTTTTGAATGTGAAGATTGTGTGAAGATTTTAATTTTTAAGAAAAAAATATGAAAAAATTAATTAGAATATTAAGACTTTCATCAAAAGAAGCAATAAAGGATTTAAAATTTAAAAATCCTATTTATTGTAATTCTTTAGAAAAAAATTTTTCTGTAACCAATACTTTTTATCAACATATTTTATGATATAAAAAATCTAGAATAAATAGAGAAATTATTGAAAGATTAAGTTTAATTAATTTGGTAGCAAAAATTGCAAATGAATGAAAATTAAAAGAAATTAGAGAAAACTGAGTTTTTGAATGAGAAGTTTTTGATAATACATTTAAAATAATTTTAAAAAATTGATGAATAATTTTTAATATAATTTTATGAGAAAAAAAGACTTGAAAAATTATTTTATTAAGCTGTTTTGTTGTTGATTATAGAAAACTTGAATAAATTTAAACACAAAAAAAAGATTAGCCCGTTTGGTGAATACTTCACTCCATAGGTCTCTTTCAACCTCCAAACTAATCTTTGTACTCCTAGTATACTACAAACACCCAAAAAAGTCAAATTTTAATTTTTAAGAAAAAGTTATGAAAGAAAAAAATATACTTCTTTTAAGAATCTGCTGAGATTGATTCAAAGATTTAGTTGCCTGAAAAACTAAATATAGATTTAGAGAAGTAAAAAAATATTGGGAAACAAGACTTTTAGAAAAAGATTGAACTCCAAAAAGTTTTGATGAAGTTCATATAAAAAACTGATACAAAGTAGATTCTCCTTTGGCAATAGTAGAATTCAAAGGAAATTTATGAATATTTGAATATGAATGAAAACCACATTTTAAGTTAGAACTTGGAAAAATTTTAGAAATACAAAATTATGAAATTTAATTTTTAAGAAAATATTATGCAAAAAATAAACAAAATTACTGAAAATATAATACATTCTATAATATTTGCAATTATTTCAATTATTATATTATGAATATATGACATAATATGATGATGATGAAAATTTAATTTATATTATGCTAATATTTTTTATATTACTTCTTTAATAGTATATACTATTTTTTGATATATTATTATTAAAAATAATTGAATTAAAATTTTATATTTAATTTATTTAAACTTATTATGAATAATTTTTATAACTATTTTAAATATTTATTTAACTTATTTTTTAAAATAAAAAAAAATTATGAAAAAAAAATTAATTTCTATTCAAATAAATGTACCTATAGAAAAATTATTTGAATATACAATAAATCCAAAACATACTAACTTATGGTTTGATTCTATAGAAAAAGAATGGATTGAATGAGATAAAAAAATTGATATTTGAGTTATTTATAAAAACCAAAGAAAAAATTGAATAATTTGTTCATATAAATTAATTAATTTTGAAAAAAATAAAATATTTCATTTAAAATCTCTAGATTCAGATATTGAAGTAATATACTATTATAGCAAAGTTGATGGAGAAAAAAGCAAACTAGATTATTATCTCAATTCTAATGATTCTGAATTAATAATATATATTAAAAAAGCATTAGAAAAATTAAAAAATATTTTAGAAAACTAACTAAAATTAATATGTATGCAAAAATAAAACTAAGGAAATTAAATTTTAACAATTCCTCACCTGAGTCCTCTCCTTTTGGTCAAAAGGAAAGGGGCTACAATTTTAATTTCTAATTTTATATATAAATGAAAGCAATGCCTGAAATTATAAAAATAAATGCTAGAAATCTCAGAAAAAATATGACTGAGGCTGAAAAAAAACTTTGGAAATATATAAGACGATGACAAATATTAAAAAAGCAATTTTTAAAACAAAAACCAGTAATGGTATATAAAGAAAATTCTTGAATGCCAAGGTATATAATTGCTGACTTTTATTGTCCTGAAAACAAATTAATAATTGAACTTGATTGAAGTATTCATAATTTAAAAGAAGTTTTACTTTTAGATAAATACAAACAAAATCTACTTGAAAATATTTGATACAAAGTTATTAGATTTCAAAACAAAGAAATTTTTGAAAATATTGATTTAGTTTTAGAAAAAATAAAAGTAGAATTAGAGTAAAATAAAATATTTTTTTAATTCCTTTTTATTCCTTTAATAATTCCTCACTTGAATTCTCTACTTCGTTCCAACTTCAAAATAGTCATTTCTCTCCTTTTTTCACTTGTCCTTTGGCCAAAAGGAAAAGAGGCTACATAGTTAGTTAATTTTTTAAAAAAATTAGGATTTTGTAGCCCCCTGCCTTTTGACCAAAAGGTAGGGATTCAGGGAAGGAATTGAAAAAAAGTCAAATTTTAATTTTTAATAAAAATTTTATGAATAAAACAATAATCTTACTAACAACAATTTTTATCCTAACTTCTTGCTACTCAAATCCAGAAGACATAAAAAAAATTGCAAAATTAGAAAAACAAATTGAAAAAAATAATGAGAAAAAAAAGATTTTAGAAAAAAATAATGAAAAAAAATATAAAAGAAAAAAGTACATTTTTGAAAATGATTTAAAATGTAAAAATTTAAAAAAATCTGTTATTAAAAGTATAGAAAGAATAAAAGATGAATTTAGTCATGCAAAAAATACAAAGTTAAATAATATTTTTTATTCTTTTAAAACAAATTCTTGTTTATATATAAGTTCTAGAAGACGTATTGAAGAATGAGTTACATATACTGATAAATTTTTATATGAAGTATGAAATGATTGCTGAGATTGTGAATTTATTGAATGGTGTAGAAAATTTTATTATAATGATAAACTTTATAATGAATATTTAATAAATACTTCTTATTGAAAAACTGAAGATGATAGAATAAAGAAATATAATAAAGATCAAAAAGGTTGTGATGATTTTGATGATAAAATAAAAAAAATGAAACAATAAAAAAAAGAACAAGATAAATAAAAGAAGAAATTTGACCAGTGTTTAAACTGACAAAATTATTTTGAACAAATAAATATTGAAAAAATTATTTATTTAAATATTTATGAAAATCTTATTGAAAAATAAAATTTTAGCACAAAAAAAAATTATCAAGTTTAGGAAATTACTTCCTCATAGGTATTTTTCAACTTATAAACTAATCTTATACAAAGAGTATACTTCAAAAACACCCAAAAAAGTCAAATTTTAATTTTAAAAAAAAATTCTTATGACAAACAAAATAAAAAGATTTTTATTTTATGATATTGAAAAAAATATTTTAAACAATATTAGTATAGTTTCTCTTGTTTTATGAATAATAATAGTTATATTATGATTTTGTAAAATAATTGATATAAAATTTACTATAACAACAATTTGAGCAATATTTGCATTCTGGTACTGATATAAAAAATATGAAAGAGATAAAAAAATTGAACAAATTAATTCATTAATGACTTTATCTGAAAATGATTCATATAAAAAAACTATAATAAAATGGTTTACAGGATTTAAACTGTTAAATGAATGATATATTGATAATGATTTATTTAATATTATTGAATCATATTGAGAAACAAATTTTATAGAACATATATTAAAATCAGAATATTTTGAAAGTATTAATTCAAAAATAGCTGAAATATTAGGAGTTTTTAATAAAAATGAATATATTATTAATTTTCTAATAAAAATGAAGGAACATTGGCAAAATAATAAATATAAAAATTGAGATAATTTTATAAAAATAGTTGAAATATTAGAAAAAAATAATTTTGAAAAATAATTATAATTTAATCATTAACCTAAAAAAAAATGTACACAAAAATAAACCCAAAACAAAGTTTTCCAGATTTAGAAAAAGAAATAATAAATTTCTGGGAAGAAAATAAAACTTTTGAAAAAAGTATAGAAAATAGAAAAGATTCTCCTGAATTTAATTTTTATGATGGACCTCCTTTTGCTACAGGAACTCCACATTATGGACATCTGCTGGCTTGAACAATAAAAGATGTAATTCCTAGATACCAAACTATGAAATGAAAACTTGTAAATAGAGTTTTTGGTTGGGATTGTCATTGACTTCCTATTGAAAATATTGTTGAAAAAAAATTAGAAATTTCTTGAAAAGATGATATTATGAAAGTTTGAATTCATAATTTTAATGAAAGTTGTAGAGCAAATGTTTCTGAATATGTTGATGTTTGGAAACAAACAGTGAAAAGAATTTGAAGATGGGTAGATATGGAAAATTCTTATAAAACTATGGATACTAATTTTATGGAATCAGTTTGGTGGGTTTATAAAAGTCTTTATGATAAATGATTAATTTATGAAGGAAATAGAGTTGTTCCATATTGTCCTCGTTGTACTACTCCCCTTTCTAATTTTGAAGTAAATCAAGGTTATAAAGATAAACAAGACAAAACTTTGACTGTAAAATTCAAGGTTATTTGAAATGAAAATAAATATATTTTAGCTTGGACAACAACTCCTTGGACTTTGATGGCTAATTTAGGTTTAGCTGTTTGAGCAGATATAACTTATGTAGAATTATCTGATAAAAAAACTGGAGAAACTTATATTTTAGCAAAAGATAGAATTGAAGATTTTTATAAAAAGCAAGAAGATTATTCTATTGTTAGAGAATATTTAGGAACTTGTTTAGAATGAATAAAATATGAACCAGTTTTTTCAGATTTTAAAGTTAAATTACAAGATTTATCTGAGGATTTAGGAAGTTCAATAAAACTTTGAAAAAATGTTTACTCTGTTATTATTGGTCATCACGTAACTACAGAAAGTTGAACTTGAATAGTACATATTGCTCCTGCATACTGAGAAGATGATTTTATTATTTGAGAAAAAAATAACTTAGGTTTTGTTGCTCATATTAATGATTCTTGAAAAGTAAAAAATACTTTAAATAATGATGAAGAATATGTTTTTGATTATAATGAAAATGTAATTGAAGAATTAAAAAATAGATGAGATGTTGTAAAAATTTCTACAATAAACCATTCATATCCTCATTGTTGGAGATGTAAAACACCTTTAATTTATAGATGAATTTCAGCTT
This sequence comes from Candidatus Altimarinota bacterium, assembly GCA_027066455.1. Lineage (GTDB taxonomy): Bacteria > Patescibacteriota > Gracilibacteria > BD1-5 > UBA6164 > JAMONT01. The sequence goes on from JAMONT010000085.1 coordinate 6,296, forward strand.
GGTATGTTGCTGTTGAAAAAATTAGAGAAAAAATGATAACAAATAATGGAAAAATAAATTGGGTTCCTGAAACAATAAAACATTGAAGATTTGGAAAATGGCTAGAATGAGCAAGAGATTGGAATATTTCTAGAAATAGATATTGGTGAAGTACAATTCCTGTTTGGCAATCTGAAGATAAAAAAACAGAAGTGTGTATTTGAAGTGTAGAGGAAATGTTTGAATTAAATAAAGATTTTGGAGATATTACAAAAGTAATAATTGTTAGACATTGAAGAACTGATTATAATGAAAAATGATTATTTGATTATAAAGATAATGCAAAACTTAATGAAATTGGAAAAAAACAAGCTTTAGAATTGAAAGAATTATTAAAAAATGAAAAAATTGATGCAATTTATTCTTCTCCACTTACAAGATGTAAAGATACTATTTCTCCTTTAGCTAAAGAATTAGGCTTAGAAATTAAAGAGGAAAAAGATTTAATAGAAATAAATTCTCCTGATTTACAAGATAAAGAATTTTCTTGTAAAAATTATAAATGGGAAAATAATTATTGAAATTGAGAAAGTATTAAACAAGTTTTTGAAAGAGTGAAAAAAACTTTTGAAAAAATAGTAGATGAAAATGCTTGAAAAACAATAGTTATAATTAGTCACTGAGACCCAACTGTTTTAATAAGAAAAGTTATAAAAGATTATAATTATGAAACAGAAAAGTATACTAAAGGTTGATATTTGGAAAATAATCCAGAAAAAGGATGAGTAGAAAATATGTTTGCAACACAATATGTTTATACAAAAACTAAAAAACAAGTAGATATTCATAAACATTTTGTTGATGAAATAAAATTAAAAGACCCTAAAACTTGAATGGAATTAAAAAGAATTCCAGAAGTTCTTGATTGTTGGTTTGAAAGCTGATCTATGCCTTATGCTTCTAAACATTATCCTTTTGCAGAAAAAATTAATCCAAAAATTAAAAAAGCTACAATAGATGAAGAATTTGAAAAAATAGATGAATTTTTTTGAGAAATTTGGGAGCAAGAATTTGGTTTGGATAGATTTGGAAAAATAGAAGAATATAAAAAAGGAAGATGTTTTTATTTGGAAGAAAATGGAAAAATCATAAGTTGTCTTTATTCTTTTGAATCAAAAAAATTCTGAAAAGAATATATTTGAAGATTAGCAACTAAAAAAGAATTTAGATGAAAATGACTTGCAAGTGAACTTTTGAAAACTCTTTTTACTGAATTATATAATACTTGAAATACTGAAGTTGCTTTAAATGCAGAAGTTAGTAATTTAAAATTTTATAAATTTTTTGGTTTTGAAATAAAATGAAAAATTGAAAAAATGAAAGAGCAGGAAGATATTGAAAGTATTTATATGGAAAAAGAAATAAAAAAAGAAGATATTTATAATTTCAAATTTCCAGCAGATTTTATAGCTGAATGACTTGACCAAACAAGAGGTTGGTTCTATACTTTGCTTATTTTATCAACAGCACTTTTTGATAATACTCCTTTTTTAAATGTAATTGTAAATGGTATAATTTTAGCAGAAGATTGAAAAAAAATGAGTAAATCTGAAAAAAATTATCCAGATCCAACTTTAATTTTAGATAAATATTGAGCTGACTCACTAAGATTTTATTTAATGAATTCTCCAGTTGTTGAAGCTCAAGAATTTAGATTTGCTGAAAACTGAGTTGAAGAAGTTGTTAAAAAAGTAATTCTTCCACTTTGGAATACATATTATTTCTTCACAACTTATGCAAATATTGATAAATTTGAAAGTTCTTTCTCCCTTGGGGGGAAAGATGCCTGAAAGGCAGATAGGGGGAATAATTTGGATAAATGGTTAATTTCTGAATTAAATATTTTAATAAAAGAAGTTAGTGATTGATTTGATAGTTATAAATTGAATAATGCTACAAGGCCAATTGTAATATTTATGGATAATTTGACAAATTGGTATATAAGAAGGTCTAGAAAAAGATTTTGGAAAACTGAAAATGATTGAGATAAAACAGAGGCTTATGAAACTTTGAATTTTGTTTTAATAGAATTATCAAAAATAATTGCTCCATTTATGCCTTTTATTTCAGAAAATATTTTTAAAAGTTTAACTTGAAAAGAATCTGTTCATTTAGAAAATTTTCCTAAATTTGATGAAAATCTTGTAGATGAAAAATTGAGTTCAGATATGAAACAAACTCAAAATTTTATTACTTTATGATTATCTGCAAGAGCTTCAGCAAAACTAAGAGTAAGACAACCTTTGGCTTATGTAAAAATATGAAATGAATTAGAAGATTATTATAAAGAAATTTTGAAAGAAGAATTGAATGTAAAAGAAATAAAAATTTTTGAACTTTCTGAAATGCCTAAAAAAATATGTAAACCAAATGGTAGACTTATTTGACCAAAATTTTGAAAAGATGTAAAATTTATTATGCAAGAAGCAAAAGCTGGGAATTTTGTAGAACTTGAAAATGGAAATATAAAAGTTTGAGAATTTGAACTAATTCCTTGAGATTTTGAAATAGTTTTAGAAGCTACAAATCAAAATAAAAATACTTCTGAATCTATGGAATCAGGTTTCAAAACAGCTGTTGCTATTTCAACTGAATTAACTCCTGAATTGAAACAAGAATGAATGGCAAGAGATTTGGTGAGACAAATTCAAGAAGCCAGAAAAGAAGCAAAATTCAATGTAGAAGATAGAATAGAAATAAAAATTTCTTGAGAAAATATTTTAGATATTTTAAAAAACTTTTGAGAATATATAGAAAAAGAAACTCTTTCAAAATTTGAAAATAATTTAAAAAATCCAGATTTAGAAAAAGAAATTGAAATAGAAAATTTTAAAATAAATTTGAAATTGAAAAAATAAAAGACTACAAAAAAATATCTTTATTAATAAAAAAAACAAGTTAATTAATTAACTTGTTTTTTGTCTTTATAAATAATATTTATGCTAACAAGGGTCTTTAGCCCCTTGATTTTTTTAATACAATTTTTCAGTTTTTTTATTTATTCTCCTTATCAGGAATAACATTTTCAATTGCAGCAAAAGTAGCAGTTTTTGTTGATGGAATAATAATAGATAATTTATTTCAAATATTTGCTCAAAAATGAGTAACAGCAGCTTTTAATAAATTATAAACTTTTCAATCAACTATAACTTGATATTTTCAATTATTTTCAGCTAAAAGTCAAACTTTTGTAATTCTTTCAATTTGTTTTATTTGTTTATAAAGCATTTTTCAATCAGATTTTATTGTCAATTTTAATCTATCTCATTGAACTAATTTTGATTTACTTGCATAATTTGCAGGAATAGAATATTTTATACTATCTGTTCAAAACATTTCTTCTCAGGTAAAAATTCATTCAATTATTTTATCTTCTCCAGAACTATAAGACATTAATCAATCTGTTGAAAAATCTGGTTTTTCCATTTTTATTCAATTTTCTAAAATTAATTCTTTTAATATTTTTTTTGCATTTTGCAAAGCTCTTTCAGAAGTATTAATAAATTCAACTATTGCTGAAATTTTTTTTCTATCATTTTTATCCATTTTTTTTGTTTTTATTTTTAAAATATAACTATTTTGTTTTTAACTCTTTTTATTATACTACTTTTTTCCTAAAAAATAAACTTTTTTATATTTACTTTATAAGAAAAATATTTATAAATAAAAGTTTTTGTTTATAAAATCTATTATTTCATTTTGAAAAAATAAAACTACAAATAATCAAATTGCTAAAAAAGGTCAAAAAGGAATTTGTGTATCAGCCAAATTTTCTTGTTTTTTTAATTTATCTAAAAATTTTTTCTTTTTCAAAAATTTTGTAAAAATAATTATTCAAACTCAAATAATACTTCCAGCAATATAACCAATCATTGTTCAAATAAAAGCAAAATTTATTCAAAAAATCAAACCAATAAATATTGCAATTCTCAAATCTCATCATCACATCCATTTTCATTTTGAAATAACTATTTGTAAAAAGAAAAATATAAAAATAGCTAAAGCTCAAATAAAAGCACTTAAAATAGGAATTTCTGAAAATTCTATAGTAAAAAATTGTTTAAATAAAATAATTGTTCAAATAATTAAAGCCAAAATTCCAAAATCATAAATTTCATCTAATTGCCTTAACATTATTGTATACAATCAAATTATTCAAAAAATAGTTATTAAACTAGAATAAATTAAAATATCAAAATTATAAATAGAAGCTGAATTTAAAGTTGGAATTATATAAAAATCTGGAAAAAAAGTTTGTCCTATTAAAACTAAAATTGTTGGAATGATCAAAAAAAGTAAAATTTTTTCTGATATTTCTAAAAATAAAATATCATAAAATACAAAAATTAAACTAAAAAAAGATATAAATAAAAAAAATATTAGTTTAAAAATTTCTACAATATTTCAGGTTAAAAGTAAATTAAAATCAATTAAAAAATATCAAACAAGAGCAAAAATTATTCAAAAACTAAATTCTAAAATAGGATAAATATAAGAAATCTTTTTTTTACAATATTTACATTTTCAAAAATTTTTTAAAAAAGAAAAAATTGGAATTAATTCAAAAGCTCATAAAATATGATTACATTCAGGACAATGACTTCTTCAAAATAAAATTCAAGACTCACCAGATTTTATTCTATGAATAATTACAGAAGCAAAACTTCCAAAAAAAATTCATAAAATAAAAAGCATAACTACAAAAATCATATTATCCATATTTTTTATTTTTATTTAATTAAAATTATTATTTTAAAGTATAAAAGTAATTTTTTTTTTTTCAAATAAAAATTTTATTTTATTTTGTAATTTTTGCTTTTTCAGTTATAATATTATTATATTTTTATACTTAAAAAAAAATATGAAAAAGATTAGAAAAAAAATTATTTTAAAAAAGTGATTATTATATTTTGATTTTACAGCTTCAGGATTAGCTTACAAACCTATTGAAAAAAAAATAAATAAAGTATTAAAAACTTATGCAAATACACATTCTGAAGTTTGATATAATGCTATTAAAACTACAAAATATTATGAAAAAGCTAGAAAATCTTTATACAAAAGTTTAGAATTAGATGAAAGTTTTTATATTTTACCAAGTTGAACTTGAGCAACTTGAGCAATTAAAAAATTTCAAGAATTAATATGAATTTATATTCCTCCAGCAACTAAAGCTAGATATAAAATAGAAGAAAAAAATAAGCCCTTAGTTATTGTTTGACCATTTGAACATCATTCAAATGAAATTAGTTTTAGAGAGGCTCTTTGTGATTTTGTTAGATGCCCTTTAAATAAAGAAAATATTATTGATTTGGAAGCTTTGGAAAAAATTTTAGAAAAAAATTCTTCAAGAGAAATTATTGGAAGTTTTTCGGCTGCTTCAAATGTAACTTGAATAAAAAATCCTATAGAAAAAATTTATAAATTAATAAAAAAATATAATTGAATTATGTGTGTTGATGCTGCTGCTAGTTCACCATATATGAATATTAATTCAAATTTTTTTGATATTATGTTTCTTTCTCCACATAAATTAATTTGATGAGTTTGAAGTTGTTGACTTTTGGTTATTAAAAAAAATTTGTGTAAAAAATCTGAAAAACCTACTTTTTCATGATGATGAACTGTAACTTATGTTTCAAGAACTAGTCAAGAATATTCTGATAAAATAGAAGAAAAAGAAGATGTTTGAACTCCTTGAATTTTGCAATTTATAAGAGCAAGTTTGGCTTATGAATTAAGAAATGAAATATGACTTGAATTTATAGAAAAAAAAGAAAAGCAATTAAAAAGATATTTTTATGAATCTATAAAAAATATAGAAGGTTTAGAATTATATTGTTCTCCAAAACATAATAAAATAGCAATATTTTCATTTAATATAAAATGATTTTCACCATTTTTTTTAGCAGAAGAATTATCAAATAAATACAAAATTCAAACAAGACCTTGATGTAGTTGTGCTGGACCTTATTGACATGATATTTTATGAATAGAAGATTGAGAAAAATTTGATAAAAAGCCTGGTTGGATTAGAGTTTGATTACATTATATTTATGAAAAAAAAGATATTGATTATTTTATAGAATCTCTGAAAAAAATTATTTTAAAAAATTAACAAAAAAATATGAATATTTTAGAAAATTTAAAAAAAGTTTTAAAGTCAAAAAGCTGACTTTTATGAATAATTATAGGTATTATTTTTATATCAGTTCCTAGTTTTTATTTTATAAATAAAGATTTAATTATTTGAAATTTGTGATATAATTTTTTTCTTTTTGAAATAGTTTCAACAATTATTATTGCAATATTATTTTGACTTTTTATTTGAGCAACTATTTATAAACTTGAATATTTTTCAGTTAAAAAATCTGGTTTATGATTCTTTGCTTGATTTATTTGAACATTAGTTTCAGGTTGTGTAAGCTGTTCTATAACCTTAGCGTCTTCTTTATGACTTGTTTGAATTATATCAATTTTTCCATATCAATGAATAGAATTAAAAGTAATTTCAATTATAATTCTTTTATTTGTAAACTTCTCTGTTTTAAAAAATTTAGAAGTTTGTAGTATAAAAAATAAAGTTTAATTTTATATAAATAAATATTTTTTTTATGTTAGAAATAATTATAGCAGCAATTTTTATTGCAACAGTATTTAATATAATACTGAATAAATTTCAAATGCCTACAATTATAGGTTATATTATTACTTGAACAATTATTGCTTATATTTTTCCTTTACAATGAGCAACTTCAAATAATGATTTAAGAACTATTGCTGAATTTGGTATTGTTTTTTTAATGTTTGCTATAGGTTTGGAATTTTCTGCAAAACATTTAATTAAAATGAGAAAAAATGTATTTGTTTTTTGATGATTACAATTTTTAATAACTTCAATAGTTTTTTATCTTTTATGAATTTTTGCATTTGGACTAGAATCCCAAACAGCATTAATTGTATCTTTTTGACTTACACTTTCTTCAACTGCAATAGTTTTGAAATTGTTAACTGAAAGTTGAGAAATAAATAAAGAATATTGAAATAAATCTGTTGGGATTTTGATTTTTCAAGATTTGATAGTTATACCAATTTTACTTTTAATCACAATTCTTTCAACAAATGATACAAATATTTGAGTATTATTATCAAAAACTGCTATTAGTGCTTTTATTTTATTTTTTATTTTATGGATATTTGGTAGATTTTTATTAGATAAATTTCTTTATAAAGTAGCTAAAACAAAATCAAATGAAATTTTTATTTGATCAATTTTATTTATTGTAATTTGAGCTTCAACTTTGGCTCATTTTATGTGATTTACATATTCTCTTTGAGCTTTTATTGCTTGAATGTTAATTGCTGAAACAAGTTATAAACACCAAGTAGAAGCTGATTTAATACCTTTTAGGGATTTACTTTTAGGTTTTTTCTTTGTAACTGTTTGAATGCAATTAGAGTTGAGTATTATTTATGAAAATATTAATATTATTTTTATTATATTATGAGTTTTATTATTTATAAAAATTGCAATAATTTATTTAATATTACTAAAATCAAGCAACAAAAAAGTAGCATTAAAAACAGCACTTAGTTTATTTCAATTTTGAGAATTTGGTATTGTAATTTTTGATTTAGCAACTTCTAGAAAATTACTTGATCCAAATATTTGACAAGTTTTGGTTGTAGTTATTATTTTATCAATGATTATAACTCCTCTTATTTTGAAAAATGTTGATAATATAGTTAATTTTATTTTTAAAAATAATGATAAAAATAATAAATGTTTAGAAAATACAAAATTAAAAAATCATACTATATTAATTGGTTATTGAAGATTATGAAAAGTTATATCAAAACTTTTTGATAAAAATAATGTAAAATATATAATTGTTGAAAGTTTTATTAAAGCTTATAAAGAAGGGAAAAAAGATTGAAAACCAATAATTTTTTGAAATGCTTTTCAAGAAAATTTTCTTAAATCAATAAATATAAAAGATGCAAAAAATATACTTATTTCAGTTTGAACAAATGAAAAATTATATTTAATTGCAAGTATTATAAGAAAAATGAATATTCAATGAACTATGACTGTAAAAGTTAATAATTCTGAAGAAAAGAAAATGCTTGAGGAATTGAAAATAAAAAATATAATTGTTGAAACTGAAAAAACAGCTTTATTTATGACTGAATGAATTATAAAAAAAGGATAAAAAAAATAACCCTCTCTCCTGAATCTTCTCTCCCCTTATGGGAGAAAGGGGCTACAAAAATAAAAGAGGACTTTTATAAAACTGAAGGCTGATCAAGACTTCCCTTTCTAATCATATCTATTTTATTATTTTTAAAATTAATATCATAAATATTAAATTCTGTATTTACATTAAATCATTTATATCTAATTCATAAATTTAAACTAGAAGAACCTTCTTTAGAACTATTTCTATGAAAAACTCCAGTTGGCCAACCTAAAATTCCAGGTCAATCACAAACTATTTTTCAGTTATGTTTTATATAATTTTTTGCTATTTCAAAAGTTTCAATTTTTCAATTCGAATAATCTGGATGACACAATTCAACAGTTCTAACTCAATCCATAGTTATCAAATTATCTTCTTGAAAAGGATGCATATACCATCATTTTTCTATATTTCAAACTTTTCAAGGAGAAAATGCTCATCTTAAATGAATTACTCTATCCATTGCATTAATATGGTCTAAGTAAGGAATAGAATGAAAATCTACATTTTCTGTATGTCTTAAAAGTTTGAATGGAATTATATGAAATAATCATTCAACTTTTTCTGTAACTTCTTCACATATATGTAAAGATTGGTCTCTTTCAAAAATTTTCATAATTTTTTTATTAATAATTAATTTACATAATCATAATAACATTTTTTTATTAATTTGTAAAATTTTTTTAGCTCTTTTATTTAAAATATAGCTATACATATTTTTTTTTGAAAGTCTATATAAAAATATAAAAAAAAGTTGATTAGTTAACTTTTTTTAGTAAATTATACTAAAATATATTATTAAAAATAAATATAAAAATATGAGTAGCTACAATTCAACAAGGCAAGAAGCCTCTATTATTTTATGAATTTCAACTAGAAGTATTGATAGATACATAAGATGATGAAAAATAAGAGCACAAAAAAAATGAAGAACTGTTTATTTAAATGATGATGATATTAATAATATAAAAACTTGAGATTTAGAAGAAATAGAAATAAGACAAGAAATTATAACTCCTGAACAACAATATAAAGAAAAAAAGGAAAAAGTGGAAAAATTAAAAACTTCTATTGTTCAAAAAAGTGATGACAATATTTCTAAAATTGATTTAATTTATGATGATTTAAGAGATGAAATAAAACAAAAAGATAAAAAAATAGAAACAATGAGTTTACATCTTTGAAAAATGGAAGAAGTTGTAAAAAATAGTATTTCTATGTTAGAATTTAAAAAATCTCAATTTTTGCTTGAAGAATCTAAAAATTGAGTAAAAACTGATTTGGAAAAATCTAGGGTTGAGCAAGAAAAATTGAAAGTAAAACTAGATGAAAAATCAAAATTAAATATTATTTTAGCTATATTAATAGTGATATTATTTATAATAACATTAATGATTTGGTGGTTTAGTGTTTAGAAAATATTTGAAAAAAAAATAAAAAAAAATATCCAAAAGAAATTTTTGTAAATTTCTTTTTTTGCTCCTATAGTTCAACGGATAGAATAATCCCCTCCTAAGGGATAGATGCTGGTTCGATTCTAGCTGGGAGTACCAAAAAAATAAATTTAAGAGTTTTAAAAACTCTTTTTTTTTATTTTACTTTTTTTAATTTTTCCTGTGTATTTTTTTCATCTGTCTATTGCAATAAAATTATTTTGAATATAATAAAAGAGTTAGAATACCATAAGATGAAAGCTAGAAACTAATACAAAGATGGGTAACTTAGGTTACTTTTCCCAACTTTGTTAGTTTTTTGGCTTTCAAATGGTGTTTTTAGTAAATATAAAAAGTTTCTTAAATTACCATTTTTTGTTTGCTAAAACATCTTTTTCCTTTTTATGGTAATAAATTATTTTATTACCTTTTTTATTATGACAAATACAAATAAAGCTTTTATGAAAACAATTATATTATTTGTTTTAAAGCCAGTTTATTTTATTTTTAGAGTTTTATATGCTTTTTTTAATTTTTTAAGATGATTATTTTTGTATTTTTTTAATAAGGATAAATTTTATACAGAACAATATTTAAATAAAAAATTTGATTTATACTTTGAAGAATATAATAACTGAAGTTTTGAAAAAAAGGAAATAACATTTTTACAAAATAGTTATTATGAAATAACTAATATATTTTGATTACATATTGATAAAGATATATATGAATACAAAGTTGAATGAGATTTTATTCTTTCAAGAATAATTAGTTTAAAAGAATGATGAAAATATAAAATAAAAGATAATACTGTACTAATTTCTGATATAAAAAAAGATTGTAAAGGTAATAAATTTACTACAAAAGAAGAATGTGAAAAAAATATTTCTAAATTAGAAAAAAAATGTGAATGGCATCAAGAAACTGATTGTTATATAAAAACTATTTTATATAAAATAATTTTAAAAAAATCAAATCAATATATAAAAATTTTAATAAGACAAGATTTAGAAAAATATAAATCTATTAAATTTGAATTTAATGAATTACTTGAAAGTTTTTGAATAAAATATGAATTTGATAAAAAAGAAGAAATTTATAAATTTATATGAATTAATAAAAAAGATGATGATATTTCTGAAAAAGATATAAAATTTACTTTTGATACAATTGAAGCTAAATACTGAATAAATCCTCATCATTTAAATAAAAGAATTAAAAAGATTAGTAATTGTATTAAGTAATTTTTAAAATAATAAAAACTTTATGGATAATTCAGAAATACAAAAAATAAAAGATGAGCAAAAAAAAATAGTAAAAAATTGCTCTGATTTAGAGTTAATAAATCTTTATAACAAAGAGGTATGAATTCCTAGTTGAAATTGGACTAGGATGTCTTTTTTGAGTTATATTCATAATGAATTTAAAAATAGATGATTTGATTATTCTATTATTTGAAATGAAAAAGGATTAAAATTAAATAAAAAAATAAAACTTGTAAATATTGAATGAAAAAAAATCTTAAAACAAAATACAATTTTAGACAATTTTAATTTTGATTGAAAAGATATAAATAATTCTATAAAGGAAATTTGTTTAATCTGGAATAAAAGTAATATTTCAAAAACTAAATTAATAGCTTGAGAAAATCCAAATTGAAAAAATTATATTTCATTATTTTTTTGAACTTGAACACATTTAGATAGTAATTCATTTATAAATAATATACCAGATGATATAAGAAGACAATATACTTGGAAAATGAGAGGTATGTGAAGATGAGCCTGATGAGAACCAATTTATAATTTTAGTAATAATGAAAAAAAAATAGTATTAATTAATAATAAAAATATGAATAAAAATTATATAGATGATACTAAATTTTATTTAAAAGAATTATTAAATTCAGAACTAAATTCAATTGAAGCATATTGAAAAGAAGTATCAATTATATTACTTAATTTTAAGAGAATAGTTGATTGAGATGAACTATTTGCAAAAGAATATTTTAATACTATCATAGAGACATTAGAAAACTTTTTTATGAAAGAAAGAAATATAGAAAAAGTTTATTTATCATAATTCTCAAAATAATACTTGTTTTAGCTTTATACTATCAAAAGAACTATTGCTAAGTTTTTAATAATTTTAAAGATAATGATTTTAAACTAACAGATATTTTATATAGTAATTTTTGTAAAAATTATCATGTATTTTTTTACATACACCATCATATTTTATTTTACCATTTTCTTCATGTATATCAGTTAATCTAATATTTTTATTAAATTCTTTAAATGCTTTTTCTATATTCATATTTTTTTACATTTATCAATTAAATTTTTCCTAAATCTCTCTCATATATTCACTGAATTATTAAAATTTCAGTAACTATTATAGTTTTATTTTTCTAATTTTTTCTTTTCTTCATATTCAATAATACTAGGAAATGTATTTTGTAAAAAAGGAAAAACATGATCATCAGTTCTTTCAATTATATATTTTGCACATCTTTTTTTTAGCCATTCTTTTTGAAACCATTCAGTAAAAAGTGGATATAATGAATCTGAATATTGTCTAACTCAATTTATATGTCTTCAATCTGGATAAATATGGGTATAAGTTTTACAAATTTTTTCTGGATTATATCACCTAGATTTTATATATTTATTAAATACCTGTACTAATATCAGGAATAACATTATTTGGTAATTCAAATCAATTATGTTCTAAAGGTAGAGCAAAAAGTTCAACCATTTTATTTAACATTGACCAGTATCAAAGAGTACTATTCTGTTTTGAATTTAAGCTAAATCTTATCATCATAGGACTTAAAGATTTTGTAGTTCAATAACTTCATGTCTTTCTAATAGTTGGTAATACTTCACTAACAACCCAATCACTAAATTTTTCTGCTTCAGGTTTTCTTGATTTGAAAACAAGTTTATACATTCAAGGTTCGGAAATCAAAGAAATTTGTGTTATATTAGGCTTGTCAGTAATACCTACTAGGCTTTCTTTTCAAACTAAAGTCATTTTCATCTTATCAGATAAATTTGAAATAGCTTCTCTAGAATTTTTGATTCATAAAATATCACAAATATCTTTTGCTACAAACCAAATATCACCATCTATAATAACAGTTCTCACTTTTATATTTTTATAATCAAAAAGCGTTATATTTTTCCTATTAACCCTAAATTATTAATTAATTTTCTAAACTCTTTTCAACAATCCCAACTTCTTCATCACTCAATCTATACAATTCATAAACCAATTTATCAAAATCTCAAATATATTGAACACCTTGTTCTACTCTAAAATTATTATATTCATTAGTTGCCTTTTTATCAGCTGTAGACTTAGCTATTTTTCGTTTTCACTCTAATAATTCCATATCATTTAATTGTAAAAAATTTTATAATTTTTTAAAGTCTAAACTAAACTTTCAAAACTAAAGGACAATGATCACTTCCCATAACATCTGTTAAATATTTCATATCTTCAACTCTTTTTAAAATGTTTTTTGAAACAGCAAAATAATCTATTCTCCAACCTACATTTCTAGGTCTAGCTCCAGCTCTATAACTCCACCAAGAATAAACATCAGTTTTTGTAGGATTTAAATATCTCCAAACATCTACAAATCCACTTTCAAATAATTCTCATATTTTTTCTCTTTCAACTGGTAAAAATCAAATAGAATTTTTATTAGCTTCAGGTCTAGCAATATCTATTTCAGTGTGACAAATATTAAAATCTCAAGCTATAATAATATTTTTTCATTCTTTTTCTAATTTTTTTGTATAATTAATCAAATGGTTATAAAATTCAAGTTTATAATCAAGCATATTTGGTCAATTAACTTTTTGTCATCAATTTGGAAAATATCAATTTATTAAAACTATAGTTTTTTCTTCATTTGGAAGAAAAAATTCTATTTCAGTAATTCTTCCATCTGTATGAAAATGTTCTATTTCTCAAAAATGACTTTTTGTGTCTTTTATTTTCAAATTTTCTTTATAAAAAATAGCTGTTCCAGCATAACCAGCCCTTTCTCAATTATGCCAAATATATTTATATCATTCTAAATTAGATACTTCTTTTAAAAATTGTTCTTCAAAAGCTTTTGTTTCTTGAATAGCTAAAATATCAGGGTTTTCTTTTTCTACAAATTCTTTAAAACCTTTTTTATTAACAGCTCTTATTCAATTTACATTCCAAGAAATTATTTTCATAAATTTTTTATTAATTAAATATTTATACCTTCAAAAGGCATCTTGTATAATTTTATTATATTCAAAAAAATCTGAAAAACTAATAATAAATTTAAAAAATGTTTAAAGTAAAATAAAAAAATTGCAAAAAAAATATTTTTTGTTACAATGTATTACATATTATTTAATAAATACAAAAATTATAAAAAATATTTTTAAAATTAATAATAAACTATGAAACTAATAATAATAACTTGATTTCCTGCTTCAGGAAAAACAACTTTAGCAAAAAAAATATCTGAAAAATTAAAAATACCATTTTATTCAAAAGATAGTTTTAAAGAAATTTTGTATGATGAAATTTGATATGATACTTGAGAAGAAAAAAAAATATTTGAAATTACTGCTTTAAAAATTTTATATCATATTTTTGAAAAATATTTAATTAAAAATAATTCTATAATCTTAGAAGCAAATTTTTATTCACAATTTTCTACTAAAGTTTTCAATGATTTTAAAGAAAAATATGACTTTGATATTGTACAAATAAAATGTGTTTCTGAATGAAAAATTCTTTTAAAAAGGTTTAAAGAAAGAGCATTTTCAAAAGAAAGACATCAATGACATAAAGACAATAATATGGAAATGATAGAAAAATGGACACCTATTTTTTTAAAATGAGAATGGGATAAATTACATATTTGATGAAAATATATTGAACTAGATACAAATGATTTTGAAAAAATTGATTATGAAAAATTATATGAAAAAATAGAAAATATCTAAAAAAAATTAATAAAATTTTAGAAGAAAAATTTAAAACAAAAAATTTACAAAAAAGATGAGAAACTTAAATTTTTAAAATAAAAAATTATGAAAATAAAATTAGAGAAAAATAAAAAAGAAATTCAAGAAATTTTGGATTTTTATGCAAATTTTTGGAAACAAGAATATTGACTGGATTCAATAATGTGAGAAAAAGCTTTTGATAATGAAAGATTTAAAATATTTTCAATTTATATTTGAGAAAATTTTATAGGTTCTTGAATATTTGAAAAAATGTCAGATAATCAATATGAAATGAGATCAATTGCAATTAAAAAAGAATATAGATGAAAATGATATTGAAAAGAATTAATAGAATTTATGGAAAAATTTGCAAAAGAAAAAAATATAAAGTCAATAATTACTTTAGCTATAAATAAAGTAAAATGATTTTATGAAAAATTATGATATAAAGAGATAAAACCTTGGAATGAAAAAGTAGAAAAAGTTTTAAAATTTTTAGAAAAATCTTGAAATCCTACAGCTCCTATGGAGAAAAATATTAAATAATTTTTTAGAATTATGAAAAATTTAGAAAAAAATAAAAAAATTGCACTTTTTGAGTGAAAACAAATTAGAAAAACTATTCATAATAATGAATGGTGGTTTTCTGTGGTAGATGTAGTTGCTATACTGTCAGAAAGTTTAGCAAAAGATCATAGTACATATTGGAGAACTTTAAAAAGAAGATTAAAAAAGGAAGGAAGTGAGGTTGTGACAAATTGTCACAAACTGAAATTAGAATCTTCAGATGGTAAAAAATATGCTACTGATTGTGCCAATACAGAATGAATTTTAAGAATAATTCAATCAATTCCATCACCAAAAGCAGAACCATTTAAACAGTGGTTAGCAAAAGTTGGATATGAAAGAATTAAGGAAATAGAAGATCCAGAAATTTCAATGAATAGAATGATAGAAACTTATGAGAAAAAGTGATATCCAAAAGAATGGATTGATGTAAGAACAAGATGAATTCAAGTTAGAAAATGATTAACTGATGAGTGGAATGAAAGATGATGAGAGAAATGATATTGAATTTTAACAAATGAAATTTATAAAGCTTATTCATGAATGACAAATTCTGAGTGGAAAAAATTTAAAAATATGGAAAAATGAAATCTTAGAGATTGAATGACACCAACAGAACTAATTTTGACAATGCTAGCTGAACAAGCAACAACAGATATTACAAAAGCAAGAGATTCAAAATGAATTCCAGAACTTAAAAAAGCCAGTAAAGATTGAGGTTGAGTAGCTTTAAAAGCAAGGCAAGAGCTTATAGAACAAACTTGACAAGACCCAATAATTAAACAAAATTATTTACAAAATTTAAAAGAAAATAAAAAAATATGAAAAATAAATATATAAAAATATTAGAAAATCAAACAGAAAATAATTTAGCTTCTCTAAAAGAAGCTGTTTTGTGAGCTTTAGAATTATTTATTTTAGAGTGAAAAAAAGAAATAAAATTAAAAAATTTTAAAAGAAGAGTTGTTGTTGGTTCAGGAAATGCAATTGTAACTTGAAAAGTAATTTTTCAATGAACAGATGTTATTTTTGCTGATGAAAATAATTATAAGCAAGCAATAAAAATGCCAAATGTAGATTGAGTAACTATTTTGAGTGCTTCAGGATGAAAACATTCTAGTATAATTGCAAAAGATGTTTTAGAGATTTGACTTGAAACTGAACTTATAACTTGTACTAAAAATTCTAAAACTGAAAAAATTATAAAAACCCCTCCTCTTTCAGAGACTCCCCTTGAAAAAGGGAGAAAAAATAAGAAAAATTATAATATTGTTATAACTCCTAAAAATCCAGAACCCTACACTTATAATACTTCAACTTATATGTGATGGATTCTAGCTTTTACTAAAGAAAATCCAGAAGAAATATATGATTTTTTAATTAATGATTTAGAAAAACAATTAAAAGATTTTGATTTTTCAAAATATAATTCTTTTTTGTTTGCTCTTGATTCACAATTTTCTAATGTTTGAAATTTGATAGATACAAAATTTATAGAACTTTTTTGAAGAAAAGTAGCTAGAGATATAAAAACTTTTGAACAATTAAAACATGCTGTAACAGTTGTTTCATCAGAAACTGAATTGTTAATAAAATTTTCTGAAAAAGAAGTATTTTTTGAAAATGATATTTTAGAATTAAAAATTCCTGAAAATATTGATAAAGCTTGAATGATGGCAATTTGATATTATATTGTATGATTTATCCAAAATTCAAGAGAACAATTTTTTAAAAAAAATATAAAAAATTATATTGATAATTTAGCTAAAACTGAATTTTGAAAAGGATTGAGTGTAATTGTTTAGAATTTTTATTTTGAATTTTTAAAATTTTTAATATAATAAATTTAGTTTATTTTATAAATAAAAAAAATGAGTTTAAAAAAATGGACTTTATCTTCTCAAATAATCATTGATGAAGCAATAAAGCAATGATATAAAAATAATATTATTGAAAAAACAGAAAATCTTTTTGAAATTATTTTTGATAATTGAAAGAAAGTATTATTTAAAAATATTGATTGTTGATTAAACTCTTCTTTAGCTTTAAAATTAGCTGATGATAAAAAATTAACTTATAAAATATTAGAAGACTGAGATTTTATAGCAAAAAGTAAATACTTTAATTTAGAAGAAAATAAAAAAATTAATATAAATTCTTTAGAATTAAAGTTACCTTTAGTTGTAAAACCAATAGATGAATCTCATTGAAACTGAGTAACAACTAAAATTTATACTCAAGATTCTTTAGATTTATGAGTTAAAGAAGCTAAAAAATTTTCTGAAAATATAGTTATTCAAGAATTTCAAAAATGAATAGAAACTAGGATATTAGTAGTTAATTGAAAAGTTGTTTGAGCAATTAATAGGGAAGCTGCTTTTGTTATTTGAGATTGAAAAAAAACAATTGAAAAATTAATTGAAATTGAAAACAAAAATCCTTTAAGATGAGAAGGACAATATACAAAACCTATGAGTAAAATATTTATAAATCTAGAATTAAAAGAATTTATAAAAAAACAATGATATGAATTAAAAGACATTTTAGAAAAAGATAAAAAATTAGTTTTAATATGAGTTCCTAATTTATGGGCTTGATGAGTTACTATTGATATAAGTGATGAAATTTCAGATGATATTAAAAAATTATCTTTAAAAGCAACTAAAAAACTTTGATTAGTAGTTGCTTGAATTGATATAATTTCAAATGATTTTAGAAAAGATTTTTGAAAAAATAATTCAGCAATTATTCTTGAAATAAATGCAACTCCTTCTATAATTTTACATCATTTTCCAACAATTTGAAAATCTAAAAATCCAGCTAAAAAAATATTAAAATTAGCTAAAAAATTATAAAAACAAAAAAATACAAGAAATTAAAAACTCTTGTATTTTTTTAAATTTTATAAAGAATAATTCAAATAATTGTTAATATAAGTCAAATAAGCCAAAATCTAAAAACAACATTTTC
>JAMONT010000086.1 GCA_027066455.1 Candidatus Altimarinota bacterium
TTTAAAAGAATATCATTACTTTTATTAATAATTGATATTGTATCTTTAGATAAATCAAATAAATTAACATCAAAACCTTTTAAATCCTCAATATTTACTAAAGTATCTTTAATAAGCTTGATATATATTTTAATTTTTTCTATATCTTCATCAGTAATCCAGTTTATTTTAGAGTATTTATCTACATTGTTAAAAAAATATTTTATATCTTTAATAGAGATATTTTCATAATGAGATATATTATTATCTATATTTTCTCATATTATACTTAATAGATTATTTTTTTCTTTATCTAAATCACTTTTTTTATGCTTATATGCTGAATAATGTTCTGCAATTTTATTTATTGTTTGTCATTGAACAATTTTTCAAAATTTATTTCAAGATTTTCATAATCTTAAAATAGGATTTAAAAAATCATCATCTTTTCTTACTTTATTTAAAGTTTCTGTTATTTTATCTTCAATTACATCTAATGCTTCTTTTTTATCTGACAACACTAATACAGATTTTGAATCTAATAATGCTCTACATATAATAGCAGTTATAGTATGACTTTTTCAAGTTCAAGGAGGTCATTCTAATGTAACAACTTTACAATCTGGATTTTGTAAAGCAATTATAACTTGTTTTTGCTCATCATTTAATGGAATAGGACTTTCAAATATTAATTTATTAGAAACACTTTTATTAGACCATTTATCTTCAATTTCTTCTTCAAAGTTTTTAGGATTATGTTCTATAAAATCATTTAATAATACTGAAAATTGACCTAAAATTCATTCTTCATCATTTAATATTTCTTCATAATCATTAACTACTGATTCATCAGATTTATCAAATAAATAAATATAACTTTTGTTAGAAAATCAAGTTAATAAATTTTCTAATTTTTGATACTTAGAGTCTTCTCAATCTAATCATTTATTAAATTTAAAAAAGTTTTGAATAGAATTACTAATCCATTTTACCTTTTCTATAAAATTTTCATCATCATTTATATAAATAATTCTATCAAAATTTCAGGCTAATGTTCACATACTAGAAGTATTTCATCTATTATATTCTTGTACAACATAATCTATTGCTTTTGTGTTTACATAAAGTCTTTGGTCAAAAGTAAGCTCAAAACTTCATTTTTTTTCTTCTAATTTGATAGGCAAATAAAATAAAGGAAAAGTATGTTTTCCTTGTTTACCTGTAGATATTTCATACATATATAAATATAATTCTGTCTTATCAATAAGTTTATTATTTTTAAACAGAATATAAATATCATCAAAAGCATCTGCTATAGAAATATTTTTAAAGAATAATTCTATATTTGCTTTTAATTCATCAAGTAAAATATTATTTTTTAATTCCTTAATGATATTAAAGGATTTAACTTTATTATTTTCTTTTGATTTTTTATCTATATCTAATGTAAGTATTTTAATATTTTCATCATATTCAAAAAATGATTGTAATATATCAATTATTATACTTTCAAAAACAGAATATAGACTATCAGATAATTCTCATTCTATCTGATATAGTCAATTTTCATCAACTAATTCTAAAGTTTTTAATGGTGCTTCAATAGAATCTAAAAATGGTAGTATAAAATTTCTTGAAAAAATTGTTTGTATTGTATCTTTAGAAGTTTCTAAATATAATTGATAGTTTTTTATATGAGTCTTTTTAATCTCTTTTAAATTTTTTTCTATTTCAAAAAAAGTAATATTTAATAATTCTTCATCTAAATTTTTAACTTTAGATTTTATTAATTTAAAAATATTATCTGATATAGAACTTGTATATGTTCCTTTTTTAATACTCAATGTATTTTTACTAAATCCTCCATAAAATATAGTATAAAAATCTTTTTTTAACTTTTTATACTTTTCTAAATCTAATCAAACTTTATATCATTTAACTATTTTACTTATAGAGTTTCTTTTAGGAAGTCTTGTTTTATGAAAATCAGTTTCTAAAAAATTCATAAAATATTTTGCAACCTCTTTTATAAAAGCTAAGTTATTTTCTTTATTTTCCATAATTTAGTTCAGGTTATATATTTTCAATCAGTATATTCCAAAAACCTCAAAAGTCTAGTGCTAGTCTTAGCAAAAAAACTGTATTTTAAAGTAATCCCATAAAATAAGTATTTTTAAGTTATTTACACAAAAAAACTCTTTCTACATATATTTTGCAGAAAAAGTTTTAAAAAAGCTTATAGGAAGTGAAAATAATGTTATTTTTATATTTTAGTTGTTACAAATATTAACAAATACTTTTAATTAATATTCATCAGCCAACATTAACACAATAGAATTTCAATCATCAATTAGAAAACAATAAATATCATTAATGAACATTGTTTGAAGAAAATCTAAATCTTTTTCTTGTGCTTTTTCTTCATATTTTTTAATAATATCTTTATGAAACAATTCTTGATTGAGTCTTAAATTTTCATCTTCTATAAAAGTTAAAATTTTGTTCACTTCATCTGTAACATAAAAAGTTCTAGAATTGTAATCAAAATCAGCACTTGTATGTGGAAAACCCTTTACTTTCCATTTAAAAAGTAAATTGATTTTTTGCCCTAATAATGTGTATTCCATAGTATAAAAAGTTAAAATATATTAACTAGACCATAGCTATTATTTCTGTAAGGACAACAGCATTATTAGCTATTTTAGAGGATTTTATAATTTCAATGTCTGATAACAGCTTATACATTAATGTTTCATTTTTCTCTGAATTCATATTAGTATATGGAGCTAACTTTTTTATTAGTTTGTTTGATAAATCTGCACTAATAATATAATTTTGTTTCTTAAATTCTTCTTCTATATTTTCAAGAAGAATATTAAAATGTGTAAATTCTAATAAATCTTTTACTTCCATAATATTTTTTATTAATAATAAATTTAAAGTAACCAAAGTAACTTTTAATAATTTTATTTTAAAATATTATTTTTTTGGGAATACTTAAATTTAAGGTAGCTAAAGTAACTTTTTAATTATTTTGAATAATTTTATTTTGACAAATATAAAATAAAATTATACTTATTGAAATAGTGGTTCTAACTTAA
This sequence comes from Candidatus Altimarinota bacterium, assembly GCA_027066455.1. Lineage (GTDB taxonomy): Bacteria > Patescibacteriota > Gracilibacteria > BD1-5 > UBA6164 > JAMONT01. The sequence continues at coordinate 3,081 of JAMONT010000086.1, forward strand.
ATACAAAACTATTGTTGCTAAATTAGTTTTGGAATAGAAATATGGCTATCATAGTTCATTATTTCAGTTCTAACATCCTCAACTAATTTGTACCATAAAATTTTTAAAGTTAGAAGGTACAGTATTTATTTTACTGGTGCCTTTTTTTTATAAAAACTTAGATTCTAAAATGAACTGCACAATTTAAAAGATTTATCAAAAAAGATTTTATAAGGAGTTTTGTAATTTAATCTCTTTCTAGGTCTATAGTTTATTAAACTAATAAAAAATTTAATCAAAAAAATATATGAAAAAAAACATAGAAAATTGAGGAAATGAAAATAATGAAAAGGAAAAAATTTTTTATTTAAATTTTTGACATTATTCAACTATTTTAGATAAAAATATTGATTTAGAAAAATTTAAAGAAAATATTAAAAAAATTTTTAATGAAAATTTTGATATTTTTTTTAGTGATTTATTTCCAAATAAAATTTGATGAGAAAAAAATATTTTAGAAACTAAAATAGAAGAAAAAAATTCTAGTTTAGAAATAAAATGATTAGATTGAATTGATTTAAAATTTAATTTTGAAGATTTAAGGTGATTAAAAAAAATATCATTAGATATAGGATTCAAAAAAAAAGATTTATCAGAAAAACAAAATTATTATTTAAAAATTATTTTTCTTAATTTAAGTGATTTATGACTTGAATTTAATTTTTTGAATTCTCATTTTACAAATTCTAATATATGACTTGAAAATGTAGATTGTAAAGACTGAATTTGTAATTTTGTAAAATCAGTTAAAGATGATTTGGAAGGAATTAAAGAAAATTCTAGTAAATGACTTTTAGAATATATTATTGCAGATAATTTTATTGAAATTGATAAAATAATTGAGCAAAATAACTTTGAAAATATTAAAGATTTGAAGGAATTAAAAAAATTAAATTCAGAAACTTTTTGAAATGAAAATTAAGAAAAAATTAAAGAATATGATAATAAAAAAATAGATTTAATTTATGAAATCATTTCTGAAAATTATAAAAAAGTTATTATTAGTTTAGATTCTTATATAAAAAATATTGAAAAATCAATTGAAACTAATTGAAAAATTAATAAACAAGTTGAAGAAATAATAAATGAAAATGATAATGAAATATTTTTAAAAACTAAAATTATTTTAGAAAAATACAAAGAAGAATATGAAAAATTGTTACAAGAAAATTCTAAAAAAATATTATTAGAAAAACTTAAAAAAGAAAATTTTAAGTTAACTATAGATTTAAATAATAAAATTCCAGTTATTATAAATGAAATTATAAAAGAAATTCCAGTTACTAAAAAAGTAAAAACTTTTTTTAAAGAAAAAATACTAAATAAGATTCCAAATAATAATAAAAAAGAAGAAAATAAAGAAGAAGAAAATAAAGAAGAAAAAATATTAGAAGAGGAAAAAGAAAAAAATAAAGAAATTTTTGAAAATTTGAAAGAAGTTTTAAATTGAAATAATAATAATAAATCAAATTTTAAACTAAATTATCAGTTCTTATTATCTTGATTTAACTATGATAGTTGGGGTAAAGTATGGAATAATAAAAGTAGAGATTATTCTGATGATATTATTTTTTTTACAAAAGACAATGATTTTTTTGTAAATACAAAAGATGAAGAATATAAGATATTAGGATTAATTGATGGAAAAGTTGTTGTAAAAATAGAAAAAATAGAAGAAAAGTTTGAAGAAACTATAGATAGAAATAGATTTAAAGTCGTTTCTGCTGTTTGATATAGTTCAATAGAAAAATATTTATTAGATACAGAAAAACAAAAAATTTTTTCTGAAAGTTTAACAAATATTACTTGAAAAAGTTTAGAAATACAATGAAAAAAATTTGTTCAATTTGAATGTTTAAATAAAGCAACTTTTTATGTTTGTTTAGAAGATTTTAAAATTTTAGAATATGGAAATAGTTCTTATTTAGATATTGATACTTCAAAAATATTTACAATTAATTGAAAAAACTTTGTAAATGCAACTTATGATTATGATGAAAAAAGATATACAGTTTTAAATATTAGTGATTTAGATATTGAAAATGAAGCTATAAAAATAGGAGATAAAGCTCACAAAAAAGATATTATAAAAAACTTTAATTTTGATAATGTTTGTGATTTTAATTGATTAAAATATATAAAAGTAGATACACATTGAAGTTTTAAAAAACATTTAAATGAAAAATGAAAATTTTTAGAAGATGATATAATAAAAGGACTTTGAGATAAATATAAATATTGTCTTCAAGAAATAATTGAAATTAAAAATGGTTATGTTACTTTTAAATTTGAAAAAAATGAAAAATCTTTTTCATTAATTTTTGACTGAAAAAAAGTTTTGAAAGAAAGTTGAAAAAAAGATTTAAAAAATTTTATTGTAAATTTAGAAAAAATAGAGTGAAATGAAAAATTTTACAATTGAATTGTTTTATGAAAAAATTGAGAAGAAAAGCAAAGAGTATTAAATGAAAATTATGAAGTAATTTATTTTAATATGAAAAAAATTATAAAATTATGAGATAAAAGTTTTGAATATTTATGAGAAAAATATTCTGAAACTTATGTAAAATGATATGAAAAGCCTATTTTTGTAAAACTTAAAAATTCAGAATCAGAATATTCCTTTAAAGATAAATTTGTTTATGAAAATTATAGAATTATTGATTGAAAAAATGAATGAGAAAATCTTAAATTAATGCTTGAAAATAAAGATTGAAAAGAAACTTCTGTTACTATTTCAAGTAAAGAAAAGGAAAAAGTTGGAATTAAAAAATTTTTTGGTAATTTTTTAAAATAATAATAATAATAATAGTCTTGTGTAGTAAGACTATTATTTATTAATATTGACTTGTATA
>JAMONT010000087.1 GCA_027066455.1 Candidatus Altimarinota bacterium
TTGTTTTCCAAAAGATGTTCAAGCTTTAATTGAAACCTGAAAAGATTTTAATTTTGATTTTAAAATAATTAGAGAAACTGAAAATGTTAATAAAAAACAAAAAACTAAAACAGTTGATAAATTATTAAAATTAATAAACCCTCTCTCTAACTCTCTCCCAAAGGGAGAAAGAATAGCTACAAAAGATTTATTAAAATGAAAAAATATAGCTATTTGGGGATTAGCTTTTAAACCAAAAACTGATGATATTAGAGATGCTCCAAGTATAGATGTTATAAATAAACTTTTAGAACTCCAAGTATCTGAAATAAAAGCTTTTGATCCAATTGCAATGGCAAATATGGAAAAAATGTACTCAAATGAAAAATCTGTTACTTTTACTTCAACATATTATGATGCTATAAAAAATGTAGATGCTTTAATTATTCTTACAGAATGGAATGAATTTAGAAATCCTGATTTTGAAAAAATTAAAAAATTTATGAATGGAAATATAATTATAGATGGTAGAAATATTTGGAATAAAAAAGATATAGAAGAAAAAGGTTTTAAGTATGAAGGAATTGGAAAATAGATAATTATCCCTATCTTGAATTCTTTCCCTTAAGTCTAAAGGAAAGAGGAACATAATTAATTCTAATAATTAAAAAAAAAATTATATAAATAATTATTAAATAATGGAAACAATATTGATAACTTGAACTAGTTGATTTATATGATTTCATTTGGCTAAAAAATTTTTAGAAAAATGAAATATAAAAATTATATGATTTGACTGCGAAAATGATTATTATGATGTAAATTTGAAATTAGCTAGAAGAAAAATTTTAGAAAAATTTGATAATTTTAAATTTTATTTAGGTAATTTAGCTCAAAAGTCTGATTTAGAAAAAGTTTTTGAAGAAAATAAAATTGATAAAGTTTGTAATTTAGCAGCTCAAGCTTGAGTTAGATATTCTATAGAAAATCCAAAAGCATATATAGAGTCAAATTTAGTTTGATTTGGAAATATTATAGAATTAGCAAAAAATTATAAAGTAAAAAATTTTGTTTATGCTTCTAGTTCTTCAGTTTATTGAGCAAATGAAAAACAACCTTTTTCAGTAGAAGATAAAGTAGATAATCCTGTTTCTCTTTATGCTGCAACTAAAAAATCAAATGAATTAATAGCTCATTCTTATGCTCATATTTTTGGTTTACCTTGTACTGGACTTAGATTTTTTACAGTTCAATGACCTTATTGAAGACCAGATATGGCATATTTCAAATTTACAAAAAAAATTTTTAATTGAGAATCTATAGATATTTATAATCATGGTAAAATGCAAAGAGATTTTACTGATATAGATGATATAGTTGATTGAGTTATTAAAAGTCTTAATACTATTTCAAAATATGAAATTTTTAATTTATGAAATGATACACCAACAAAATTGGAAGATATGATTAATTTACTTGAAAAATATATTTGAATAGAAGCTAAAAAAAATTATATAGAAATGCAAGATTGAGATGTAAAGTCTACTTGGGCTGATATAGAGCATACAAAAAAAATTCTAAACTGGCAACCAAAAATAAAAATAGAAGATACTATTAAAAAATTTGTTGAGTGGTATAGAGAATTTTATAATGTAAAATAAAATTTTAAAAAAAATGAATTTACAAAAAATAATACATTCTTGAGAAAATGAACATATTGAGTTCAAAGAAAAATTTTCAGACAAAGTAATTGAAACATTAGTATCTTTTGCTAATTTTAGAGGTTGAAAAATTTTTGTATGAGTTAAAGATAATTGAGATATTATTTGAATTCAAATATGAAAAGAAACTATTCAAAATTATATTAATAAAATAAAATTAGTAACTGAATATAAAATTATCACTGATTATGAAGTTGTAGAATTTAAATGAAAAACTATTTTAATTTTTAAAATTACAGAACATCCAAATAAACCAATTTCAATTAAGTGAAAGTATTATAAAAGAAGATTAAATTCTAACCATTTAATGTCTACAGATGAAATAACTGATGAATATTTAAAAACAAAAAATCTTAGTTATGATATGCATTTTGTAGATTGAAAAACTATTGCTGATTTAGATTTTGATAAAATTTTAGAAACAATTGATAAAATAAATGAAAATAGATTAATTAAAATTGAAAAAGATGTTTTATCTTTTTTGCATAAATTTGAATTAAATTATTGAGAAAAAATAACTCATGCTGCTCATCTTCTCTTCCCTAAAAAAGCTCCTCAAGAATCTGAAATTTTAATTTGATTATTTTGAGATGATATAACAATTAAAAAATCTGAGACAATAAAAGCTTCATTAATTGATGAAGTAGAAATGGTTATGGATTTTGTACTAGCCTATATTACAAAAGAATATATAATAACTTGAAAACCTGCTAGATATGAAAAATGGCAATATCCAATAGAAGCAATTAGAGAGTTTGTAATTAACGCAATAATTCATAGAAAATATATTTGATGAACTCATTCACAATTTAGAGTATATAGACATAAATTACAATTTTGGAATTATTGAAAACTAGATCCAGAACTTACAATTGAAAAATTATATTCTTGAACAGAAAAATCTTATACAAAAAATAAAAAAATTTCTGAAATTTTTAAAGAATTGTGATTGATAGAAAAATATTGAAGTTGAATTAATAGGTCAGTAAAAAAGGTTGAAAATTACTGATTACCAAAGCCAAAAATAGAAGAAGTTTCATGATGATTACAAGTAGAAATATATGATGAAAGTTTTTTAAACAAAAAAGAAGAAAAAAATGAGGGAGTAAATGAGGGAGTAAATGAGGGAGTAAATGAGGGAGTAAATGAATTACTAGATTTTATAAAAAATAATCCTTGAAAGAGAACATTTTATATTTCTAAAAAAATTAATAAGCCCCAAAAAACAATAGAAAGATGGATTAAAAAATTAAAAGATGAATGAAAAATAGAATTTAGGTGAGCAAGTAAAACTTGAGGTTATTTTATAAAGTAAAAATTAATATGGAAAAAAAAATAATATCAATAGTTATTCCTTTTTATAATGAAGAGTGAAATGTAATTCCTCTTTTTAATGAAGTCATAAAATCATTAAAAGAAGATTTTTCTGACTTCCAATATGAAATAATTATGGTTGATGATTGAAGTTCTGATAAAACTTGGGAAGATATAAAAAAATGTAAGTGAATAGATTCAAAAGTTTTTTGAATAAATTTAAATAGAAATTATGGTCAATCTATTGCTATGGATGCAGGATTTACAAAAGCTTCTTGAAATTATATTTTTACTCTTGATTGAGATTGACAGAATAATCCAAAAGATTTTAAAAAGTTATATGAAAAATTATTAAATGATAATTTAGATTTAGTTGCAGGTTTTAGGGAAAAAAGAAAAGACCCTATTTGGATGCTTATTATTACAAAATCAGCTAGATTTTTAAGAGGCTTACTTATAAAAGATTGAGTAAAAGATAGTGGTTGTACACTTAGAATTTATAAAAAAGAAGTAGTTAAAAATCTGGAATTATGGTGAGAAATGCATAGATTTATAATTGCATTATCAAAAATAAATTGATTTAAAATTTGAGAAATAAAAGTAGATCATAGAGCAAGAACTATCTGAACAAGTAAATATAACTGGAAAAAATCTTTTAAATGATTAATTGATTTAGTTTATATTTGGTTTATTAGAAAATACCAATGAAGGCCTTTACATTTATTTGGTTTTGCCTGACTTATAAATTTTTTATTATGATTTTCAATGATTTTTTATGCTATTTATAAAAAAATGTTTTTAAATATAGATATTTCAAATAATTGATTTTTTATAATGTGAATATTTTTATTTCAAATTTGAGTAATGTTATTTATTTTTTGAATAATAATAGACTTACTTATTAGAACAAATAATAATACAAACAAAAGAGATAGATATTTAATAAGAGAAAAAATATAAAATACATACATTAAAATTTGAAAAAAATTAAATAATAGATACAATATATTAAAAAAATATTAGTGTAATATTTAATTATTTCTTGATATTACATAAAAGATTAATATAATATTTCTTGATTTTACATAAAAAATATAAATATGAAAAATATATTTAAGCAAATTATTTCTGACTTTCATAATGAACAATTAAAAGTTATTAAAAATAGAAATTTAAAAATACCATTAAATACAGGAAAAATTATATCTATAATTTGACCAAGAAGATCAGGAAAAAGTTATTATCTATATTGAGTAATAAATGAGTTAATAAATTCTTGAGTTAATAAAAAAAAGATAATTTTTATTAATTTTGAAGATGAAAGAATAAATATAGAATGAAAAGATTTACAATTATTAATTGATTCTTATTTGGAATTGTATAATAATATAGACTTAAAGGATTGTTATTTTTTCTTTGATGAAATTCAAAATATTTCTTGATGGGAAAAATTTGTAAGAAGAATTTATGATAATTGATTAGAAAATATTTTTATTACTTGATCTAATGCAAAGCTTTTAAGTAAAGAAATTGCTACAAGTCTTAGATGAAGAAGCTTAAATTATGAATTATTACCATTATCTTTTAAAGAGTTTTTAAATTTTAAATGAGAAAAATTAAATTTTTACACAACAAAAAATAAGGCAAAAATTTTAAATTTACAAAGAGAATTTATAACATGGTGATGATTTCCAGAAATAATTAATTATAGTAAAGATTTGAAAATAAAAACATTGCAAGAATATTTTGATGTAATGCTTTATAATGACATAATAGAAAGATACAAAATAAAAAATGTAATAGTGTTGAAACAATTTGTAAAGCAATTATTACAATCTACAACAAGTGAATATTCAATAAATAAAATATGAAATAATCTAAAAAGTTTAGGTTTAAAATTTGATAAAAATGATTTATATAATTTTGTTGAGTATTTGGATACTATTTATTTTTCAAAAAGTGTATCTAAGTATGAATATTCTTTAAATAAACAAACAAAAAAGAAAATATATCTTTTTGATAATTGATTTTTAAATGCTATTTCATTTAATTTTTCAGACAATTACTGAAAACTACTTGAAAATATTGTATTTATAGAATTATATAGAAAATATTCAGAGAATGTTTTTTTCTTAAAAAATTGAAGTGAAACAGATTTTATAATAAATAAAAAAGAAAATATAGTATTTCAAGTTTGCTATGATTTAAATGAAGAAAATTATGATAGAGAAGTAAAATGATGTTTAGATTGAATGAATAAATTTAATATTGATAATTCTATTCTAATTACTTTTGAACAAGAGAAAAATATTGAAATTAAGTGAAAAATAATAAAAGTAATTCCCTTTTATAAGTGGGTATTAAAATAAGTTTTATAAATAGAAATCATAAAAAATGAAAAAAAATATACTAGTTTTAAATTATGAATTCCCTCCTCTTGGAGGAGGAGCAAGTCCTGTAAGTTATGAAATATCAAAATGGTATGTAGAACTTTGATATAATGTAGATGTTATAACTATGTGATTCAAAGATTTACCAGAATTTGAAGTTTTAGATTGAATGAATATTCATAGAGTAAAATCTCTAAGAACCAAAAAACAAGTTTGTTATCCTTGGGAACAATTAACTTATATCTATTCTTGATACAAAAAAGCAAAAGAATTATTGAAACAAAAAGATTATGATCTTTGTCATTGTCATTTTATAATTCCAACTGGAGTTATAGCACAAAAACTTAAGAAAAATTTCTGACTTGATTATATTATTACAGCTCATTGAAGTGATGTTTTATGACATAATCCTAAGTTTTCTTTACTTTATAAAATATTAAAAAAATCTTGGAAAAGTATAATTAAAAATTCTAAAAATATTATTTCTCCA
>JAMONT010000088.1 GCA_027066455.1 Candidatus Altimarinota bacterium
TATTTAGTACTTACAGGTTCTAATACAGAATTTAAATTTTCTAGAAAAAATTCATTAAATTTATCTAAATCAACATATTTTTCTTTTTCTATAAGTGTAATTCTAAAAAAATCATAAGTTCTCATAAATTATTGTAAGTAAAAAAAATAATAAATTTATTATAGTTAAATTTATTATTTTTCAAAAATTTAATTTGTTTTATTTCTCTCATAACTTTAGTAGCTGTTCTACTAAATTTTGTTGTGAAAGTTCTTGATTAATTCAGTCTCAGTCTCATTCTCATCATCATCCATCACCTCAACAGCTATTTAAATATATTGCTACCAATAGTGGTAATAAATATTTTTTATTAGGTTTTTCTAAAATTTCATTTATTCTTTCAAAAACTTTATTAAATAATTTTCAAATTTCTAAATCTACTTTTTTAGGTACTAAAATACTAATTTTTTCTAAATTATCCATTTTCATTATTATACATTTATTATAAATTAAAATTTTTATATATAATAATTAAAAAAAATAAAAGTCAAGATTTTTTTATAACAAGTAAAAAAAATATTTTTCTATTTTCTAAAAGTGGTTATCCTATTTTCCAAAAATAGTTATCTATATATTGATATTTAGTACTTACAGGTTCTAATACAGAATTTAAATTTTCTAGAAAAAATTCATTAAATTTATCTAAATCAACATATTTTTCTTTTTCTATAAGTGTAATTCTAAAAATTTCATATAAATTATTGTATAAAAGATTTATGTAAAATTGATCAAATAAATTTATTGTACATAAAATTTTTGCATCAATTTTCTCAAATGTATCAGATGAATTTACTTTAAAATTATACTTTACACTAATTTCTTTAAATTGTGTTTTTAAAAAATTGTCTAAACTTCATAATTTATCATTAAAGTTTTTTTCCTCTATTTCATTGGTTAATAAATTTTTAAAATCTAAAAAAAAGCCTTCCAAAAATTCTTTTCTTTTTTCAGTTTCATCTACATTCACATTTTGTAAAAAATATACTTTTTCTAAATCATAAAATTCTTTATATAAGATTTCTTCATCATCTTTTAATCTTTCATAATCAATATCAAGTAAAAATTTTACTATTTCATAAGAATTAGAAATTTGTAATTTTACATAATTATTATCTTTTATTTTTACATAAGCTTTTTCAAAAATTGGTTTTTGAAAATCTTTATACAATTTTTCTTTATCTCAAGTAATTTGAAAATTAATTAAATCAGAATTATTTTTTAATAAATAAAAAATTCAAGAATATGAATTAAAACCTAATTCTTCTGTTTTTGTTTCTGAAACATCAAAGAAATTTTTATCATGTTGTTTAAATATTTTATACTTTTGATTTTCTATATTTTTATAAGCCTTTAATTGTGTATTTATAGTTGAAAAATTTTTTGAAAAATTAGGAATAATATAATCTAAATCTAAAATATTTTTATTCTTCTCTAAAATATAATTAACTGAATTTTTGACAAAATATTGATAATTTTTTATAGATTCTTTTTCTCAATCTAAAAAAAGTTTTTCTAATTCATCTAAATCTAATGATTTTTTAGAATCTAATCATAAAACTACAATATTATTATTTATTATTTTTAATTCAATTTTTTCTCAATTATTCAATTCTATTTCAAATAATATTTTACTTTTTGCACAACTTATATTTTTTATTTTTCAATCTTGTTTTAAATTTTCAAAAAATTTTTTTATTCTCATTTCAATATTAAAATCTTTTTCTATTCAATATTCTACACATTCTTCTGTTTTTTCACAAATAAAACTTTCTTTTAAATAAATTAATTTATAATATTTTTCCTCATTTTCATTATACAAAAAATTATATTTTTTAAAAAAAGCTAGTTTTTTGAAATGTTCATAATTATCAAAAAATTCTCTTACATCATTATAATTTCAAAATTCTAAAAAATTTTTATAATCTACATTATTTATTCAATCATTATGTCATGGGAAATCTTTACTTTGAATTAAATATTTATTTACTTCAGGTTTTTCTTTACTTAATTTTCATAATTCATTATTTAATTTTTCATTTCAAAATTGAAAAACAAAAGAACTATTTTTATTTTTTTTATGATAATTTATATGATAATTAACATTTGCATTTCTTGCATATTCATAACTAAAAATTTTAGTTCTAATTTTTTCTAAAGGAAAATATTTTATAGATTGTATTATTTCATTATTTTTATATTTTTCTTTTAAAAATTCTATTTTTGTATTTAATTTTTTTTCTAAATTTTCATCATTTTTTTGTTCTAAAAAATTTTTTTCTGCTAAAATTTTTAAAGTAATATTATAAAATTCTGCTATTTCTCTTTTTTCTTTTTCATTATTAGTTTCTTTTTTTTCTTTTTTATTTCATAAAATATTTGGAATCTTTGAAATAATAAATGAAACTTTTTGAAATAAATCTGGAATTTTTTTTATTTGTTTTTCTGTTTCCAAAATTATTTTTTCAGATAAATTTAATTCCTCTTCTAAAAAAATTTCTTCTCAAGATTCAAGTTTATGAAAAATATTTTCTAATTTTTCATAAAAATTTAATAATTTAAATTCTAAATTTTGTAAAACCATTACAGATTCCAAAATCATTTTTTTACTAGTTTCATCATATAATTCCATTTCTTCTTCTTGTCTTTTATTGGCATTATCTAATATTTCTTCTGATGTTTTTTTTACTTCTAGGACATTAGTATTTTCAGATTTTTTTTCCAAAAAATATTCTAATAATAAATCTTGATTATTATTTGAAAAAATATTTTTTTCCAAATCATTTTGAAAAAGTTCAGCTCTTGTAAAAATTATTCTTCTCATTTCTAAATAAAAATTAAGCAAATTTTGAAATTCTTTTGCTATTATTTTTTCTTTAAATTTTTTAAATAAATCTTTTTTTAAATCTTCTATTTCTTTAGGTATTTCTCCTGAAATAGTTTTTGACATATATTTTTTATTTCTTATTTTAAGATTATTTTCTTGTATTATTTTTTTTTCTTTTTCAGAAATTTCTTCTCATTTGTTTATTTTTTCTAAAATTTTTTTTATGTCCAAATCTTCTATCAATTCCAAAATTTCATCTTTTTGTTTTATAAAAAATTCATCTTCTAATAATTTTTCTATATTTTCTAAATCTTTTTTTTCAAAATTTTTTTTACTTAAAAATTTTATTAATTCTAAATATTTTGGAGTTTCATTATCTTCCTCTAAAAATTTTTCTTTAAAAGTTTGGATAAAGCTGCAAATTTCTCAAACTGAACATTCTTTATTTCAAGTTATATGTTCATCTAAAACATCTGTAAAACTATCATCTATATAATTTATATTTAATCATTCTAAATCTTTTAAAATATAATAAAAAGTTTGTAAAAAATGTTTTTCTTCTTTGTTTATATCAACATTAAGATTTTCTAAAATTATTTCTGTTATAAAAAATTTTCAATCAAATTTATCTGATTTTTTTCTTGAAAAATTTATTTTTATATCATTTATTCAAGTTAAAATTATTCTTCAATTTTCTTGTTTTATTTCATTATTTAAAGAAAAAATATTATCTAAATTAGAATTTAGATTTTTTATTTTTTCTAAAAAAATTTTTTCTCATAAGTTTTCATCATTTTCTAAATCATAAGCAAAAAAAACTATAGAATTTGGTTTTAAATTTTCTATATTTTTTTCTATATTTTTATATAAAATATTCTCCATATTTTTTTATTACAAAAATTTTTAATAAAAATATTATAATAAAAATATTATAATAAAAATCAGGAATAAGTCAAAAATAAATTTTTTACTTTCTAAAAATACTCAGGCCTTTATAATATAAGTAATATAAGCATATTTATAGTTTAAAAATAATTTTTGATTATTTAATCATTTTAAATCTTTATATAAAATTATTTTTTTGCTTTTTAAATTATTATTATTATAATAAAATTTAATTTTTATAAATTTTTTTTACATTATAATTTTTTTAAAAAATGAAAAACTATTCATATACTAAAAAATCACCTTTTTGATTTTTTGAAACTCTTGATGAACTTAGAATATCATTTACAAATAAAGGTTTTTGAGTTGTTTTTAACGTTGATATTTCTGAAAAAATAAAAAATAAAGTTGATTCTAGTTTTCCAAAATATGTAAGTCTTGGTTTTTGTAAACCTGAATTTGCTTATGAATATTTAAAACAAGACATAAATTTATGAGTTTTTATGCCTTGTTCTGTTGCAATTTATGAAGATAATTGAGAGGTTTTTATTTCTACTTTATTAGTTGAAAATGCAATTTGAAAATTAGTAGGAAATGAAAAATTAGAAAAAATTAATTATGAACTTTCAGAGACTATAAAAGAAATTTTTGAGGAAAGTTTAGGAAATTAACTATTTTCATTTTTTTCTTGTAAATCATATATATATTTAAGTCATATTTTTTATTTTGTATCATTCAAATTTTATAATTAAAAAATAATTTAACTAATTTTAGTTATAAAATATAGGTTTTTATTTATAATTTTTTTTATGTAATTCTATCAATTCTAACTGAAAACTAGTTTTTTCTACTTTTTTTTCTAATTCCTTAAAAAATTTTTCAAGAAAACTACCTTTAATTATTATTTTTTTTGTTAAAGCTAAATGTAATATTTTTTGTTGAAATCAAAAATCAGATTTATTAAAATATTCTTCATTTTCAAAAAATATTTTTTCATTTTTTGTTATTATTGCCAATTCTAAAAAAACTCTTGTTATTCTATAAGTAAAATATTGTCTTATTTCCATAAAATCTTTTAATGTATTTTCATCAAAATCTTCTTTAATTTCATCTAAAAAATTTAAATTTTTATAAGGTTTTTTTAATTTAGTATTTTTAATTTTTTTTAAAATTAATTTTATATTTTTATTATTTATATTTATATTTTTTGTTTTTCTCAATTTTATATATTCTTCACCATTTATATATTTCCATATATTATCCCATCATTCTTCTCCTATTTTCTTAAGTGCTTTTTTTAAATCTATTTTTTTAAAAAATAAATCAACAACTTCTTTTTTTATATTATTTTCACATAACCAAAGTACAATATTTATTTGTTTTGTAATATCAAAAGTGTTAAATGATGATAAAAGTTCAGTATATTTATTTCTATTATTTACATAATTTGCATTATTTTCTATTATAAAATTTACTTCACTTAAAAAAAAATCTCTAGTTTCTTCAGTATCTGAAATATATTTTACTTCTATACCTGAATAAATTGATACTTCATCAGGTTTTTTAGTTCCCATATTTTTCTATAATTATCTAATTAAATTTATTTTTTTAAAACTACAATTGACTGTTAGTAATAAGTAATTATAAAATATATTATATATTTTTTTAATAATTGCAAAATATTTTTTAATAAAAAGTTTTTACCTTTTTTTCAAATCCATATTTTTTAATAAAATAATAAATTTCTCATAAGTTATTTCTTCTTTTTAATATCCTTCAAACCCAAAAACAACAAAGCTAATAATAATATTTTTAATAA
>JAMONT010000089.1 GCA_027066455.1 Candidatus Altimarinota bacterium
AATCTTTTGCATAAAACATATTTAAAATTTTAAAATTGTCTATATCTTCAGAAACTATCATATATTTATCATTTTTTGAAATAATTTCTGATTTCATATAAGCTTGTATTCAGTAAATATAATTTTTATCTTTTGCAAAAAACTTATTTATTACTTTAAATGTTTTAACATCAATCCCATTTAATTTATCTCTCATATAAAAAACATTATTTTTATCTTTAGAAAAATTATCTTCCAAAACTTCAAAAGAATTAACATTAACTCATAATATTTCCCCTCAATATAAAAAAACCTTATTATCATTTTTCAAATATCAATCTTTTAAAAATTTAATTGTTCATAGACTTTTTTTTATTTTTTCCATTCAATAATAAAAAATATTTTTATCATCTCAAATATATTCTCATCAGAAAAATTTAGCTGTTTTTACATCTATTCCTTCTATTTTATCATCATTTCTATAAACATTATTTTTATCTTTAAAATAAACAGCTTTATAATTTGGTTGCCATTTATAATATTCTCATAATAATTTAAAAGAATTTAAATCAATATTTTTCACTATTTTTCCTCTAACAAAAATATTATTTTTATCTTTTCATATAAATTTTCATAAAACTTTAAATGTTTTAAAATCAACATTTTTTATTTTTTGCAATATAAACATTCATTCAAATCATTGAGATTCCTCTAAATAATAAATATTATTTTTATCTTTATAAAAAGTATCACTAATTTTTTTAAAAGTTTTTTTATCAATTTCTTTTACATTATCCATATAATATAAAAAATCTTTTCTAGGAGCACATTCTCAACTCATCATTAATCAGATAACAACTCAAAAATTAATAAAATTATATTCTTTTTTATCTATACTTTTTCAACAAGAACTAAGTAAAAATATCATTAAAATAATTATAGTTAATATTTTTTTATTTTTCATATTTTTTTATTTAAATTTTAAATTATTTTATAAAATTATTTTAATTTTTAATTAATAAATATCAGTTCCTCACCATTCAATAACTGCAAAACCTTTTCTTTCAAATTTTTCTAAAATCTGTTCTTTAATTTTTATTTTTTCTTTTAAAGGCTTTATTATCATAAAAACTCTAAGTATAGAATCTGGTTTTGGTGTGATTTTTAATGGTGCACTATCTGTATATTGTTTAGTAGCAAAATGAATTAAATTATATTTATTTTCCATCATTATAGGATACCAATATACAATAAATTCATTATATTCTTTTGGAGTTAATCACAAGTAAGATAACTTTTCTTCTAAAAATTCTCTAGCATCTTTTCATTTTACTATAAATCATGTATTCAAATCCCACTCTATTTTTTCTTTTGGAATTCATTCCCAAAATAAATAACTATATTCTTTTCAATTTCTCAAATCTATAATTTTACTATCTGGATAAGCTAAAACTTCCCAACCTTTTATTTTTTCATCATATTCAGGATAATCTGCTATTATTTTTCACTTATAATCAAGTCTAACTTTTATTTTTTGTTTTTTTTCTGGGTATAAGTAAATTACTGGTTTTTTAACTGTTGCTCTTATTGGAAGATAACAATCAACTCAATTTTTTGGAGTACGTTCTTTTATTAATAGATTATTATAAGCACCAATCAAAACTAAGAAAAGAGTTGAAGATATAAAAATAGTTATTAATAAATATATTTTTTTGTGTTTTATTTTATATTTTGTATTACTTTTGTTCTTTTTTGTAATAACGAGAGAGATAATTTTAGTAATAGTAAAAAACAATAAAAATGTAATAAGCACAATTATTATATAATATAGTAGTAAATCAAAAAGAAATATACTTTCAAAAATATTAGGATTCATTATATATTTATAATACATTTCACTTTCTTCACATTCTCTAGTTGCAATAATAGCAAAAGTTTTTAGATAAAAAGAGCTAAATAATAATCATAAAGTTGTATAGAGTATTTTTTTCATATTTTTTATTTAAATTTTAAATTATTTTTTATTTTAAATTAATTTTTCAGACTTTCTTTAAACAAAAGTTTTTCAAAATCAGAATTTATTTGTTGAGTTTTATTGAATTCATCATATTCTTCAAAAGCTTTTTGCTTTACTTTATCACTTGAAATTTTTCAGTTTCATTCTAAAATTTTATATTCATTAAAATCTAGAAATTTATTCACACTTTCAGCTAAATCTTCCATTTTCATTGTAATTCTATTTTTTATTATTCTTTCTAAATAATCAAAAAATCAACTTATTGTTCATTCTAAATCCTTTATTTCATTTTCATTCAAATAATTTTTTGCAACTATCACATCTGATTTTAAAATTCTTCATTCTGGTGAATTTTTCCAAGTTTTAAGTCACATATAATCTTTATTTTTATCTGCTTTTTCAAAAATTATTTCAGCAGCAGTTTTTCAAATAATTGCAAAGTGAAATTTATTTTGAACTGTTGCATAAAATTTTTTAGTTGTTTCAGAATTTTTATCATAATCAATAGAACATTCAGCAAAAATATCAGTAATTTGCATATAAATTCTCCTTTCACTTGTTCTAATACTTTTTACTCTTTCAAGTAATTCTCTAAAATAATCTTTTCAAAAATATTTTCAATTTTTCAATCTTTCATCATCAACAACAAAACCTTTTATAACATATTCTTTCAAAATATTAGTTGCCCAAATTCTAAAACTTGTTGCTTGTCTTGAATTTACTCTATATCAAACAGATAAAATTGCATCTAAATTGTAAAAATTTAAATTTCTTTTTACTTCTTTTTTTCATTCTGTTTGAACTATTGGGAATTTCCCAATAGTTTGTTCTTCTGATAATTCTCACACTTTATATATATTTTTTAAATGTTCATTGATAGTTGTAATATCTACTCAAAAAAGTTCAGCCATTCTTTTTTGAGTTAGCCAAACATTTTCATTATGGAAATAAATCTCTACTTTTATATCTTTATTTGGAGTTTTATAAAGTAAAAATTCTGTTAATTCATCTTTTAATGTTATTTTTTTCATAAAATCTAAATCAAAAAATTAATCACAATATTTGTGTGAAATCAAAAGTAAATATAAAAGTGCCATTCTTATTGGAACTCAATTTTTTGCTTGTCTAAAAAATGCTGCATTTGGCATTTCATCTATTTCTTCTGAAACTTCATTTACTCTTGGAAGTGGGTGCATAATGGTAATATCAGTATTTCAGTTCAAAATTTCTGGTGTTAAAATAAAATTATTTTCTACTTTTTCATATTCTTTCAAATCTTCAAATCTTTCTTTTTGAATTCTTGTAACATATAAAACTTGAGAATCTTCAATTCCCTCTTTATAATCAGTTATTTCAGAATATTTTATATTTTTTTCTTCCAAAAATTCTATAACTTTTTTTGGCATTTTAAGTTCTTTTGGACTAATAAAAGTAAATTCTATATTTTCAAAAAGTCACATTAAATATACTAAAGAATGTGTTGTTCTTCAATATTTCAAATCTCATACAATTGAAATTTTTAAATTATTCAATTTTTCTCTTTCTTTCAAAATAGTATAAACATCTAAAAGTGCTTGTGTTGGATGTTCTCCAGCTCAATCTCAAGCATTCAAAACTGGCTTATTTACAACCTTTGCAGTTCTTGCAACACTTCCTGTTTCTGGATGTCTCATCACAATTAAATCAGAGTAAATTTCCATTATTTTTGCATTATCCTCAATAGTTTCTCATTTACTCAAACTAGTAATTTCAGAACCAGCAACAGTAATAACATCAGCTCAAAGTCTTTTTGCAGCTGTTTCAAAACTAAGTCTAGTTCTAGTACTAGGTTCATAGAAAAGTGAAGCTACTATTTTTCCTGAAAGTAAATTTCATTTTTCTTTTCATCAAATAATTTTTTCCATTCTTTCAGCTTCTAAAAAAATTACTTCTAAATCTTTTTTAGAAAATTGCTTAGCTTCTAAAATATGTTTGTGTTTAAAATACATAATATTTAAATTTTAAAAAATAAAAAAGTGTAGATAGTTTTAATAATAAAAAATTATTTTTTTTTAGGAACTTTCTCAACTGGGTCATATCAACCTTTATTCCAGGGCATACATCTCATAATTCTTGCAAATCATTTAACAATTCAAATAACAATTCATTTTTTTTCTATAGATTCTATCATATATTCACTACAAGTTGGAATATGTTTACAATAAGGTGTTTTATTCAAAGCTTTTGCCCAAAATGAATGGTCTGGAGAAAAAATTTTTTGATAAATTTTTACAGGAAAAATTATTATTTTTTTTAGCATAAAACTTTTTTGTTAAAAATTATTATTTTTCATTTTAATTATTATTTTATATTCAAGGAATATATTCACAAGAAAAAGTTTTTTTATTCTCAAAATATTTTTTTAAAATTTTTGGTAAGTTTTTTGGTAAAAAATTTTCTGGAAAATTATTTATAGAAGACCATTTAGCATCTAATAATTCATATGCATGAGTAGAATTTTTATAAGTTGCTAAAATATTTTCGAAATCTTTATTATTTTTTATACTACAAAAATATTCTAAACAATGTTTTTTCTTTTTTTTCTTTTTTGCAATAAAATCCTGAATAAAAATTACTTTATCCATTTCAGCTTTTACTCATAATTCTTCTTCTGCTTCTCTTGAAATATTTTCACATAACTTTTCTCAAAAATATATTCATCATCAAGGAATTGCCCAATTTTTTTTATGTTTTACTACCAATATTTCCTCTTTTTCATTTATGATAATAAATCTTCCTGCTGCCCTAAATTTTGCCATATTTTTTTAAAGTTATTTTTTTAAAATTTTTCTTATTATAATATTTTTTTGAAAAAAGCAAAAAAAAGATTTTATTTTTATTTTTTTTACATATAATCATTTTTGCAAAAGAAGGCATCTACTGTAAAATTGAAAAATTTTAGAGAGGAAAGTCTGGACACCACGGGGAAAAAACAAAAGATAACAACTTTGAGCTAAATATATAAAATATAAAATTTAGTTACCACAAGTGCCACAGAGACTATACTAGAAGAATTTTTTTCTTTGAAACGTGAAAAGCCATTTGATGTATTTTTTTATTACTACAAAACTTGTTTTTGTGTGATTTATAACTGCTACAAATGGAAACTTATAGCAATATAAGATTTTTGGTAAACTGTGTTTGGTGCAATGGGAATGGTATTTTTTAGAGATTACTCCTCTATTGTTTTTAAAAAATATACTCAGCTCGAGCTTATAAGTGATTATAGGCCTAGATAGATTGATGCTTAGATACAAAATCCGGCTTATTACTTTTGCAAAATAAACTAAAAAAAACTTTTAAGAAAATTTCTTAAAAGTTTTTTCCTTTTTCTAAATCAAACTTCATTTTGCATTCATAACTAATATATCTAAATGAAAACTTTCTATTTTTGAGTGTTCTATTCAAACAATTCTAAATTCTTCTAACTTAAATATTAAATCAAAAAATTCTTCAACTCATTCACTTTCCATTTTAGAATTCAAAAGTAAACCTAAAAAATTTGCCCAATAAATTTCAAACTCTTCATGTTCTATGTTTTGTTTTTTCATATTTATTTCAACTTCTAAAAATTCTTGTACTGGAATTTTTTCTCAAGATTTTAAATATTTTTCCAAAGCTAAAATTTGTGGAAATAATATACTTTCTTCCCTATTTATATGACTAATAAATAATATTTCAAACTGTTTAAATAATTCTTTAATTTGAAAAAGTTCAGGATATTTATTTCAATAATATTTTACTAAATCATCTAATTCTTCTTCCAATTCAGGGAGAACTTTTCTAGCAGAAATATGAAATTTTTCTATTATATAATCAATAACTGACTTAAAAGAAGTGTTATTTGGAATTTTATCAATTGCTTTTTGTAAATCAAAATGCATAATTTTTATTTTTAATAAATATTTAAAGATATTTGAAAACTATTCAATTTATCTAAAATAATAATTACAAGGGGCTAAAGACCCTTGTTATAATCAAATAATTCATAACTTTATAACACCAACAAGGGTCTTTAGCCCCTTGTAATTTCTTTTAAATTTGACTTTATAGTGTTTCATTAACTCTATTTTAACAATTATTTTAACTAAAATCAATTTTTTTACAACTTTTTTATAATAAAAGGAATAATTTCTTCTATTTTTTCTAATTCTTCTGGAAGTTCTAATAAAATATTTTCTATATTTTTTCTCAAATATCCCATATTAATCAAGCTTTCTAATACTTTATTTTTAATATTTAAATCCATTTTATTTTCAAGTAAATTTTTATTTTCATCATTTTTTAAAGAAATATTTTTTACAAAATCTTTTTCAGAAAATTCCAAAATTATTTTACTTGCCATTTTTTTTCAAACTCATTTTATAGATTCAATTGTTTTATTATCTTCATTTTTAACAGCTAACAATAATCTTTTTAATCCCAAAGATAAAAGAGTAATAGCAACTCTTCCTCATATTCAAGAAATTTTTATTAATTCTTTAAAAATTTTTCTTTCCTCCAAACTCAAAAAACCAAACAAACTTTGATTATTTTCACTTATTGTATGATAAATAAAAATTTCTGCCTCTTTTTTTCCTGAAAGTTCAGCATAAACTAATTCATTTATAATTATTTCATAACCAATTCAAGCTTCACAAACAAGCAAAACATTATCAGTTTCTAAATTTAGGATTTTTCCTTTTAAGTAACAAAGCATAGTTTTTTTTTATTAAATATATAACTTATTTTATTATATACAAATATTTATTTATTTCAAACATTATGCAAATAAATTTCTTGAGTTGGAAAAGCCATTTCTATTCAATTTTTTTCAAATTCATACTTTATTTCTAAATTAATTTTTTCTTTTTGTTTTACAAATTCTTTATAATTGTCATTAAGTAAAGAAAAATAAGTTGCTTTTATATTCAAAGAAAAATCTCAAAAATTATTAAATCAAACTCTATGGTCTTCTGTAATAGTTCAGTCTAATTCATATTTTTCCAAAATATTTTCTATTATTTTTACTCAATTTTTTAATTGTTCCAAAGTTGTAGAATAAACAACTCAAATAGAAAAATCTGTTCTTCTTGTTTCTCTTTGAGTTAGATTTTCAATATTTGTAGAAATCAATTTTTCATTAGGAATTAAAACATAATAACCTTCTTTATCAATCATTGTCAAGTGTGATAATCACATTTCTTTTATTGTCCCAACTTGTCCATCAATTTGTACATAATCTCCTATTTTAAAAGGTTTTGTAAGTAAAACTGTAATTGCTCAAAAAATATTTGAAAGAGTTTTTTGAGCAGCTAGAGCTATTGCCAAACCACCAATTCAAGCTCAAGTAACAAGTGCTGTAACATTATATCAAAGATTTGAAAGAATTGTAATTATTCAAATTATCCAAGCTCAAACTACCAAAACTTTTTTCACAAAATCAAGTAAATTTTTATTCAAACTTTTGAATCTAGTTTGTTTTATAAGAATTTTTTCAAACAAAACATTTATAATTATAGTTGCATAATAAATAAAAATTGCTAAAAAAATTATATAAAAAACTTTATCAATATTATCTTTTATTGTTTCTGGAAAACTAATAAATTTTAAAAAAACATAAGCTGAAACAAAATATTTATTTGTTCTAACAAATTTTAAAAGTAAATCAACTCAAATATTATCAATATCATTTTTTGTCTTATCAGCAATTTTTGACAAAACTTTATTTAATCAAATATTTACTGCTCAAATAAGTCAAATTAATGTAAAAAAAGCCATAAAGGCATTTATTATTTGCAAAATATATTCTCAATAAATAACACTTTCTTTTACATAATTAAAACCAGAATTTAGGTTTCAATAAAAATATAAAATAAAATATCCTATTCAAAGAATTAAGAAAATATAATTTTTTATCATTGTAAATTTCATTTTTTTTAGTTAAAAAGTTATTTTTTTTATAAACTCTAAATATGATTTTATCTTTTTTTTAGAAAAAAACAATTTTATTTGGAAAAAATAATTTTTTTTAAAATATCTTTTTTATTTTTTCATCTAAAATCAAGAATTTTATAAACTTCTATTCAAATTCAAAGACATAGATGACTTAGAATTGATAGACTTATTTCATTCATTTCTTTGTGGATTTATGAAAGAAATTTAAGATAAAAAAAAGGTGCTTTTCAACACACATTTTTTATATTAACCTGAAAAGTATTAATTTAAACAAAATTTTTATACTTCAATAATCATTGGAATAATCATTGGAGCTCTATCTATTTTTTGTACTAAAAATGATTCTAAATCACTTTTTATAATTTTATTTAAGTCTTTTATTTCTATTTCAGGAACATCTTTTATAGTATTTTCATAAATCATTCTAGCTTTTTTTATAATAATCCTATGAATATATCTAACTTCTTCCAAATAAACAAGTCATCTAGTTTCCAATTTTATATGTCCAATAATAGCTTTTGAATTTTTATCAACTTTAAATAAAATTACTAAAACTCCTGAATCTTGCATAACTTGTCTTGCTTGAATAACATGACTAGTTGCAAGACCAATACCATGACCATCAATAACAATTTCTTGAATTGGAGCTTTTATTCTAGATTTAAATACATTTCAATTTTTTGGTGCAAAATCTACTATTTGACCATTATCTAAAAGTAAAACATTGTCTTCTTTGAATCAAGTTGCACAAATATTATTTTTATGAACTGTTCTAAAATATAAATCTCAAAAAACTGGCATAAAATATTTTGGCTTAACTAAAGAAAACATCATTTTTTGTTCTTCTTGAAAAGCATGTCCTCAAGTATGAATTTCTCAATCATCTTTTGTTATAACAGCAGCTCAAAGTTTTATTAACTTATTTATTATTCAAACTACAGATTTTTCATTTCAAGGAACTGTTGAAGAAGAAAAAACTATAGTGTCTCATTTAATTATTTCAAGAGCATTATGTCTTCATTCAGCCATTCTTGAAAGTGCTGAAAATTGTTCACCTTGACTTCAAGTAGTTATAATTATTTGATTATGAGCTGGAACTCACTGAGTTGCTTTTGCTGTCATTTTTTTAATTATTCCAGGTTTCATTTTTAAATAACCTAAATCTTTTGCAATATCAACATTTTCAATCATAGATCTACCAGAAAGAAAAATAGTTTTTCAATATTTATCAGCAATATTTATAAGTTGTTGAACTCTAGAAATCCAAGAAGAAAAAGTAGCAATTATAAGTCTTCATTTTTTATGACTTTCTACAATTTTTTCAAGAGCTTCTCAAACTTCTTTTTCACTAACAGTACTTCATTTTCTAGTTGAACCAGTTGAATCAGATAAAAATAAAGTTATTCATCTTTCTCCAATTTCACCAATTCTTGCTAAATCAGCTGGTTTATCTATTTCTGGAGTAAAATCAATTTTGAAATCTCAAGTATGAACAAATTTTGCTCAACCTGGAGATTCTATATATAATCAAGCACAATCTGGAATAGAATGATTTACTCTAAAAAATTCAACTTCAAATTTTCAAATAGGAATTTTTGTTTTACTTCCAGCATCAACTTCAATTAAAGTAGTATCATTTAATAAACCATATTCATCAAGAGATTTTTTTATTAAACCAATTGTAAATCTTGTTCAATAAATAGGAGGCATTCATAAAGCTGGCAGTACATGTTTCAAAGCTCAAATATGATCTAAATGAGCATGAGTTATAAGTATTCATTTGATATTTTTTTTATATTTTGTAAGAAAGCTAATATCTGGAATAGAATAGTTTACTCAAAGCATACTTTGATCAGGAAATTGAACTCAACAATCAATTATAAGAATATCTTCATCATATTGACACATTCCCATATTTTTTGCTCAAGTTTCATTATTTCAACCAATTGGAATAAATCTTGTATAACCTTCTCTTAAGCTAGGAAGGTAAAATTTTGTTTCAGGAAATTTTAGAGGAGTATGTTTTGAAACTACTAAATCTCAACTATAATTACTTGGTTTTTTATTTCTTGAATAACTATTATTAATAGTACTACCATCATTATTTTTATAGCTTTTATGATTAGGATTTTTGCTATTTATATAATCACTTGATTTTTTATTTTCAGCATTTAGATTACTGCTTTCAGGATTAGATTTTTTTATTTGTTCTTCAACCTTTGGAAGAATTTCATTTTTTAATTCTGAATCTAATTCACTTAAAAAGTCTTTTGTCATTTATTTAAATTTATAAATATAAAATATATATTCTAAAATTTTTTTAAATAGAAAAATTTTGATTTCAATTTTTAAAAACACAAAAAAATATTATAAAAACAGTTTTAGCTATTGATTTTAAAATGAAAACTAACTTATTTTTTTGAAAAATTTTGAAAATCTTTTATTGTTTTGAAAATTTCTTTTATATTGATTTTTTTTCTATCTAAAAATTATTTTTTTAGAATTACAAAAACACTATAACATACTTTTTAAAAATTACCAAAAGTTTTTTTGTGTTTTTTTGAAAAACTAAAGAATCCTTATGAAAATTTGGGTAAAAAATAAAAATTTTTATTAAAAAAACTTGCTTTTTTGTAATATACTATAAAATTAACAAAATTATTAACCAAAAAAATATGCTTTTTGATACACATTCTCATTTATTTTTATGAAAACTTTCTGAAAGAGAAAAGGAAGTTTTGGAAAATATGGAAAAAAATAATGTAAAATATTTTACAAATATTTGAACTGATCTAGAAACTTCAAAAAAATCTATTTCTTTTGCAAAAAAATATAAAAATAGCTTTGCCACAGTTTGAATTCATCCTTGCAATGTTTATGATTTAGATTTGGAAAAATCTATAGAAATTCTTGAAAAATATATTTTAGAAAATAAGGAAGTAGTTGTTTGAATTTGAGAAACAGGACTTGATTATTATTGGTTGAAACCTGAAAATGATGAAAAAATAGCAAAATATTCTAAAATTTATCAAGAAAAAATTATTAATTTGAAAAAAAAATTACAAAAAATCTTTTTTATAGCTCAAATAAATTTGGCAAAAAAGTATGATTTAGTTGTTGTTATTCACAATAGAGAAAGTGCTTTTGATATTTTTGAAGTTTTGAAAGAAACAAATTGTAAAAAATTTATTTTTCATTGTTATTCAGAAAATTTGGATTATGCAAAAAAATTAATAGAATTTGCTCCTGAAAGTAAAATTAGTTTTTCAGGAATTATTACTTTTAAAAATGCTTTTGAAATCACTGAAACTGTAAGAAATATTTCACTTAAAAATATTTTGATAGAAACAGATGCTCCATATTTAACTCCAATTCCTTTTAGATGAAAAAAGGAAAATGAACCTGCTTTTGTAAAATATATTTTAGAAAAAATTATAGAAATTAGAGAAGAAAAACCGGAAATTATTGAAAAACAAATTTTTGAAAATAGTTTAGAGATTTTTAAAATTAAAAAATAAATTATGATAAAATTAAATGATTCTTGGCTTCAAATTTTAGAAAAAGAATTTGAAAAAGATTATATGAAAAATATAAAAAAATTTTTAGAATCTGAAATAAAAGCAAAAAAAATAATTTATCCTAAGCCACAAAATATTTTTTCAGCTTTAGATTTTGTAGATTTTGAAAATTTGAAAGTTGTTTTACTTTGACAAGACCCTTATCATGGGAAATGACAAGCTCATTGACTTAGTTTTTCAGTTCCAAATTGAATAAAAACTCCTCCTAGTTTGAAAAATATTTATAAAGAAATAGAAAATGATTTATGAATAAAAAAAGATTATGAAAATTGAAATTTGGAAAATTGGGCAAAACAAGGAGTTTTGCTTTTAAATTCCGTGTTGACAGTAGAAAAATGAAAGCCAGCTAGTCATTCTAAAATTAATTGGCAAAAATTTAGTGATGAAATAATAAAACAAATTTCTACAAAAAAAGAAAATGTAGTTTTTTTGCTTTGGTGAGCTTTTGCTCAAACAAAAAAATCTTTGATTGATGAAGAAAAACATTTAATTTTAGAAACTACTCATCCAAGTCCTTTTTCAGCTTATAGATGATTTTTAGGCTCAAAACATTTTTCTAAAACTAATAATTATTTAGAAAAACATTGAAAAAAAGCTATTGTTTGGTAATTTTTTATTCTTTTATTACATTTAAATCTTTATTTTTAAAAATTTCTTTTTTTATAGTTTTATCTAAAAAATCAGAAATTTTTTTTCATTTTAAAATTATATTAAAAAAATATTGATTACTTCTTTTAAAACTAGTTTTATTAAAAATTATTTCTATATCAAAAAAATTTTTTTTAGAAATATTTTCTAGATTTTTAGCCAATTTTTCCATAAAATCATAAGCATTTTTTTTATTATAATTTTTGTATTGTAAAATATAAATTTCTTTAAAAGGTGGATAATTAAAAATTTTTCTTTCAGCTAAAGTTTCTTTAAAAAAATCTTTATAATTACTTGAAAAAACCTGTTTTACAAAAGAATTTTCAGGAATAAAAGTTTGGATAACTGTGTCTGTAATTTGCCCTTTTCTTCCACCTCTTCCGATTAATTGTTTCAAATTTATAAAAGTTTTTTCTTCAATATCATATTTTGGAACAGAAAGTTCAGCTTCAAGTAAAATTATTGCAATAAGTCAAATATTTTCCAAATCAAAACCTGTAGTTATCATTTTTGTTCAAATAATAATATCAGCATTTTGAATATTTTCAAATGCTTCTTTTTTTGCTGAAATACTAGAAACATTGTCTGTATCAAGTCTAAAAATTTTTTTTCAGTTAAAAATTTTTTTTATAATTCCTTCTAATTGTTGAGTTCAAAAACCAATTTTTAATAAATTTACTCATTTACATTTTTCACAACTTAGAGGAATTTCTTTTTTAAAACCACAAAAATGGCAAACTAATTTGAAAGGATTTTTATGAACATACATTTTCAAATCACAATTTTTGCATTTATATAAATGTGAACAGTCTGAGCAAATCATACTAGAAAAATCTCATCTTTTATTTAAATATAAAATAATTTTTTTATTATTTTTCAAATTTTCTTCTATTTTATCTAAAAGTGTTGTTGATAAATATTTTGATTCTCTAGAATAATCTATATTTAAATTTACTAAAAAAGTATTTTTCATAAAAATTTTGTTTGTAAAAAGATATTTTTTTTTATTATACAAATATTTTTTTTTTTACAAAAAGTTTTTAAAAATTCTAAAAAATTTTTTTGCTATATTTTTTTTGTATGTTATATTACTTGAAAAATATTTTTTTAATAAAAAACTATGGAAAATTCTTTTTTTGATATAAATTCTGTTGCAATAATTTGAGCTTCTGAAAAACTTGGAAAAATTTGAAATGATTTAATTAAAAATTTGAAAAATTTTAATTGAAAAAAATATTGAGTAAATCCTAAGGCAGGAGAATTTGAAAATATAAAATTTTATGAAAATGTAGAAAAATTACCAGTTATTGTTGATATTGCTGTTTTAGCAATTCCTGCAAAATTTGTAATAAAAACTCTGGAAGAAATTGCTATAAAATGAATAAAAAGAGTTATAATTATTTCTGCTTGATTCAAAGAAATTGGGAATATAAAAGAGGAAGAGGAGATAAAAAAAATTGCAAAAAAGCATGATATTCAGATTCTTTGACCAAATTGTTTGGGATATATTGATGTTTGAAAAAATTTGAATTTGAGTTTTTGAAGTAAAATTGTAAAAAAGTGAAATATTGCTATGATTTCCCAAAGTTGAGCTATGGCTGTAGCTTTTACAGATTGGGCAAATATTCATAATTTATGATTTTCTAAAATTATTTCTATGTGAAATAAAGCTTGAATTTGAGAAAATGAATTACTTTTAGAACTTGAAAAAGATGAGCAAACAAGTGTAATTGTTATGTATTTGGAAAGTATTGAAAAGGGAAGAAAATTTTTTGAAATTGCAAAAAGAATTACTAAATCAAAGCCTATAATTTTAGTAAAATCTGGAATGAGTGAAAAAGGAAGTTTGGCTGCTAGTTCACATACTTGAGCTTTAGCTTGAGAAGAAAAAATTTTTAAAACAGCATTTAAACAAGCAGGAATTATTTATACTCAAAAGTTGGAAGATTTTTTTCTTTGGTGAAAAACTTTTTCAGCCCTTTCTAATATTTCCCTCTCTCCTGAATCCTCTCTCCCTTACAGGGAGAAAGGGGCTACAAAAGGAGTTAAAATTGATTTAAAAAATATTCCTGAAGAATTAATAATTATAACAAATGCTTGAGGGCCTTGAGTTATGATTACAGACCATTCGGAAAAATTGAAAATAAAATTGGCTGTTTTTTCTGAGAAGGAAAAAGAAATTTTGAAAAAATGATTACCTGAAACAGCAAGTGTAGAAAATCCTATTGATATTATTTGAGATGCAACAAGTGTTAGGTATAAACAAATTTTGGAAAATATAAAACTTTTAGAGAAAAAAAGAGCAATTTTAATTATGCTTACTCCTCAAACAATTACTGATACAGAAAAAATTGCTGAAATTATTGTTGATTTTAAAAGAAAAAATCCTGATTTTTTTATAATGACTTCATTTATGTGATGAGCAAGTTTGCAAGTTTCTGATAAAATTTTGTCTGTAAAAGAAGTTTTGGAATATAATTATCCTCAAAAAGCTGTTTTGGCTTATAGTCAAGTTTTGAGATATAAAAAATATAGTTCTCCTACAAAATTACCCTCACCCCAACCCTCTCCCTTGAGGGGAGAAGGAGTAGCTACAAATATAAACAAAATTTTAGAGAATCAATGAAAAATGTGTGATTCTAATTGAGTTGAAAAAATTTTAGAAATTCTTGATTTACCTTTTGTAAAAAATTATTTAGTTAAATCTGAAAAAGAGGCTGAAAAGGTTTTTGAAAAAATAGGAGCAAAAAAAATTTTGGCAAGAATTTCTTCAGAAGATGTTGCTCATAAAACTGATGTGTGATGAGTTATTTTAGATATAAAAAATAAAAAAGAAGCTGTAAAAGCTTATAAAAAAATATTAAAAAATGTAAAAAAATATGTTCCAAATGCTAAAATAGAATGAGTAATTTATTCAGTTTTTATTGAACAAAATAATGATTTGAGAAATATTTTTATTTGATTAAAAAGAGATGAATTATTTTGAAATATTTTAATTGTTTGAATGTGATGAATTTATGTAAATGTTTTTGAAGATGTGAGTATGAGGCTTTCTCCAATTTGAAAAAAAGAAATTTTGCAAATGTTTAGGCAATTAAAATGATATCCTATTTTAGCTTGATATAGATGAACAAAAACTATAGATTTTGATAAAGTAGCTCAAATTATTTTGAAATTTACCCAAATTTTTGAAAAAGTAGAAAAAATAAAAGAAATAGATATTAATCCACTTTTTGCAACAAGTGAAAAAAATTATTTGGTTGATGTTAAGTTGTATTTGTAATTTTAAAAAACAAAAAATTAGTTTGATTTTTATTCTAATATAGGTATATTATCATTAATAAAAATAAAAAACTTTTATGAAAAATCTTTTAGAAAAATTATCTATTTTAAATAGTAAATTTTTATTTACTATTTCAGAAAAAAATAATTGGAAAAAAAATATTCCTACTAGATTACAAAAAGGATTAGAAGAAATTAATCCTGATTATTTTCTGGTGCAAGAAAATAATATTATTGCATATTTTTTTGATTTTTCAGAAAAAAAAATAGATGAAAAAATCTATTCAAAGATTTGGAATTTAAAATGATGTCCAATTATTTTTGTGATAAAAGATTGAGTTTTAGATATTTTTAATTGATTTAATTTTGATACAGAAAAAAAAGATTTTGCAGTTATAGAAAAAAAATTAAAAATAGATTTATTAGAAAATTTAAAAATAGAGAAATATTCATTAATGAATTTATTATCTTGAAAACTATGGGAAGATAAAGAATTTGATTCAAAAAATAAAGTAGATGAAGAGTTATTAAAAAATTTGAAAAATGCAAGAAAAATACTAATTAAAGATAATAAACTAGATGAAGAAATTAGTACAAATATTATTTGAAGATTATTATTCTCAAGATATTTAGTAGATAGATGAGTAAAAGTTAAAAATGAATTTCAAGAATATTTCGAAGATAAAAATGAATTTGCTAAATTAATTTTAGAAAAAGAAAAATTATATAAATATTTTAAATATTTAAAAGAAACTTTTAATTGAGATTTATTTCCAGTTTTAACTTTTGAAAAAGATTGAGTTGATGAAAAAGAAGAAATAAAAAAAGAACATTTAAAAATTTTGTTTTCTTTATTTAACTGAGATAAAATTTCAAAAAATAAAAATATTCAAAAATCACTTTTTAATTTATATGATTTTAAAATAATTCCTATTGAATTAATAAGTGAAATTTATGAACAATTTATGGGAGATATACAAGATGAAACTAGTGCTTTTTATACTCCTTCTTTTCTAGTTGATTATATTATAAATAAAACTGTAAAAAAACATTTAAAAAATAATAAACAGTGTAGAGTTTTTGATCCTTCTTGTGGTTCTTGAATTTTTTTAGTTGAAAGTTTAAGACAAATTATAGAAAAAAATAAAGAGAATTTAGAAAAATTAGAAATTTCTAAAAAGGTGAAAAAATTAAAAGATATTGTACGGGATAATATTTTTTGAGTAGATTTAAATAGACAAGCAATAAATGTGACAATTTTTTCTTTATGTTTAACAATGCTGGATTATATTGATCCAAAAGATATTAGTGATAAAAGAGTCAAATTTCCAACATTATTAAATAAAAACCTATTTGTTTCAAACTTTTTTGATCTAGAAAATGAATTTAATGAGAAAATAAAAGATATAGATTTTGTGCTTTGAAATCCACCTTGGAAAAGTAATAGTGAAGAAAAACATTTGGAATATATTGAAAATAATTGAAAAGATATTATTTCTGGTAAACAGATAGCACAAACTTTTATTTTAAGATTAAAAGATTTTATAGATAAAAATACTGTAATTTGATTAGTTTTACCTTCAACAAGTATTTTATATAATTATGAAGCAAATAATTTTAGAAAATTTTGGTTAGAAAATTTTGCTATAAAAGAAATTTTGGATTTATCTCCAGTAAGAACTGAAATTTTTTCTTGAGCAATAGCTCCAACTTTTATTGGATTTTTTCAATTATCAGATAATTCAGAAAAAAATATTGTTAAACATATTTCTATTCAGAAAAATATTTTTATTAAAAAATTAAAATTATTAGTTATAGAAAAAAATGATACTAAAAAAGTAGAACAAAAATATTTTTTAAAATATGATTATTTGTTTAAAACCTTGCTATACTGAAATATTTTAGATTTTCATTTGATAAAAAGATTGAGAGAAAATTATGATAATATAAATGATGCTATAGAAGAAAATAATTTTATTTTTGGTGTTTGATTAAAAAGAAAAGATTGAAAAAAAATAATGAATACTAAAAAATTAATTTGAAAGGTATTTATTAATACACAGAAAAAAGAATTAAAAAGTTTTGTAATAAATTCTATTGAAAAGTGGAATGAAGAATATGTTTGAAATTTACCACAAAAAAAAGGATTATTTGAAAAATGACCAAAAATTTTATTAAAAAAATGATTTAATAAAAAAGATTTTTGAATTGTTAATTGTTATACTGAAAAAGATTATGTATTTACAGATTCATTAACTGCTATTATATGAAAGGAAAAAGATAAAATTTTATTAAAATCTATTTCTGCAATTTTAAATGAAAATGATTTTTTGAAATATTATTTTTTACATAAATGAACAGCTTCTTGAACAGAAAGAGAGCAATGACATAATAAATGAGATAGATTTTTAATTCCAATTATAGAAAATAAAAAAATAGCAGATTTGGTTGATAAAATTCAAGAAAAATATATAGAGTTAAATAATTTAAATGTTTTAGAAG
The DNA here is from genome assembly GCA_027066455.1 of Candidatus Altimarinota bacterium. Classification (GTDB taxonomy): domain Bacteria; phylum Patescibacteriota; class Gracilibacteria; order BD1-5; family UBA6164; genus JAMONT01. The sequence goes on from JAMONT010000089.1 coordinate 17,983, forward strand.
AAGAAAAAATAAAAATTTGACAACAAAATTTATTTGAAAAAGAAAATAATAATTTAGAATATTATAATAAAATAAAAAAAGAAATAGAAAATTTAGAAAAAAGATTAAATGATTTAGTTTTAGAAAATTTTGATTTTTCTGAAAGTGAAAAAGATTTACTTGATTATACAAAAGAAATTATTATTCCTCAAATAAATAATGAAGAAGAAATATTTAGAGAATTAAAAATAAATAAAGATAAAAAATATTTAGAAAATTATGCTAAATTATATTTAGATTATTTTTCTGATACTTGGAATTGAAAAAACTGAAAATATTTTGAGATAGATATTTATGTAAATAAAAGTTTAATTTGAATGAATTTTAAAGTAGTAAAAATTGAAAGAAAAGAAAAAATAAAATTTACCCAAAATAAAGATATTTTAGAAAGTTTTGAAAATTTAGTTTATTTATGAGAAAACAAAATTACAGAAATTTTTTATGAAAATAGGGATATAAGATGATTTAATAAACATAATTTTTATATTATAAAATATAATCAAAAGAAAAATTGGCATAAATGAATATGACAAGCAGATTTAAGTGAATTTATTTGAGCAATTATGAAAGCAGAAAAAGAGGTTTATTTAAAATAAATAAAGTTTAATTATGAATAGTGCAAATAATTTTGTTTTAGAAAATAAAACAATTGAGTTAAAAAAATATTTATTTGAAGCATATAAATTATTAATAAATGCTTATGATTTTTTGGTTTCAAAAATTAAAAATTTTAATAAATATGATGAAAATAAATTAAGAAATAGATTAGTTAAAGAAGCAGAAAAATTAAATTCTAAAATAGACTTTTTTTGGAATACAGAACATCCAAATTTAGAAAAAAATAATAGAATTGATATTGCATTAGTTCATCCTTATTCTTTTTGACCTAAAAATAGAAATAAAATTATAGAAATTGAATGTAAAATAATTTGAGAAGATAAATATATTGATTCTAAAAAGTCTTTTAAAAACTGAAAATGAACTAATTGAATTATGAGTTTTATTACTTGAAAGTATGCAGAGAAAATGCCTTTTTGATGAATGATTTGATTTGTAAAAGAATGACAAATAGAAGAAAAAATTGAAAAAGTAAAAAATAGATTAACTAAATCAACTGATTTCAAAACTATTCAAAATTTAGAATATTATGAAATAAAGAAAGATTTTGATTATTCTTATTTATCAAAACATAAAAGAGAAAAATGATTAGGAAAGATAGGTATTTATCACTTATTTTTTGATTTTACTTAAAAAAATACTGAGAAACTAATTTTAAAAAATTAATTATAAAAAAAAATTATGGAAATAAATAAAAAATTATTTGAAGAATTTAAAAATTCTAAATCAAAACTTTTAGCTGTTGTAAAATATTGGAATAAAGAGGAAACAGAAGAATTTATTTGAAAATTAACTTTAGAAGAAAAAAATATTTTGAGTTGATTTTGAGAAAATAGAATTGAAAGTTTTTTTGAAAAAAAATTAGATAGAGAAGAAACTCATTTTATAGGAAATATTCAATCAAAACAAATAAAACATATTGTGAATTTTTGTGATACTGTGCATTCTATTGATAATTTAAAACATATTAAAAAATTGGAAGAAACTTGTGAAAAACAAAATACTTGGATAAAATTTTTTTTGCAAATTAATATTGATGAAAAAAAGGAATCTGGAATAAAAGAAGAAGCAATTCCTAATTTTTTAGAACTTATTGATAAATGTGATAATATTAGTTTAATATGATTTTCAGCTATTGGTTCAGAAGAGTTTACTAAAGAAGAAAAAAGAGAAGAATTCAAATATTTAAAAAAATTAAGAGCAAAATATTTACCACATTGACTTATTTCAGCAGGAACTTCAAGAGATTATAAAATAGCTTTAGAAGAAGAAATAGATATTATTAGAGTTTGAAAAGATTTAGTTTTATAAAAAAATTGAAAAAAACTTTTTAATGCCCTCTCTCCTGAATCCTCTCTCCCCGTTGGGTAGAAAGGGGCTACATAGAAAAAATATTATAAAAAAATTAATTCTTAAAAAAAATAAATGTCAGAAGAAAAAAAACTTACTCCTTGAATGGTTCAATTTTATGATATAAAAAAAGATTATCCAGATTCTATTTTGTTTTTTAGAATGTGAGATTTTTATGAAATGTTTGATGAAGATGCTCATATTGCTCACAGGGTTCTTTGAATAAATATAACTTCGAGAAATAAAAATGCTCCAAATCCAATTCCACTTGCTTGAATTCCTTATCACGCTAAAGAAAAATATTTGCCAATTTTAGTAAAAGCTTGATACAAAGTTGCAATTGCTGAACAAGTCAGTGACCCTAAGGCAAAATGAATAGTAAAAAGAGAGGTTGTGAGAGTTGTAACTCCTTCAACTTTGGATTTGGAATTTGATTCTGAAAATAATGTTTCTTCAAATTATATTTTATCTTTGGTTGAAGAAAAAGGGAAATATTGAATAAGTTTTTTAGATTTTTCAACTAATTCTTGGAAAGCTTGAAGTTTTGAGAATATTGAGAATTTGACAAAAGAAATTTATAAAATTTTTCCAAAAGAAGTTATTTTAGAAAAAAAATTATTTAATAAAGAAGATTTGAAAGATGTTTTGAGTAAAAAATTTTCATTAAATATTTATTATTTTGAAAATAAACAAAAACCTTATGAAAAATTAAAGACACATTTTAAAACAAAAAATCTAAACTGATTTTGATTAGAACAAGATAATTTAGCACAAAAAGCAGCTTCACAACTTTTAGAATATTTAGAAGAAAATCAAAAATCTAGTTTAAATTTTTTGAAAAAAATATCTTATGAAACTTTTTCAGATTATATGGATTTAGACGAGTGAACTATTAGAAATTTGGATTTGGTTTATAATATTTTTACAAAAACAAGTGTAAAATGAACTTTATTTTGAGTTTTAAATCAAACAAAAACTGTTATGTGAGCTAGACTGCTTAGAGAAAATATTTTGAAACCTAGTCAAAATATAGAGGAAATCAAAAAAAGACAAATTTTTGTTGAAGAAATTCTTAAAAATCCAATTTTAATGGATAAATTACAAAAAAAATTATCTTTTATAAGTGATATTGATACAATAATGAACAGAATAATGCTTGAAAGAGCTAGTCCAAAAGATTTACTTAATTTAAAAAAATCCTTGCAATCTATTTTGGAAATTTTTGAATTAATTGAAAGTGAGGCAACTGATAAATTAAAAGGGATTATTAAATT
>JAMONT010000090.1 GCA_027066455.1 Candidatus Altimarinota bacterium
AAGATTTATTTGATTTTAAACAAAAACTTCTTACAATTAAGAAAAATTTATAAAAAAACATTGTTTATAGTATGTTTTGGTATATTTATTATTATAAATTTATTAAACAATGTCTTTGGACTTAACATTTACATACTAAACTTTTCAAATAAATTTAAAAAATAAATTATTTTGTTTACAAAATAAAAAACTGTCTTTTTAATTTTAGACAGTTTTTATTTTTTTAATATAAACCTGTTCTATATAATATAATTGATTCTTCAAATTTTTTATTGATATGTTCAAGAATATTTTTATATTGTGGATATATAGAAATTGCCTTTTTTATTTTTAAAATTAATTCTTCTAATCTAGCAATTCTTGCATCTACTGAAGAATATTTATTATTCAATTTTTCCATAAGTAAATCTATTTTTTTATCAAGTTTTCTCTTAAATGAATCTGTTAATTTTATAGATTTTGTATTTACAGGATCTTCTTCAACCCATATTTTTATTTTATTTCAAATTGAATCAATACACAATCTTTTTCAATCTGTTGTTATGTTATTTTGACATTTTTTAATTTTATCTCAAGAACCAGGTCTTTGAAAATAAGAATCAAAAAATATATTAATATCTTTTAGGTAATTTCAATATAAATTTAAATTACCTAAATTTTTTAATTCTATTATTCCTGAAGGTATTTTTCTTAGTTTATTATTTTTTAAAATTAGATGTTCAAGGTTTGTTAATTTAGAAACATCATTATGAATGAAATTAATTTCATTATTATTAAAGTCTAAACTATTTATTTTTCTTAATTCAAATAATGCTTTAGGAATTTCTCTTATATTATTATTTCATAATTTTAAATAATTTAAATTAGTTAATTTTGAAATTTCATTAGATATAATATTAATATTATTATTAGATAAATTTAAACTAATAAGGTTTTTTAATTTATATATTCAATTAGGAAATGAATTCAGGTTATTATAATTTAAATCTAAGATAGCTAATTTAGTTAACTTTGAAATTTCATCAGATATAGAACTAATATTATTATTACTTAATTCTAATCTTTCCAAATTTTTTAGTTCAAATATTCATTTTGGGATTTTTGTTAATTTATTTTTATATAATTCTAAGTGTTTTAATTTTTCTAGTTTTGAAATATCATTAGATATAAAATTAATATTATTATTAGATAAATCTAAATGATCTAAATTTTTTAAATTTAAAAGTCCTATTGGTATTTCTAATAAACCTTTATCTGATAAATCAATAGTATTTAATTTATAATATTCTTCTTCACTTAAATTTTTTCCAGTTAAATCATTTAATTCTTTTACCCAAGCTTTTTCTTGAATTGAATTTTCTTCAACCCATATTTTTATTTTATCTCAAGTTGAATCAATACACATTTTTTTTCAAGAAGTTGTTATATTATTTTGACATTTTTTAATTTTATCTCAAGAATCATATCATATTCTAGAGTCAAACATTAAATTAATATTTTTTAAATAATTTTGAGATAAATTTAAAAATCAAAGTTTTACAAGTTTAGAAAATCATTCTGGTACTTCTGTTATCTTATTTTTAGATAACCATAAAAGCTTTAAGTTTACAAGTTTAGAAATTCATTTTGGAATTTCTGTTATTTGATTTCTTGATAAACCTAAACTTTCTAATTTTATAAGTTTAGAAATTCATTCTGGTATTTTTGTTATTTTATTACCACTCAAAGATAAATCCTTTAATTTTTTAAGTTTAAAAATTCATTCTGGTATTTTTATTATTTGATTATCACTCAAAGATAAATCCTTTAATTTTTCTAATTTAGAAATTCATTCTGGTATTTCTGTTATTTTATTATTATATAATGATAAAATTTCTAAATTTTTTAACTTAAAAACTCATTCAGGTATTTTTGTTATTTTATTATTAGATAAAAGTAAAACTTTTAAATTTACAAGTTTAGAAAGTCATTCTGGTATTTTTGTTATTTTATTATTATATAATGATAAAGTTTCTAAATTTTTTAACTTAAAAACTCATTCAGGTATTTCTTCTAAATTTTTATTTGATAAAAACAAACTTTTCAATTTATAATATTCCTCTTCACTTAAATTTTTTCAAGTTAATTTATTTAATTTTTCTACCCAAGCTGGAGTAGATGAAAAAATATGCTTTCATAAAATACCTTTTCCTTGATATCATATTCATCAAGTTGAAATACTAAATATATTAAAATGTAATGGTAATAATTTTTTAACATTCTCCTTCAAGCTAATATTTAATAAAAATTCATCACTAATATTATTTTTTCAATTAATTGTAAAAAATTTTATATCAGAACTAGTTTTTGTTAAAGTATTTACTTTATCTATAGGAGGTTTACCATCTACAATATCAGCAAATAAAGAGTGATATAATTCTATTTCTTTTACATATTTTGAAGCATCATTTCAATTTTTGTCAGTTATTTTTATTGAAACCTCATCTAATGGTAAATTATTTTTTCAATCACTTATTTTTAAACTTAATGATATTCAAGCAGGAAGTATAGTTATATTAGCTGAATTACTTTCAATAGAAAATTTTGGAGTTTCTTTTCAAACTAAATCTTTTTTAGATAATTTATAACTTCAATCACACCAAACTGTAACTCAATCTCAACTTTTCCAATAATCATCACAATATTTATTTTTTAATTCAGGATATTTTTTATCCAAAGTTTTTCTAACTAATTCTCCAGAAAATTTTTGTCCTATATCTCAAGCAGAAGTTGGAATATTAGCATAACTATTGAAAATAAAACTAAAACATAAAACTAAACTTAGCAGAATTTTTTTTACCATATTTTTTTTATTAATAAATTAAAATTTTTTTACCTCTTAATTATACTCCCTAAAAACAAAATCTAGATTCTAAAAAATTTTACTCAATTTCTATTATTTTAGAAAAAACATATCATTTTCATTTACTATTATATCATCTTAGGAATATTTTTATTCTTCAAGCTGATAATAATTCAAAATTTTCTAATAATTCAGTTCAAACAGGTACATATGCTGTTTCACTACTTTGATTTCAGGCACTATCTTCATACAAAACTTTTTCATTATAATCATTATTAAGTAAAATTAATTTAGTATTCTTCAAATTTCACATAGTTCAATTATTTCTTGTATAATATATTCCTTTCATTCAAGCTTCTATACTTTCTGAATAACCAAAATTTTTTTCAATTAATTTATTTTTATTAAAATCATAGATATATTTTTTTCTATTAAAATATTTTCAATTTATAATATTTACATTTGAGGTAAAAAATAATTTATTATTAAAAATTCAAGCACTGTCAACAATATTTTCACAAATATCATGTTCACAATCTCCATATTCAGGTCAAGTTTTTTCAAAAATTATTTTTTCTTTATTTCCATAAATACTTGAAGTAACTTTTATTTTTGTTTCTTTAAAAATATTATCTCAACTAGCATTAGAATTATTTATTAATTTATACTTTAGAGATTTATGAGGATTTCAATTTTTATCAAAACTTTTTTCATATTTATTTCCAGTATATTTTTTATAAACTTTTATTACTTTATCTCAATAATTATATGTAATTATTACATAATAATTTGTATCCAATTTTTCTTCTTTTTTTTCTATTAATTTTCAATTTTTATCAATTATTTTTGAAAAAACATACCACTTTCATTTACTATTTGTAGATTCCAAAAATAATTTTATTTTACCTCCTGAAAGTAATTCAAATCTAGTTAATTTTTCTATTCAAAATGAAGTTTTTCAATATTCAGATTTTGAAATATTATCTTCATATATTTTTTTAAAATTATTATCTAAGTCAAGTAAATATAATTTTCTATTTTGTTTTTTTTCATATATAGTATTAATAAAATAAAGTCCTTCTTTTCATTCCTGTATGAAATACATATTTTTAAAATTTGTTTTTATTAATTTTTTACTTGAAAAATCATAAATATAAATAATATTATTTGATAATTCATTAATTGAAAAAATTAATTTATTATGAAAAACTCAATTAAAGTTTACCCTTCATTCAGTTAATACTTCTTCAAAAATAGTTCATTTATTACTATATTCATCAAAATATGTTATTTTTATATTTTTTCCTCAAGGAGTTCAATTATTTGTAATTTTTTCATTAACATTTATTTTTTTATTTCAAAAAGTATATTCACTATCAATTCAATTTTTTTCTAAATCATCTAATAGTATTTCTAAAATACCTCATTTTTTTCAAGCAGTAATAATCATTATATTATTTGCTATATTTTCATAAATAACATTTAATAATTCTTTTATTCTTCCAGTTTTTATTTTTTTCAAAACTAATATTTTTTTATTAATTTGTCTCAATTTGTCTTCAGTCTTTTTTTCTCAATATTTTTTTATTAATTTATTAGAATAATTTTCTACAAGATTAGATATTCTTTCTTTTTCTTTAGCAGTAACAAAGGCTTGAGTATAATTAAAACCTATTCCAAACAAACTAAAAATTAAAACTAAACTTACTAAAACCTTTTTTACCATATTTTTTTTATTAACAAATTAAAACTTTTTTACCTCCTAATTATAAAAAAAAAAAAATAGTCAATAAAAAAGTTTATTTTCTTTTCTTGCTATTTTTTTATAATATTGTTTTATTTATAAAATTTTTTCCTTTTCTTATAAAATCTTTTTTTATATCTATATTTTTCAAAAAAAAATAAATTATTTTCCAAATTTTTCTAACCTAAATCTAATAGATTTTCTTAATTTTTCTAGTTTTGGATAATTATAAAAAAATAATATTTTTTTGTCTGCAATAGTATTTCAAGTTGGTTTATTTTTTAATACAAAAAGTGTAAAAGATTCTGAAATATCTTCTCATGGATTACTTGAAGCATATTGTGTTACAAAATTATTTTCATTGTTTATATAAAAATCATTTTTTTCTTCATTTTGAGATTTTTCAAAATCTTTTTTCCAAAAAATATTTATAAAATCATCTAAGTAAGAACCTTTATTTAAACATCATTCTTGTAAAAAATTATTTTTACATTTATTTTTTGCTCTTTCAAAAGAAAATAAATTTTTTGAATCTACATATCTTATTTGTCCTTTTCATAAAGTAAGAATATGAGAAAATTCGTGAATAATTGTATGAATTGATTCTTTTTTATCTAATTTTTTATTTTTATAAAAATTTGCAATATTAACATATAAATTCCATTTTTTATTATTTTCTTCATCTTGGTTTACAAATGCAAAAATATCTGAATCTGGATTATCAAAAATCTTGATTTTTTTAAAATCAGTTCTATAATTAATAGGAATTAAACTAGAAAAAAGATTAAAAATTTCTAAATCTTTTTTATCTTTTATTCAAGAAATAAGTTCAATTTTATTTTTAGAAATATTATAAATTGTTTTGATTTTTTCTTCTATTTTTTCATCTTCATTTTGTGCATTAAAATTTTCATCACTATAATCTATTTGTAAATCTTCATCACTATAATTTTCTTCATCTTTCAAATAACAAGTTTTATTTTTTTCATCAAATATTTCATCAAAAAAACAATCTTGTTTAGTTAAAATTTCATCTTCTTCATAAAAATATAATCATAAATCGTAATCATAATCTATATCATCTATAACAATATTTAAAATTTCTTTAGTTCTATCATTTTTATTTTCTAAAAAATTTTCTAAAATATTCACAACTTTTTCAGCTGTTAAATTTTCTTTAGAATCTATTAAATTATAAATTTTGTCTTCAAAAGTATCTATCAAAAAATAGTCTTTTTCTGTTATATTATAAGAAAAAGACTGGATATTTGTTAGAAATAAAATACATATTATAGATATTACTTTAAATATATTTTTTATCATTTTTTAATTATTTAATTCATATAATTTCATTTTTGCCATACTTCTTGCTAATTGTTCTTCTGCTTCAATATATTTTTCTATATCAATTCTATTTTTTTCTTTTCTATATTGTTTCATTAATTCTAAAGCTTTTTCTTTTGCTTTTTCAGCTTGATCATAATCAACTTCTCAAATTCATAAAAGCATATCTGTCATTATTTTTGATTTAGAATCAGAAATTTCAATAACTCATTTTCAAATTGCAAAAAATTCTGTTTTTTCTTCAGATTTTTCTAAAGTAATTATTTCTATAGTTCAAGGTTCAATTGCAGTTATAAGATCTTCGTGATGGTCTAAAACTGTTATTTCTCCAGCTTTTGTCATTAAATGAAAAGATTTTATATTTGTATTTTCAAATTTATTTCATTCAAATGATAAAATTTGTAATTTCATAATTTTATATTTTAAAAGCTAAATTATTTTTCTTCTGCTTGTGATTTTTCAAAAGCTTCTTTTACATCAGATAAAGCAGCTTTATATAAGAAAAAGTTTTCAGGAATACCATCAACTTCTCAATCAATTATAGATTTAAAACCTGAAATTGTATCTTCTAATTTAGCATAAACTCAAGGAGTTCAAGTAAATTGTTCTGCTACATAAAAAGGTTGAGATAAGAATTTTTGAATTTTTCTTGCTCTAGCTACAGTTAATTTATCTTCTTCTGATAATTCATCCATACCTAAAATAGCAATAATATCTTGTAATTCTTTATATTTTTGTAATATTCTTTGAACTTCTTTAGCTACAAAATAATGTTCATCTCAAACAATTTCAGCAGATAAAACTGTAGAAGTTGAATCAAGTGGATCAACAGCTGGATAAATACCAAGTTCTGCAATAGATCTATTTAAAACAATAGTTGAATCTAAATGTGCAAAAGTAGCAGCTGGAGCTGGATCAGTCAAATCATCAGCAGGAACATAAACAGCTTGAACAGAAGTAATACTTCAATCTTTAGTAGAAGTAATTCTTTCTTGTAAAGAACCCATATCAGTTGCTAAAGTTGGTTGATATCAAACAGCTGAAGGTATTCTACCTAAAAGTGCTGATATTTCTGAACCTGCTTGAGTAAATCTAAAAATATTATCAACAAAGAATAAAACATCTTTCTTTTCAACATCTCTAAAATATTCAGCCATTGTTAAACCTGTAAGAGCAACTCTTACTCTTGGTCCTGGAGCTTCATTCATTTGTCAAAATACCATTGCTGTTTTGTCCATAACTCAACTTTCTTCCATTTCATAATACAAATCATTTCATTCTCTTGTTCTTTCTCAAACTCAAGCAAAAACAGAATAACCTCAATGTCATTGAGCAATATTATGAATTAATTCTTGTATTATAACTGTTTTACCAACTCATGCTCAACCAAAAAGTCATACTTTTCAACCTTTTAACATTGGAGCAATAAGATCAACTATTTTAATTCAAGTTTCAAAAACTTCAGCTGAAGTAGTTAAATTTTTGAATTCTGGAGCTTCTCTATGAATTGAATCTTTTCTTTTTGTTTTTGGAGCAGGTTTTTCATCAATTGGATCACCTAAAACATTAAACATTCTACCTAAAACTTCTTTTCAAACTGGAACTTGTATAGAATTTCCAGTTGCTTCAACTTCTAAACCTCTTTTTAATCATTCTGTAGTATTCATAGAAATAGTTCTAACTACTCAATCTCAAAGTTGTTGTTGAACTTCCAAAATTATTTTTTCTTTTTGTCCTTTTATTTCTAACGCTTCATAAATAGAAGGAACATATCCTCCTTCGAATTTTACATCAATAACTACTCAAACTATTTTAGTTATTTTACCTTTATGCATATTATACAAATTAAATTTTAAAATTAAATTATTTTTTATTCAGCAAACAATTCTCACAAAATATCTTCAATATTATCAAGGTCTTCAATATTTGTTTCTCCACCAGCAACAATTTTCATAGATTTTTCTCAAACTTCAAAAACCCATCATCTTGTAGCAAAAGTATTATAATCTGAAAAATTTCAAACTATTCATTTATAAGTAGCATAATCTACTAATTGCTTTTGCCAAGTTGTTCATAAATTAGGATTATAATTATAATCAAATCAAGCAGATTTTACCATCATTCCAAGAGCTTCAGCTTTTGTAATTTTTTGTTCTGGATTAAAATGACTATTTTTTGCAATCAAATTATTATCTCTAAGAGCTTCTGCTGTATAACAAACCCAACTATTTGGTTTTTTATTAGTTATATCTTTAAATGAATTATCACAACTAGATTTTTTAGAAATTCCAGCAACTCCTCTAGCAACAGCTGCAACTTCTTGTCTTAAAACATTTGAGTCCAAATTGTAATCTGAAGGATTAGTTTTTTCTACAATTATTCCTGAACCAGCCAAAAATTTAGCTGCATTTAATGATTCTAAAACATAAGCATTAGTGGCTAGTGTAGAAGTAGCTAAAATACCTAAAACTAAAACTATCTTTTTTAATTTTTGCATAAAAAAATTTTTAAGAAAATAAATTATTTTTTTTTATTATATATAAAATAAATATTTTTTCAACTTTATTTATTTTATAGTTTCTAAACTAACAATTTCAATATTTTTATCTCAAAACCTATCAACATAATAAACTTTTATTTCTCAGTTTCAAAGCTCAAAAGATTTTATTTCTTTGTAAGATTCTGGATATTCTCAAATATAATTACAATCATTTTTAAAAACTTTTTTCAATTTTAGACTTTCATTATTTATATAAATAAGTCCTCAATTACAGCTTTTTCATCAATTATACATCAAATATTTTCAACTTCTTCAAAAAATTATTTTTTCAAAATCAGATTTTACAAAATCTATATTCCAAGATTTTTTTTCTTTTATATCAACTAAAACTTTTTTTTCTTTTTTAGCATTTTTAAAATTTATAATATAAAAATTTAATTTTATATTTTTTACAGAAATTTTTTTTGCTAATTCTCTTTTCAAAATACTTTCCTCTTCTTTTATAATTGGTTTTTCTTCTAATTCTTCTTCTGAAAAAGCAGAAACATCATTTTTAATTTCAAAAAGTTCCTCATCTTTATAATAAATATATGTATATTCATCATTTTGATTAACTGTAAATTTTCCAGTTAAATATCTCAAAAGTTCTGGTTTTTCTTTTTTTTCTACTATTTTTGTAGCCCCTTTCTCCCTATCAGGGAGAGAGGATTCAGGAGAGAGGGAAAGATCTGAAAGCTGATTTTTTTCACATTCTTTTTCAATAACAATTTTTATTCAAGAACAAGAATTTAGTAAAAAAATCATTAAAATCAAGAGAAAAAATTTTTTTAGATTTTGCATATTTTTAAAAAAAAGAATTATAAAATATTTTTTTTAAGCTTCTTTCATTGCTTCTACTCAACTTACTATTTCAGAAACTTCCCTTGTAATAGAAGCCTGTCTTGCTTTATTATATTCCAAAGTTAATCTGGAAGCATATTTATTTGCATTATCTTTTGCACTTTTCATTGCAATCATTCTAGCTGAATGTTCACTTGCTTTTGCTTCAAGAAGTATATCATAAAACATCATATCTATAATCATTGGCATAACTTCTTTTAGAATTTCTTCTTTTGAAGGTTCAAAATTATAAACATTTTCTTGTTTAGTTTTTTGGTTTTGTAAAACATTATACTTTTCTTGTCATAAAACTCAAACTAAATATCTTTCTATATCATCTTTTCTAATTGGTAAAAATTCTCTTGCCATTGGGATTTGAACTAAAGTATTTACATAATAACTATAAAAAATTACTATTTTTCCATAAGTTCAATCTCTAAATTTTTCTAAAAATAATTTTGAAATATTTTTAGAAAATTCGTAATTCATATTATCAGAAAAATTTTCTGAAAAATCTGAAATTATATCAAATCAAGTTCTAGCAATAAATTGTGCTCATCTTTTTCAACAAGTAATAAAATCTATATTATCACCATTTTCATTAATATATTTATTTACTGTTTTAAAAGTGTTTATATTATAACCTCAACAAAGTCATTTATTTGAAGTTATAATTATTCAAAGAGTTTTTTCCTCCTTTTTTTCTTGTTCAAACAAAGGAAAATCTTTAAGAGTTGCTCACATTTTAGATAAAATTTCCAAAAGTGAAATAACAAAATCTTTTTTTGCAACAGCAGTATCTTGAGCTCTTTTCATCTTTACAGTTGAAATTAACTCCATAGCCCTTGTTATTTTTGCAGTATTTTCTATAGATTTTATCCTTCTTTTTATTTCTTTTCAATTTGCCATATTTTAATATTTTTTTTGAAATAAAATTTTTATAAATATTCTGATTCTTTTTTACTAAATTATTTTATTTAAATATTATTATTTTAAAATAATAATATTACTTATATATTTCATATACATTGCATCAGCTTCTTTGTCATAGTTTTTTTTAATAATTTATGATTTATTTATTAAAAAATTCAAATATATTTTAGACATTTTTTCTTCTAAAATATTTTTATTTTCAATATAAAAATCAATTCAAAAATCAGATTCATCTAATTCTACATTAAATAGTTCTCTATCTTCTTGATACAAAGATTCTAATCATTTTATTTTCTTAAATTCCTCTTCTAAAAGTTCAAAATTAGATTCTCAAATTTCTATTTCTGCTCACTCTGGAACAGATATTTGTATTAAATCCATATCTTCATCTATTTCAATATCAATAATATCATTTGCTTTTTCATAAACATCTCATATAAATTTTCATTTACATTTTTCTAATAATTCTTTTAATCATATTTCCATAATATATAATTTTTTATAAAATATTTTTATTTATTTAATTCTGCAACTGTTTCTATAATTTTTATTAAAGCTTTTTCAGTATCTTCTAATATTTTTTTCTCTTTTTCTATTGAAGCTATAATATTTTTTTCATTATCTAAAGCCATATATAATTCTTTTTCAAATTTTGTAATTTTTTCTACTGAAACTTGATCTAAATAACCTTTAGCACCTGCATAAATTGAACAAACTTGTTTTGCAGTTGTAACTGGTTCAAAAACTCATTGTTTCAAAAGTTCCATCATTCTTTTTCATCTTTCTAATTGTTTTCTTGTAGATTCATCTAAATCCGAAGCAAATTGAGAAAATGCAGCTAATTCTCTATATTGAGCTAAATCTAATTTCAAAGTTCAAGAAACTTTTTTCATAGCTTTTATTTGTGCAGCTCATCATACTCTTGAAACAGATAAACCTACATTAATTGCTGGTTTTTGTCCAGAATTGAATAAATCAGATTCTAAAAATATTTGCCCATCAGTAATAGAAATTACATTTGTTGGAATATAAGCACTTACATCTCAAGCTTGTGTTTCAATAATTGGAAGAGCTGTCAAAGAACCTCCTCATAATTTATCATTTAGTTTTGCTGCTCTTTCAAGCAATCTAGAATGAATATAAAAAACATCTCAAGGATAAGCTTCCCTTCCTGGTGGTCTTCTTAAAAGTAAAGACATTTCTCTATAAGCATTTGCTTGTTTTGATAAATCATCATAAACTATCAAAGCTGCTTTTCAGTTGAACATAAAATATTCAGCCATAGCACAACCTGAATATGGTGCTAAAAATTGCATTGTAGCTGGATCAGAAGCACTTGCAGTAACAACAATAGTATAATCCATTGCTCATCTTTTTCTTAATTCTTCTACAACTCTAGCAACTTTTCATTCTTTTTGTCAAATAGCAACATAAACACAAGTTACTCATTGTCATTTTTGATTTAAAATTGCATCAATTGCAACCTGAGTTTTACCAGTTTGTCTATCTCAAATAATTAATTCTCTTTGTCCTCTACCAATTGGAACCAAAGCATCAATTGCTTTTAAACCTGTAGATAATGGTTCAAAAACAGATTTTCTTGCCATAACTCAAGTAGCAACTCTTTCAACTGGATATCTTTCAGTAGTTTTAATTTCTCCCATTCAATCAACAGGATTTCCTAAAGCATCAACAACTCTACCAATAAGAGCTTCTCAAACTGGAACATCTAAAATTCTTCCACTGGCTTTAGCTATTTCTCATTCTTTTATACTAAGAAAATCATTTAAAATAACTACTCAAACAAAATGTTCTTCCAAATTTAAAGCTATTCAACGAGCTCCATTTTCGAATTCAACAATTTCACTATAAGCAACATTTCTAAGTCCAGAAACTTTTGCAATTCAATCTCAAAGATAAAATACTTCTCAAGAATTTTCAACTTTTGGATTAAAATCAGTTGAATCTATTTTATCTTCTATTTCACTAATTATATTATTTAATAAATCAGTAGACATAATTTTATTTTATTAATAAATAAATATTTTTAAAAACTTTTTTTAGTTTTAGTTTATTTTCTAAAGAAATTTTCAATTCTTCTATAACTTAAATCTATCATATTATCATTTTTAAAAACTCTAATACCTCAATTTAATTCTTTATTTTCTTTCATAATTATAGATTTTTCGTCTATATTTATATCAAAAATTTTTTTATAAATTTTTATAGCTTCATTCAAAGCTTCTTGTTTAGAAATTCATTCAAAATATTCTACTTTATAAACTTGTTTTCAATTGATAATTTTATCAAATTCTTGTTTAGCTCTATTTCAAAGTTGTCTTTTTAGAGTGTTATAAAGTTTTAATTTTTTAAGCAAATTTTCTAATTCTGTTTTATTTAACTTGTTTAAATTTTCCATTTAAAAAAATTTTAAATAATAAATTAACTAATTTGTTCTAATTCTTTAGCCATAAAATCTTTATTAGCTTTTTCTTGCTTAAATAATTTTCAATTTAGTTTCAAAGCTAAATCAACAACTTTATTTTTCATAGATTTAATCATTGTTAGTTTTTCTTTTTCCATTTCATTTCTAGCTCAATCTACATATCTATCAGCTTCTAATTTAGCTTTATCTAAAATTTCTTTTTTAGTTTTTTTAGCACTAGTTTCTCAAATTGCCATCATATTATCTACTTTTTCTCTAGCTTCAGCTAAAAGTCTTTCTTCTTCATCTTTTGCTTTAGCTAGTTTTTCTTTTATTTCAGAATCTATTCTAGCAATTTTTTCTAACTTCATTCTTCTATCTTTAATTGCTAAAACAATTTTATCTCAAAGAAAATATTTAAAAGCAAAGAATAAAATAGCAAAATTTATAAGTTGTGCAATAAAAACTGACATATCTATATTGTCCATATTTTGTAATTATTAAATATTAAAATAATTTTTTTTAACTTCATGCAACTTTAAATGCAATTATTAATCAGTAAATTGCAACTACTTCTATAAGTGCTACAAATAAAACCATAAATGCCAAAGTTTTACCTTTAGTTTCTGGAGCAACATTTATACCTTTCATCGCTCATTTTATCAAAAGTCATTCTCATATTCAAACTCAAGCTCAAGCTAGTCATATTGCTAATCAAGCTCAAAGACTAGCATAAATACTCAAACCTTCTATAGTCAAAATTTGAAAAGAAACAATTAAAGCATAAATTGCTGCTGATTCTACAAGTGCAACTCATAGAATAGAAACTGTTAATAAAAAGTTAATAGATTTAGAATTTTTTCACATTATAATAATAGCTTCTTCTGCTAAATATCACCTTCAAATTGCTACTCAAATCCCTGCTATACCTATTGCAAGTCAAGCTCAAAGATAAATCATTGTATCTGGTCAACTAGCTCACATTATTTGAAAGGCAACTATCAAACCATAAATTGCTGTAACTTCAACAAGTGCTACAAATAAAACCATAAAAGTTATCATTTTTCATTTCAGCTCTGGATTTCTTTCTAAAGAAGCTAAAGCACCAGATATAAGAATTCATTCTCATATTCAAGCTCAAAGTCAAGCAAGTCATATTGCTAATCAAGCTCATAAACTAGCATAAAAAGACAAGTTATCACTAAATATTTGAAATGCTACAACCAAACCATAAATTGCTGCTGATTCTACAAGTGCTATACCTAATATAGTAATTGTTAAAAATAAACTTGATAATTCTGGTCTTCTTCATATAGCTTTCATAGATTTTTCAGCCAAAATTCACATTCAAATTGCAACTCAAAGTCCAGCAAATCAAATTGCCATTCACATTCAAATGAGTGAATCAAAAGAAACTTCTTCTGCTCATAAAATTTTGAAAGCAACTACTAATCAATAAATTGCTGAAGATTCTACAAGTGCTACAAATAAAACCATAAAAGTGATAATTTTTCATTTTAATTCAGGTCTTTTTTCTATTGTTTCTATTGCTCAAGAAATCAATTTTCATTCTCATATTCAAGCTCAAAGTCAAGCAAGTCAAATAGCAAGTCAAGCTCATACAGAAGCCATAAGTCATAAATCTTTATTAAAAATTTCAAATGAAACTATTAATCAATAAATTGCTGCTGATTCAACAAGTGCTATACCAAGTATAGTAATTGTTAAAAATAAATTAGAAAACTCTGGTTTATTTCACATAGCTTTCATTGATTTTTCAGCCAAAATTCACATTCAAATTGCTACTCAAAGTCCAGCAAGTCAAATAGAAAATCACATTCAAATCAAAGTTCAAAGAGAAACATCATCTGCTCATAAAATTTTAAAAGCAATAACTAATCAATAAATTGCAGCTGATTCTACTAATGCTACAAATAAAACCATAAAAGTTATCATTTTTCATTTTAGTTCTGGTTTTTTTTCTATAGTTTCAATTGCTCAAGAAATTAATTTTCATTCTCATATTCAAACTCAAAGTCCAGTAAGTCAAATAGCTAATCAAGCTCCAATGGAAGCCATTAATCATAAATCTCTATTAAAAATTTCAAATGAAACTATTAGTCAATAAATTGCAGCTGATTCAACAAGTGCTATACCTAATATAGTAATTGTTAAAAATAAACTAGAAAATTCTGGTTTATTTCACATAGCTTTCATTGATTTTTTAGCCAAAATTCACATTCAAATTGCTACTCAAAGTCCAGCAAGTCAAATAGATAATCACATTCAAACCAAACTTCAAGTAGAAACATCATCAGCTCACATTATTTTAAAAGCAACTACTAATCAATAAATTGCAGCTGATTCAACTAATGCAATAAATAAAACCATAAATGTAATCATTTTTCATTTTAATTCTGGTTTTTTTTCTATAGTAGCTAAAGCACCTGAAATAAGAATTCATTCTCATATTCAAGCTCAAAGTCCAGCAAGTCAAATGGCAAGTCAAGCTCACAAACTAGCATAAAGATCTAATCATTTAGCAAAAATTTCAAATGAAACTATTAGTCAGTAAATTGCAGCTGATTCAACAAGTGCTATACCTAATATAGTAATTGTTAAAAACAAACTAATTAATTTTGGTTTTTTCCCTATTATTTCCATAGATTTATCAGCCAAAATTCACATTCAAATTGCTACTCAAAGCCCAGCAAGTCAAATTGCTAATCACATTCAAACAAATGAATTAGCCAAAGTAGGGTCATCAGCACCAATTATTTTAAATGCAATAACCAAACCATAAATTGCAGCTGATTCTACTAGTGCAATAAATAAAACCATAAAAGTCATTATTTTTCATTTCATTTCAGGGTCTCTATCAATAGCTCTAATTGCTCAAGCTACCAACTTTCATTCTCATATTCAGGCTCAAAGTCAAGTTAATCAAATAGCTAGTCAAGCTCAAATTGAAGCCATAAGAGAAAAATCTGCTATATTCAAAATTTGAAAAGCTACTATAAATCAATAAATAACAGCTGATTCAATTAAAGCTATTCACAAAATAGTAATTGTTAAATAAAAACTATTTAATTCTGATTTTTTTCACATAACTTCCATTGAAGCTTTTGCTAAAATACCTTGTCATATAGCAACTCAAAGTCCAGCTAATCATACTGCTAGTCAAGGTCAAATATAATTTACAATATCAATACTCATTAAAATAAAGTTAAAAATTTAAGAAAGAAATTTATTTTTTACAAAAGGAATTTTTTTTTCTAATGTATTTTAGCTACTTTTATAAAAATAGCTATAAGAAGTGGAAAAACTAAAGCTTGTATACAAGCAACTAATAATTCTTGCATATAAAGAATTAATGGTCAAATTACTGGAAAATCAAAAGTTCCTCAAGCAAAACTAAAAAGTCCTAAAAGCATTGCTAAAAGCACTCAACCAGCAGTTACGTTTCAAAATAATCTGAAAGACAAGGAAATAATTTTTGCAAAATGTCCAACTATTTCAAGTAATCATAAAAATAAAGAAATAATTATATCAAAAATTTTTACAAGTAAAAATACTGGTAAATCAATTATTTTTGGTAAATTTCACCTTTCAAAAGGAATATAATTTTTTCATAAAACTGGAAAATATTCATACACAAATTTTCCAAATCATAAAAATTTTATTTGCTCTAATATAACAATTAAAACTCAAATAACAGCCATTGCAATATTAAAATTAATATTAGCAGTAGGAATTTCTACATAATGTGCTAAAACAGCATGTCAATCTTTTAATCAAAAAATTGGTAAAACAAATTCTAATACTACTCAAATTAAATTTGAAAATAATATAATAAAAAACATAAGTGTAATATACATTTTTATCCAACTTTTTTCTTCTTTTCATAAAATTTCCTCAAAAAAGTTATAAGCTGTTTCAAACATCATATCAAAAAACACACTTATAGGATTTTTAGGAGCATATTTATAAAGTAATGCTAGTCATAAAATTAATCAAAATAATAAAAACATTCAACTATATATTGGCTGTATTTGTTCAACTAAAGTAGCAAAAAAAGTTTTTATATTTTGAAGATTCAAATCACTCATAAAATATATTAAAATAACAAAATAATAAAATACAAAGGGGAGTATATTTTGTTTTTTTTTAAAATCAAGTTAAAATTTAGAAATATTTTAAAAAATACTTTACTTTTAAAAAAAAGAATGTTAAACTATATAATAATTGGAACAAAAATATTTAATTTTTATAAAAAACTTTTAAAAAAATATGGTTGAAATTTTAAATAAACATTTTTTATATTTAATTATAGGAATAATAATAGTATTATTATTGCTGGTTTTTTATATTTATGTTTTAATTTTAGATAGAAAATTAAGAAGACTTGAAAGTAATATTAAATTAAATTTCAAAAAAAGACTAGATTTTATTCCAGTTTTTTATGATTTAACTGAATGAAAAATAAAAATGCATAAGAAAATGTTTGATAGTATTATTTATTACAGAAATATTTGAATTTTTAATTATAAACAAATGAATTTTTATGACATTGTAAATAATGAAATAAATATTCACAAAGAATTAATTTTTTTATTTAAAGTAATACATAAACTTGATTCTTTAAAAACTGAAAAAGACTATATATTTGTTGAAGATTTTTTTGATAATAATTCTAAAAATATTTCTACAAATATTCATATGTACAAAGTTTATTCAAAAGTTTTAAACAAACTTATAAAAGTTAAAAATTTTACTATTTTATGATTTTTTATTCCTGTAAAGAAAAAAAAATTGATTTAATAATAAAGATAAAAAAAGAATGAAATTTTTGTTCTTTAAATAATTATCTAACCATCAAATAATCAATATATACCTTTTGATGAGAATAATTCTGATAATCTGTCCAATTAATTTTAGATGTTCAATTTGAAGATAAAAAAGTCATTTTTCCTTCACATCAATCTTTACATTCTCATATACTACTTCAATTACTATAAACATTATTATCTCATCAACTTGAACTCCCATCAGCAAATTTTAAAATATTTACATTATTTTTAAATTCAAACTTTCATAAATCACTACTTTTTTCTAAATCTATTTTTATTTTATAATATAATTCTGTATATTCTAAAGGAATATCAAAACTAAATTCATTATTCCATCAATAATCATTTAAAGAAGATAATTGATCATAATTACAAAAAATGTATTGTAATGAATAGTCACATTTTGAATCTGAAAATATTCAAGATGTTCTTGTTCAGAGTTTTTCAAAATCTAAAGCAGGTTTTTTTGAAATAACTCTAACCCATCCACCTCAATCAGTAGTCATATCACAATAAACTTCAAAACCTGTTCAATTCCCTTCTGGATCTATTTTATAAACTCAGTTTTCTCTTTTTCATTTTGCTTCATAAATTCTTTTACAACTTGCAACTGGATTTACTACAGCCAAACTTGTTCAACTTCAAGTTAGTTTTGATTTATCTGAAAATCTTGCTATATATTCATCTGTTCAAACATTAGATATATCTAAAAATCAAGCTGTTTTTATTGAAGCTATTTCTTGAATTGGAGTATTATCTATATCTGTTAATATTCACAATTTTTTTCAATAAACTGTTGGAAATTTATCTGTGTAATCTGCATAACTTCTAGAAATATTAAATGCTGATTTATTTTGCAATTCTGTTCAGTCCTCTAAAAAAGCCATTAGTTGAAAATATTTTTTATCTTTTGTTAGATAATATGAAAAATAATCTCAGCTTTGTGGATCTATACCTTCTGTACTATAATTTATTTGTTCTATTATATTTTCTCATACATATCATTGATAAGCTATTATTTTTGCTCATGTTTTTATTTCTACACTATCTTCCGGAAGTGGTAAAGATTTTTTTGTTCCATAAATTTCTAAAGATTGGCTTATATTTTTTAATTGAGAAACTCTATTTGTATCTCTTGATGAACCTAAGTAAGATGAATATCAAATAAATCAAATTGTTGCCAATATTGATAATATTGTTATTACTACTATTAGTTCTACTAGAGTAAAGGCTTTTTTATTTTTCATAAATGTTCTTTAAAAAATATTTTTTATACTTCATATTATATATTAATAAAAAAATAGTAAAGAAAAAAGTTGTTTTTGTTCTTGACTATTTTTTGATTATATTTTTATATATCTGTAAAGCTTAGCCTTTAAAATCTACTTCCTCACCAATTCAATTAATTTCTGACAATAATTCTTGTAAAACAGTTTTATCATGCCATTTTATAGGTCAAGCATTTGTCATCATAACATGCTCATCTCATTTTCATAAAAGTAAAATTATATCTTTAGAATTTGCTTTTAAAAGTGCTGTTCTAATAGCTGACTTTCTATCTGGAACTATCCAAAAATCTTCTCATTGTTTTCTTTCTATTCAAGTTAAAACATCTTTTATAATTTCATTAGTATCTTCTGTATAATCATCATCTTGAGTTAAAATAACTATATCAGATAAATTAGAAACTATTTTTCACATAATTGGTCTTTTTGTTGAATCTCTATCTCAAGTTGCTCAAAAAACTGTAATTATTTTTCAAGAATTTTTTAGCTCTGTTGCTGTTAAAATAACTTTTTCAATAGCATCTGGAGTATGTGCATAATCTACAAAAATCTTCATATTTCTATCATTTTCAACTTCTTCCATTCTTCAAGGAATAAAATCTATTTCTGCAACAGTTCTTTCAATATCTTTTATAGAAATTCAAAGTGAAACAAAAACTCAAACTGAAGCCATAATATTATAAACATTAAAAATTCCTCTAAGTTTAGTATTTATATTTAAATGATATCAAGGTATATCTAATCTAAAACTAGTTTTTTCATAATCTATTTTCAAATCTGAAATTTCCATATCTGAGCTTGAATCAATAGAATAGGTAATTCTACTATCATAAGTTTCATTCATAAATAATTCTTTATATTCAGAATCCATATTTATTATTGCAGTCTTTTTAATATTTGGTTTTCTATCATAATACATCAAATTTTTAAAAATTTGCAATTTTGTATTAACATAGTCTTCCATAGTTTTATGCAAATCTAAATGGTCCCTAGTAATATTTGTCAAAACTACAATATCATAATTTATTCCCCAAATTCTA
This sequence comes from Candidatus Altimarinota bacterium, assembly GCA_027066455.1. GTDB lineage: Bacteria > Patescibacteriota > Gracilibacteria > BD1-5 > UBA6164 > JAMONT01. The sequence goes on from JAMONT010000090.1 coordinate 19,844, forward strand.
TTCATTTTTATTCAATGACTAGCTGTTTCAATAACAGCATATTCACAATCAGCATCTTTTGCTTTTTTAAATAATTTTTGCAAATAAAAAGCATCTGGAGAAGTCATTTTTATATTATTTGAATATTCCTCATCTCAAATTATGTAATTTAGAGTTGAAAACATAAAAACTTTTTTTCCAGCATTTCTCAATCATTTTGCAATAATATTACAAGTTGAAGTTTTTCAATTAGTTCAAGTAACTCAAATAATTACCATTTTTTTAGAAGGAAATCCATAAACAATATTTGCTGTTATTGCTCTAAATTTATGATATAATAATCTAAAAGGATTATCTAAAGAAATCATCTTTTTTAGTTTTATAAACATTTTTTTATTTTTTTTATTAAATTATTTTTTTTAGTATAATTGCTTTTTCAAAAATGGCAAAATATTTTTTTAGTTTAAATTTTTTTAGCAACAAAATAAACTCTTTCAGAATTTTTATCAACAATTCATTTATGATAATCTTCTGTTTTCACAATTTCAAAATTATGTTTTTCTAAAATTTCTTTTATAAAATCTATTTCAAAAGAAATTTCTGAAACTTGTTCTTCAACCAATTTATAGCTATTTTTCAAATATTTATCATTTTGATAAATAAACATTTTTACAAGCCACTGAAAAATATTATTGTCCTTTTTAAACATTTCAAGACAAATAGTATCTTTTCAAACATTAAAAAATCATCTAAAATCTCTTGATATATTTTCAAATTCAAAAATAGTTAAAATATCAAAAATCAAAATTCATCATTTTTTCAAATGCAATTTTGCCATATCAAAAAATTTTTCCCAATCTTCTAAAGTTAATAAATGATTAATAGAATTATTATTACATAAAACCACATCAAATTCTTTTTCTAAATCAAAATTTGTCATATCTCATAAAATCAACTTTTCTTTAGAAAAAATTTTTTCTGCCTTTTTAAGCATTTTTTCAGAAATATCAAGCCCAATTACATTATATCATTTTTTTTCTAATTGTTTTGCAACAACTCCAGTTCCACAAGCAACTTCAAGAATATCTATAGCTCAAAAAGAATTTTTTTCAATTAATTCATCAATTAAAAAAATTTCATCTTCTAAAGAATAGCCATTTCATCTAATTATTTCATCATAATAATCAGTAAAAAAATCGTAAGTTTTCATATTTTTTTTTAAAAATTAAAAATTTTTTTAAGTATATTTTATTTCTTAAAAATGGCAAAATATTTTTTTAGTTTAAATTTTTTTTAAAATATTTTTATTGTTGTAAAAAATTATTTTTAATTAAAAAAAATATATTTGGGTTTTTATTTTTAATACATTCTTCAAAACTATAATTGTTTTTATTTTTTCAAGATAAATCATATTCAATATATTTAAGTAAATATTTTAAAAAACCAGTAACAGTATTTATATGTTTAGATTTTCAACCTTTTAAGCTTTCTAAAAACTTTTTTCTTTCATTTATAAAAATATATTTTTCATACTTTTTAAATTTCTCTAATTCTTCTAATAAGCCAAAAATTTTCATTAAGTCATCTTGTCAATCTTTTAATAAAAATCTTAATTCTGATTCTCCTATTCTTGTTTTAATAATTTCATCAATATATTTTAAAAAAATATATTTAGAAATTTCTAAATTTACTTTTTTTTGAAAAAAAATTATCAATTTTTCAGTTCAAATTCAAATAATATTTCTAGAACTTTCTATAAAGGTTTTTACAAATTCTTCATAATCTTCCCCTTCTAAAGAATTTACATATTTTTCAAATTTTTCTTTTCCTCATTTTCTATCATTTAAAAAATTTCTAATATTCTCTAAATGTTCAGGACTTTTATCTTCAGTTTTTTCTTTATTTTTATCTTCAGTTTCTTCAATTTTTTTTTGAAAAAGTTTATAATAAAGAATTTGTGATATAAAAGAAAATAATTCTCTGTCTATTTCTGTCATTTCTTTTTCTGTTATTTCTTCTAAAATTTTTTTTTCTAACTCACTTTCTTTACATTTTAAAATTTCTATTACTTTAGCTTTTGCTTCAAGAAATTCTTCTTCTGATAAATTGCTTTCTCATCTTATAAAACCTAAAACTTTTGTAGGAATTTCACTTTTTTTTATACTTTGCATATTTTTTTTATTTATTTTTTAAAAATATTTTTTTTCTTTTTTTTAGTATAACATAATTTTTTATTTTTAAAAATTATTTTTTATTTTTCACAAAATAGTTATCTATATATTGATATTTAGTACTTACAGGTTCTAATACAGAATTTAAATTTTCTAGAAAAAATTCATTAAATTTATCTAAATCAACATATTTTTCTTTTTCTATAAGTGTAATTCTA
>JAMONT010000091.1 GCA_027066455.1 Candidatus Altimarinota bacterium
TTTTTTTCATATAATTAATGTTAGTTAATAAAATACATTAATTATAGCTATTTTTTATTTATTTAAAGCCTTTTTTTAGTAAAAAATAGCACACATTTTTTACTATTTAGCCAAAAAATGAGATATATTATTTACACCTTCATCAGAAACACCAGATGATATATGACATTCTATTGTAATATTTGAAGATTTAGAAAACACATTATATAGCTATCATTTAATGAGATTTAGACCTAAAATAAAAATAGATATTTTATATTCACACTATTTTTGTAATATACCGAGTGTATTAAAACAGATTACAGAAGTAGCAACTTGAAGTACTAGATTTACAATTTGAATTTGAGATTTTTCTAAAATAAAAGTTAATCTTCCTTCTTTTCCAGAACAAGAAAAAATAGCAGAATTTTTATCTTGAATTGATGAGAAGATTGAGAGAATAAGCTGAGAGATTGAGAAGAGTGAAGAGTTTAAGAAGGGATTGTTGCAGGGAATGTTTGTTTAGTTTTTAATTTATATAAAATGAGTTTACCTAGATATAAAATTTTAGTTGAAAAATCTGTTTCTGCAGCAATTTCTGCAATAGAAGTTTATAATAAGCCTGATTTCAAATATAGAGAGGAAAATTTTTCAATATTAATGATTAATGCTTGGGAAATTTTATTGAAAGCTAAAATTTTAAAAAATAATAATAATAAGCTTAATTCAATTTATATTCAATGAAAAAAAGAAACTAAAAAATGAAAGCCCAGTAAAAGATTTTATCCTAAAATAAATAGAGTTTGAAATCCAATGACTATAAGTATACTTGAAGCATTATGAAAAATTAATTTAAATAATATTTTAAAAGAAAATATAGAATTATTAATTGAGATTAGAGATAATTCTATTCATTATATTAATAAAGATAGTTCTCTTGATAAAAAAATTCTTGAAGTTTGAACTTCAACATTGAAAAGTTATGTTACTTGTTGTAATGAATGGTTTGATTATGATTTATCAAAATATAATTTTTTCTTAATGCCAATGTCTTTTTTTCATACATTTGAAGCAGAGAGTTTTTCTATTAATAATGCTACTAAACAAATTGAATCATTGAAAAAACATATTTGAAAAATAGAATCAACTTTTCCTTCAAATGAAACTAATGAGCATAATATTTCATTAATTTTAGAAACAACTTATAAAAAATCATCAACTTGATTTTGAGCTGAATTTGATAAAGATAGTCCTATTAGTATGAAAATTGATGCAGAAGAAAAATTTAAAAATCAATATCCATTAACTTATTCTGATTTAATTGAAAAATTAAAGGTAAAATATGAAAATTTTAGACAAACTAAAGATTTTCATTCTTTTATGAAAAAAATAAAACAAAATGAGAATTACCATTGAACTTGGTATTTAAATTTTAATACTAAATCTTGAACTAAAAAAGATTATTATTCAAATAATGTTTTTAAGGAATTTAATAAATTTTATCGAGTAAATTAATTAAAATATGAATAATATATAATTTGAACACTTTTTTTAGTATAACTTTATACTTAGATTCTAAAAGGAACTGCACAATTTAAAAGATATATTAATTATAGATTTATAAAAATATGTAAAGTGAAGTTTACATATTTATTCAATATATATATATATTTATATATCAAAAATAACTAAAAATGATGGATATATTTAAATACCCATCAACCATGACTAGTATTTTGAAATACCCAACATTTTTAATGAAAAATGAAAGATATATTTGATTTATTAGTTTAATTAAATATAATAAAAAAAATTAATTATTAAAAATATTATTATGTTTCAAAAAAATATAGCAAATAATGCTTTAAAAGAATTGCCATGAAATTTTGATTATGAACAAGTTTCTATGCTTAAACTTGCTATTATAGCAACTTGAAAATTAGAAAAATTAAATGGATTAATGTATTTAATGCCAAATAAAGAAATCTTGATTTCTCCTATGTTGATTAAAGAATCAGTTGATTCATCTGAAATTGAAAATATTCATACAACTACTATTAAGGTTTTACAATCAAAAGCAGTATGATGAAGTGAAATAAAATGACCAGAAAAAGAAGTTTTGCATTATCATGATGCAATATTATTTTGATATGAAAAATTAAAAAAACAATGATGATTATGATATAATGATTATTTAGAAATTCAAAGTTTGATTGAACCAAATAAACCTTGAATAAGAAAATTACCTTGAACTATTATTGCTGATTGAAAAGGGGAGGCAATTTATACACCACCAGAAGGGAAAGATGTTATTGAAAAACTTTTGACTAATTTAGAAAAGTTTATGAATAATTATGATGATGATATTGAACCACTTATTAAAATGCCAATATTACATTATCAATTTGAAAGTATTCATCCATTTTATGATTGAAATTGAAGAACTTGAAGAATTTTGAATGTTTTATATTTGATATTAGCAAAAAAATTAGATTTTCCAATTTTATTTTTGAGTGAATATATAAATAAAAATAGAAATACTTATTATGAATTATTATGAAAGACTCATGAAAATTCAAATTATACTGATTTTACTATTTTTTTATTAAAATGAGTTATTGAACAAGCAGATATTACAGCTAAAAAAATATTAGAAATACAAAATTTAATGAAAGAAATAGAAAAAAAAATAGAAAAAATAAATATGGATTATCATAAAATTACTAATTTTCTTTTTAGTAATCCATTTACTTCAATAAAAAAATTTAAAGAAAAAATGTGAATAGCAGAAATAACTGCAACAAGAAATATTAAAAAATTAGAAGAAAATAATGTAATTAAAACTGTTAAGGTTTGAAGAAATAAACTTATTTTTATACCAAAATTTATAGAATTATTATCTTAAAAATTATAAATACAATACAATCAGAAGCACGATTGGAAAATGTTTTGATAAAGTCAATTATAAAATTTTAAATTATGTAAAGTAAAGTTTACATATTTATTTAATATATATCAAAAAAGTTTAAAATTATGTTCAATTACACATATATTGAACATAATTTGACTTTTAAAAATAAAAGAATACAATATGTGCAATTGATAGTAAATTGAACATATATTATACCTTATATTTTGTAAAAAATTAAATATGCTTGAATATAAAATTGAAAAACCTGATTTATCTAAAATTTCAGAAAAAAGAAAATCTTTTTTAAATTCTGAAATATTTTATATTTATACTAAATATAATTTATCAAAATATTCAAATGATAAATATTATTTTTGGGATAAAATAAAATTTCAAGAATTACCTGATGAGCTAAAAAATTATGAAGAACTTTGGTATATTATAAAATATTTTAGGTATAGTGTTCCTATGCTAATTAAAGATAAAAATGGGAGAAATTTTATACTATGAAAACCTGATTTTTTAGATGAATTATTGCATAATTTAGACTTATCACTTTGATGAAAATTTTTAGGAATTAATTTTAATGATACTGAAAGAAAAATTTTTTTACAAAATTGAATTATTGAAGAAGCTATATCTTCGAGTCAGTTAGAATGAGCTTTGACTAGTTCAAAGGTAGCAAAAGATATGATATGAAAGTGAAGAAAACCAATTACAAAAGATGAAAAAATGATTTTAAATAATTATAAAGCAATGACTTTTGTAAATGATGAAGAATATTTAAAAGAAGATTTAGATTTAGCAAAATTATTAGAATTACAAAGTATTTTAACAAAAGATACTTTAGAAAATAAAGATCAAGAATGAAGACTTAGAGTAGATGCAGATGAAATAATTATTCAAAATTCAGATGGAACAAAAATACTCCATACTCCACCAAAAGAAGAAATATTAAAAGAAGAATTGAAAAAATTAATTGATTATGCAAATGATAAAGATTGACTTTTTACTCATCCTTTTATAAAAGCTAGTATTTTGCATTTTTGGATATGATATTTACACCCTTTTTGTGATTGAAATGGAAGAACAGCTAGAGTTATTTTTTATTGGTATTTATTAAAAAAATGATATTGGGGTTTTAGTTATATACCTATTTCAAAAATTATTAAAAAATCACAAACTCAATATAAAAATGCTTATTTGTATTCTGAACAAGATGATAATGATTTAACTTATTTTATAGTATATATTGCAAATAAAACAAAGCTTGCTTTTAGAGAGTTTGAAGAATATGTAAATAATAAAGTAAAAAAACAAAAAAATATTTTTAAAGAATTATACCATTTATGATTAAATGATAGACAAAATAAGTTAATAGCATATTTTTTAGAAAATCCAAAATCATATACAAATAATTCTATTCATAAAAAATATTATTCAATAGCAAGGAATACTGCAAAAAGAGATTTAGAAATATTATTAGAAAAATGATTTCTAAAATTAGAAAAACAGTGAAGATATATAAATTATTTTCCAGTTCAGAATTTAAGTGATTTAATATAATAAAACTATGAACACAATACAATCAGAAGCACAATTAGAAGATGCTTTGATAAAACAATTACAAAGTTTAGAATATGGTTTTGTAAAAATAAAAGATGAAAAAGATTTACAAGAGAATCTTAAATCTCAAATTGAAATACATAATTTCAAGGTTTTGAATTGAAAAACTTTATCAAAAACTGAATTTGATAGAGTTTTAAATCATTTAAATAAATGAAATGTTTTTGAAAGAGCAAAAATTTTGAGAGATAAAATGAATCTTGAATTTGATAATGGAGAAAAAGTTTTCATTGAGTTTATTGATGTGAATAATTGGTGTCAAAATGAATTTCAAGTAACTAATCAAATAACTCAAATTTGAAGCTATAAAAATAGATATGATGTTACTTTACTTATAAATTGACTTCCTCTTATTCAAATAGAATTAAAAAGAAGATGATTAGAATTAAAAGAAGCTTTTAATCAAATAAATAGATATGGTAGACATTCATTTGCAAGTAATAATGGACTTTTTCAGTATGTTCAAATTTTTATTATTAGTAATTGAGTAAATACAAAATATTATGCAAATAATAGAAAACAAAGTTTTAAACAAACTTTTTATTGGTCAGATGAAAAAAATAAAAATATTCATATCTTAGAAGATTTTACAAAAATATTTTTAGAACCTTGTCATATTTCAAAAATGATAACTAAATATATTGTTTTAAATGAAGCAGATAAAATTCTTATGGTACTTAGACCTTATCTGTTAAGTCCAAAGACATTGTTTAATAAATTTATAATAATAAATATACCAAAACGTACTATAAACAATGTTTTTTTATAAATTTTTCTTAATTGTAAGAAGTTTTTGTTTAAAATCAAATAAATCTT
>JAMONT010000092.1 GCA_027066455.1 Candidatus Altimarinota bacterium
AATAAATAAAAATTTTAATTTATAAAAAAAAAATATGTTAAAAAAAATTATTATAAGCTTTTTATTATTATTTTGATTAATAAATTTTATAAGCATATCTGAAGGCTGGGGTTTCTATTGAACAGAAAATACAAAAAATATTTATGAAAGTGCTAAAGATTGATTAACTACTTGAATTACTCAAGTTAAAGATACTGTTGCTTGAATAGAAAAAGATCAAACAGCTTCAGAATATATACAAAGTTTGGTGATTTATATTTTATCATTTTTGAGTTTAATTGCAGTTATTTATATAATTTATGCTTGAATGATGATAATGATTTCAGGTTGAGATGAAGAGAAATTGAAGTCTCAAAAAAAGACAATTATTTCTGTAATTATCTGAATAGTTGTTATCTGGCTTGCTTATTCTATTGTTCTTACAGTATTCAATTGGCTTGACAATAAAGATACTTGATGATGAAATGATTGAACTACTTATGAACAAATTGACTAATTTTAAAAATAAAAAATATGAAAAAATGAAATAAAAAAGCAACATCTATTATAGAAGTTTTGATTATTTTGCTTATAGTAACAATGTGAATATTGTGAGCTTTTAATCTTTTTTCTAATGGACAAAAACTTTCAGTAAATATGGAAAATAAAATTCAAGCAATAAATATAGCAAGAGAAGCAATAGAAGCTGTAACAAATATTAGAAATACAAACTGGTTTTTATTTTCTTCTGATAATTCTAGTTGCTGGAATTCTTTAAATTATAATCAAAATTGTATTTGAGATAATCATGCAGATTCTACTTTTTATATAAGTTCAGGTTCATATATAGTTTATTCTTCTGGAAGTAAATGGTTTTTAGAGAAAAAAACAGTTTCTTGAGATTATAAAGATTCCAGTTATAGAACTAATTTTAAAGTAAATAAAACAGCAAGTTGATTTTTTACACAAAGTTGATGAATAGATTTTAAACCACTTTTTACAAGAGAATTAGAAATTAGTTATTCTTGAGTTTGAGCAAATACTTTTTCAGGTTCTCAAATGATAGTTAAATCAAAAGTTTTTTGGTCTGATTCTAGTAGTAAAAAACCACATAAAGTTATATTATCCACTATTTTAACTCCTTGGAGAGATTAATTTATTAATAAAAAAAATAAAAAAATGTTAGAATTTGAAAAAATGAGTTTAGAGGAAATTATTACTCTAATAAAAGAAGAAAAAACTAATAAAAAAGAAGTTTTTAATTATTTTTTAGAAAGAATAAAAAAATTTGATTCTAAAATAAAATCTTTTGTTTTTGTGAATAAAAATTGATTAAATCAAGAAGCAGATAAAGATTCTATTTTAGCTTGAATTCCTATTTGAGTTAAAGATATTTTTTGTGAAAAAGGAATTATAACTAGTTGTTCTTCAAAAATGTTAGAAAATTTTGAACCTCCTTATGATTCTACAATTATAGAAAAACTCAAAAAAGCTGGAATGAGTTCTATTTGAAAGTTAAATATGGATGAATTTGCAATGGGTTCTACAGGGGAAAATTCTGCTCTTTTTAATACTTTAAATCCTTGGTGAAAAAATAGAATTCCTTGAGGTTCTAGTTCTGGAAGTGCTGCCTCGGTTGCTGCTTGACTTGTTCCAGCTTCACTTTGAACTGATACTTGAGGAAGTATTAGACAACCTGCTTCGATGTGCTGAATTGTTGGTTTTAAACCTAGTTATGGTAGAAATTCTAGATTTTGAGTAATGGCAATGGCTTCTAGTTTAGATTGTCCTTGAACTTTTACAAAAACAGTAAAAGATTCTGCTATTTTGTATAATATTATGAATTGAGAAGATGAAAAAGAAAATACTTCTATTCCTGGAGTTGATATTATAAAAGATGAAATTTGGGAAACAAAAGACCTTTCTAATTTTACTCTTTGAGTACCAAAAGAATATTTCGAAGAATGAATAGATATTTGAGTAAAAAATGCTATTTTAGAATCAATAGAAAAATTAAAAAAAGCTTGAGCAAAAATAAAAGAAATTTCTTTGCCAATGACAAAATATGCAATTGCAACATATTATATTATTATGCCAGCTGAAGTTTCTACAAATCTTTCAAGATATGATTGAATTAGATATTGACATATTTCAGAAAAACCTTTTTCTTCAACTGATGAAATGTATATTCAAAATAGATGAGAATGATTTTGAGAAGAAGCTAAATCAAGAATTGTTTTATGAAGTTATGTTTTATCTGCTTGATATTATGATGCTTATTTCAAAAAAGCAACAAAAGTAAGAACTCTTATAATAGAAGATTTTAAAAAAGCTTTTGAAGAAGTTGATGCAATAATTTGACCTGTTTCTCCTTCAGTTGCTTGGAAAATTTGAGACAAAATAGATGATCCTTTAAAAATGTATTTGTCTGATGCTTATACTATTCCAGCTTCTCTAGCAGGTTTACCTTGAATTTCTATTCCTTGTGATTTAGCTGAAAGTGAAGATGATGAAAAAGAAATGCTTCCTGTTTGACTTCAAATAATTACTCCTCAATTTGAAGAAGAAAGACTTTTTGAAATAGCATGAGTGGCTGAAAAAGTTTTTGATTTTAAGGGAAAATAGATATCCCTCTCTCTTGAATTCTCTCTCCCTTGCAGGGAGAAAGAGGCTACAAAATATAATTTTAATAAAAAAATTATGAAAGAATTTGAATGACAATATAAAGATGAAAAATTACTTCTTTTGAGAAAAGAAAATATTTTACATTTTTTGTTTATGAAAAAATATAATTTTATAATATTTTTTCTAGTTTTTTTTGTTGTAAATTTTGTATTATATTTTTTAAAAATACAAAATATTTGGATTATAATTTTTTCTTTTTTGGCAATAATACTTTTTTATTTTTATAATAAATTATTATATGATAATACTTCAATAATTGTAACTACAAGAAGAATTATAAAAAAAGTTAGAAATGGACTTTTTGTTTCTCATGAAAAAGAATTATTATTGTCTGATATTAGACAAATTACAACAAGAAAAAATAGTTTTATAGACACTATTTTTTCTTGTTGAAATATTACATTTTTATGAGCAGAAGCTAAGTGAGATTTATATTTTAAATGAATTACAGATTCTAAAGATATTTGAAATTATGTAACTAGAATTCTAGATTATATGAAACTAAATTGACATAGTGATAATATTTCTAGATATGTTTCAAAAACACAAAGAATAAAAAAAGCAAAATAATTTTTGCTTTTTTTTGTTAAAAAAGTTTGCTTTTACAAAAAAATAATATACAATATGACTAAATTTATATATTTAGTCATATTTTTTTATGGAACAAAAAGAAAAATTATTAATTGAGGCTGGAATAAATTTGTTTGAAAAATATTGACCAAAAAAAACTTCAGTTGATGAAATAGTAAAAGAAGCATGAGTTGCAAAGTGAACATTTTATATTTATTTCAAAAATAAAGAAGAATTATATAAAAAAATTATTGATACAGAATTAAAAAATGCTGAAAAAATTATGGAAAACTTGTTTACTAGTTTTCCAGATATTAAAGAAAGATTTGTAAATTATTTGGTTTGAAGTATAGCTTACTTTAAAAATAATGATATTATCAAAAATATGGTTTTATGAAATTCTAATTATTATATTTGATATATGAACATTAAATATCTTGAAAAAGGTCATGAAAAAATGTTAAAAATTTTATTTAAAGATAGTTTTTGAAAAAATTGTAAATTTGAAATTGATAAAGAGAAAATGATTTTTTTATCTAAAATAATTTGAAATTTTAAACAAATATTATTGGTTGAAAAAAAATGTTTTGAAACTGAAAAAGAATTTTTAGATTTTGTTTTAGATTATGCAAAAGTAATTGTAAATTGATTTTTTTCAGATTATGAAAAAATCTCCCCTCACCCCAATCTTATCCCTTGTGGGGAAAAGGAGAAGTTACAAAAAGAAAAATAGAAAATTATATTTAATAAATAAAAATAATAGATGAATAAAAAAATGTTAATATTATTAATGATGATTTTTTCACTTTCTTCTTGTTTTTTTTGAGAAGAAGAAAAAGTAAAAAAAATAGAAAAGCAAAAATTTTTTGTGGAGACTAAAAAAATATCAGATTTTTCTTGAAATTATGAAATAAAAAAAATATGAAAAATTAAAAGTAGCCAAGAAATAATTTTATCTTCTAAGGCTTCTTGAAGAGTTTCTCAAATTACAAAAAAATCTGGAGAAAAAATTGTTTTTGGAGAAAAAATTATTTTTTTAAATGATACAGTTTCAAATTATTGACTAAATTTAGAAAAAACTAATTTATGAATAGAAAGTGCTAAATTAAATTATAGTTCAACAAAAATTTCTCTTGATAAACAAATTTCAGACTCTAAACTTGCTCTTGAAAAAATAAAAAAAGAATATGAAATTACTAAAAAAAGTCTTTTAGAAACTGAAAAATCTTCTAATTTAAATTTAGAAAAATTGGTTCGTGAATTTTCTTTTACAAAACAAAATTTACAAGAAAATAAAAAAATAGCTTCCATTTCTTTAGAAAATTCTAATATTTTAAGTAATGAAAAAATAAATTCTTCAAAATTACAAATAAAAAAATTACAAGAAAATATAAAAAAAGCTGAACTTGATTTGGAAAATTTGGTTTTAACAAATTCTGAACAAATAAAATCTTTTGATACAACTGTAAAAAAAGATTATTTAAATTTGGCTAATTTATTTAATGATATTATTGATTTTTCTGATAAAATTTTGTGAGTAACAAAAATAAATAAAGAGGAAAATGATAGTTTTCAAGATTATTTATGAGCAAAAAATAAAGCTTTTAAAAATAATTTGGAAAAAGAATTACTTGATTTAATAAATTTTAAAAATCAAAAATTTGATAATTTAAAAACAAATAATAATTTAAAAATAAATATTTTAGAGCTAAAAAATTTACAAAATATTTTTATTCTTTGAGAAGAATGATATAAAAAAACTATTACTTTTTTAAATAATTTTGAAAAAATTTTTGATTATTCTATAGAAAATGTTTATTTTTCAAAAAACACAATTGATTGATATAAAGCTAAAATAAATTCTTTTCAAACTATTTTACAACAAAATTATGCCTCTTTTATTAGCTTTAAAGCAAGTAGTGATAATTTTTTAAATACTTATAAATCTAAAGAAGAAAGTGTAAAAAGGCAAATAATTATCTTGGGAGCTGAACTAGAATTACTTAAAAAAAATCTATGAATTCAAAATGAAAATGCAAAAATAAATTATAAAAAATCTCTTATTTCAGAAAAAAATACTTTGAATTCATTAGAAAATTTATTAAAAACTTCTGATATTAATCATAAAAAAACATTATTAAATTCAAAAAATACTTTGAATAATATGGAAATTGCTTTGAAAAATGCAAAATTGAATTTATCTCAAGCAATAAAAAATAAAAATATTAGTTTAAAACAATTAAATAATCAAATAAAAATATCACAAAATACAAAAAAATTGGCTGCAAAAGAATATTCAAAACTCTTTATTTCTTCACCAATTTCTTGAGTAATTTCAGAAATTTTAGTTGATATTTGACAAGAAGTAAATGTTTCAACTCCACTTGTGAAATTGTCTTCTCTTTCAAAAAATGAGGTAGAAATATGACTTAGTTTTTCAGAAATTAAATTTATAAAACCTTGAGATAAAGTTATTATAAATTATTTATGAGAAAAACTAGAATGAAATATATCTTCAATTTCTGCAATTGCTGATAAAAATTTGAATTATAAAGCAAAAGTTTCTATTAATTCTTCTATAAAAATTTCTTGAAATATGAGTGAAGTTATTATTCCAATTTCTCTTAAGAAAAAATTAATTGAACTAAAAAATATAAAAGTTCAATCTGATTGAATTGGGGAAATAAATGTTTTAAGTGTTGAAACTTTTAAGGCCCTCTCTCCTAAGGCCCTCTCTCCTGAATCCTCTCTCCCCGATGTGGAGAAAGGGGCTGCAAAAAAGGAGGAAAAATTTGAAGTAAAAAAAGTTTTAGTAAAATTTGGAAAATTTTATTGAGACAAAGTTGAAATTTTGTGATGTAAAGATTTAGATGAAAAAAAATGTGATAATTTAGAAATTATTATAAATGATGTTAGTAATTTTGATAAAGAAAAATTTGATTTAAAAAGGAAATAAGCCCTCTCTCCTGAATCCTCTCTCCCCGATGTGGAGAAAGGGGCTACAAAAGAGGAATAAAATAAAAAAATAACCCATAACTTTTATGCAAATAAACTCATTTTTCAACTTTTGGATTAAAAACTTAAGAACAAGTTTTCTTTTAATTATGCTAATAATTGTAGTATGAGCTTTTTCTTTGTATCAAATTCCAAAAGAATCTAGTCCTGATATAAAATTTTGAATTATAAATATTACTGTAACTTATCCTTGAGTAAATCCTGAAGATATTGACGCTCTTATTACTGAAAAAGTTGAGTGAAAAATAGAAGATTTAGATTGAATAAAAAAAATAAAATCTTTTTCAAATGTTGGAGTTAGTTTGGTTTCTGTTGAGCTTGAAACTGATGCTGATGTTTGAGAACTTTTGGTTGATATAAAAGATAAAATTGATAATTTAGTTTTGCCTGAAGATGCATCAGAACCAACAGTAGTTGATATAAGTTCAAATAATGCTCTTATTTATGAAGCTTTAATTTATTGAAATGAAAATAAATTTAGTGATTTTGCACTTATGCAAAAAGCTAAAAAAATAAAACAAATTCTTGAATGAAATAATTGAATTGCAAGTATTGATGTTGGTTGAATTGATAACTTAAAATGGGGAAGTTCAGGGGAATGAGATAATGATTATGAAATAAAAGTCCTTCTTTCAAAAAGTAAAATGGAACTTTTATGATTATCTATTTTACAAATTTCAAATATTATAAAAGTAAATAATAAAGATACACCAATTTGAAATTATAAAGTTTGAAATTTGTCTTATGATTTTAGGTTTGAAGGGGAATTAGATAATATAGAAGATTTGAAAAATCTTGTGATAAAAGATTTATGAAATTCTCAACTTTTATTAAAAGATTTGGCAGAATTTAAACTAGAATATTCTTGAGATGATATAAAAAGGCTAGGTTTTTATAAAAAAACGAGGCAAAATTATACTTCACTTGTTTTTAATAAAAGTTCTTGAGCAAATGTTTTTGATGCTTCAAATAAATCAAAAAAAGCACTTGAAAAATTACTTGAAAATAATAGTGAATTTGAATGATTAAAAGTAGAATATACAAAAGATATGAGTGTTGCAATTATTGAAGATTATGATGTTTTGACTTCTACGGCTATTACTACAATTATTTTAGTATTTATTACAATATTATTTTTTGTAGGTTTTAGAGAATGATTAATAGCAACTATGTTAATTCCTTTAGCATTTTTAGTTACTTTTACAGTACTGGATTCTTTGGGACTTTCTATGAATTTTTTAACCAATTTTTCTTTAGTTTTAACTCTTTGAATTGCAATTGATACAGTTATTGTAATTATTGAATGAGCAAGTGAAAAAATGAGACTTGGTTATTCAAGAAAATCTGCAATTATTTTGGCTATTAGAGATTTCAAATCTCCACTCATTTCAGGAACTTCAACAACTTTGGTTGCATTTTTACCTTTGATGTTTTTGCCTTGAATAATGTGAAAATTTCTTTCATTTATTCCAATTACAGTTTTTATTACTCTTGTTGCTGCACTTATTTTGTCTTTAACTTTGGCTTCTGCACTTTTTGTCACTTTAATGAAATCTAGAAAAAATTATCATAAAGAAAATTTTTTAGAAAAAAATATGATTGCTTATGATTTGGAATTACTTGAAAAAGATAGAAAAGATAAAATTGAACTTAGTGAAGAAAAATTTAGTTTAAGAGAAAAATTTTTAAATCTTTTATGAAATTATTATGAAAAAACTTTAAAAAAAGTTTTTTCTTCAGGAATTTTAAAATTTTTATTTGTAGTAGTTCCATTTATTTTACTTGTACTTTCTTTTGTTTTTTTATCTCCAAAAATTGGTTTTACAATTTTTCCAGCAACAGATGAATGAGTTATAAATATAAAAGTTGTTTGAGAAACTGGAGCAAAAGAAGATTCTATGAAAAAATATATTTCTGATTTTGATAAAATTCTTTCAAATACTTCAGAAATAAAAGTTTATTATACAAAAGTAAAAGGAAATAAAATAACAGTTTATATTGATTTAGTTGATAAAAAAATAAGAAAAGAAAAAGGAGAATTATCTGCTTTAGAATTAGAAAAACTTTTAGAAAAGAAATTGAGTTATTTAAAATCTGAAGGTTTGAAACTTGAAATTGCTGCAATGAAATGAGGTCCTCCAGCTTGAGCTGCTGTTTGAGTAAAACTTTCTGTTAATTCAGCTAAAAATTTTGAACAATTAAAAGAAATAAGTGATGATTTTGAAAAATATTTGAATAGTATAGATTGAACAAAAAATGTTTTTTCTAGTTCAAGTTCTGCTCCTGGACAATTTGTTTTTAAATTTAATAAAACTAGTCTTTCAAATGTGTGATTGAGTGAGGGAGATATTTTAAATGAACTTTACTTTTATACAAATTGAATAAAATCAGGTTCAATAAAATCAGGTTTAGAAGATAATGAAATAATAGTTTCTTTTAAAGATTTTGAAAGTACTTTAAATCCAGAAGATATTTCAAATTTGGTTATAGAAACAAAAATTGGAAAGGTAAGAGTTGGAGATTTTGCTACTTTTAAGTTTAAAAAATCAGTAAATAATATTTCTAGAGAAGATGGGAAAATAATTATTGAAGTTTGAAGTGAAGTAAAATTAGGTTTTTTACCAACAGATATTCAACCAAAATTTGATGATTTTGTAGCTAATTATCATTATCCAGAAGGTATAACTTATATTAAATCAGGAGAAAGTGAAGAAAATAAAGATTTGATAATTTCAACAATAAAATCACTTTTTATATCAATATTTTTAATATTTTCTATTTTAGTTTTTCAATTTAATTCTTTTAGGCAACCAATAATTGTTTTATATTCAATTGTTTTAGCATTACTTTGAGTAAATATTTGATTATTTTTAACAGGAAATCCATATTCTATGCCATTTATGATATGATTTATAGCTTTGACTTGAATAGTTGTAAATGATGCAATTATTTTGATTGATAGGATAAATAAAGGAATTATAAATGCAGAAAATAAAGTTAATTCTCAGGGAGGATCTATTAAAGTTGATTATATTTGACAATTAATTTTGGCTTGAAAAACTAGATTACAACCAATAATAGTTACAACTCTTACAACAATTTTTTGAGTTTTACCACTTGCACTTCAAGATGAATTTTGGGCTTGACTTGGTTTTACAATAATTTTTTGACTTTTTGCTTGAAGTTTTATGACTTTGGTAGTTATACCAATATTGTATTATTATTTAGTTTTGAGGAAGAAGATTAAGAAAAAAATAGAAAAATTAAGTCTATAAAACCTCATGTTTGTTTGAAAAACTAAAGAATATTTATGAACTTTTAGGGAAACTATAAAAATGATAAAAGTTTTTTATTGACTTTTTATAATATATATAATTATATTAATAATTGTAAAGTCTAAAGACATTATTTAACAAAATAGTAAAAGTAAGTATACTGTTAAATAAATAATACAGATTTAATAGAAGATGAACTTTTATATAAAATTTATGAAAGTAACCAAATTAAATTATCTAAATGAGTTAGAAAATATAGAAGATTTTAAAAAAAAAGGGCAAGAAAACTTTTATTATTAGATGATGAGGAAATTCAAAAATTATTTGAAAGAAAAAAAATAAATTTAGAAGAAAATTTACAAAAAAATATAGAAACCATTCAATTTAATGAAATAGAATCAAAATGAGAAGCTTATAAATGAGACCTAGATGATTATCAAATGGAAATTTAAAAAAAATATTTTGTTTTGATTGGTGAGAGGAAATAGAAGTAAAATGAGATAAAAATACAAAAAATCCAACTTGGATAAATGAGAAGAAGGACCTTTTTCATGAATAGATATTACAAATAATTATAACTGATTAGATTATTTATGAAAAGATATTCCTAAAAAATGAACTGAATTATTTATTATTTCTAAGTTATTAGAAAAATGAATAAAAGAACAAATGAATATGAAATGTATGATAAATGATAAATATTTTCATAATATATCATGTAGTAATGAGTATATTTATCAAGAAATAATTAAATATAATAAAACTTTAGAAAGTAGTTTTAAAATACTTAATTTGTGCTTATCAAATTTTCAAAAAATTTCTCAAACATTAAAAGAAAAATATTCAGATTTTCAAGAACCAATAGATTTTAATAAAATTTGATTTAATACTGAAGAAGAAAAAAAGAAATTAATTTTTTATAATATAAGAAATAAAAGATCTGAAAAAAAGAAATTATCCTATGTTCTGTAAACTGTTTTTAAATCACTACAGAATTCTTTTAAATCTTTGTATGAAATATATTTAGTAGAATTTCTAATTTGTAAAAAGGTGACATTTTAACTTTGAAAGTTACAATATTTTTATTTTTTTTTGACTTTTTATTTTTATTCAATAAAATACTTTTGCTTTTTATAAAAAAGTTATTTTATTTCCTCTCATTTTATAAAATAAAATGGGTTATAACCATAAGGAAAAATATGGCAAAATATGAATTAATGCTTATTTTGAATCCCGGTGTTTCTGATGATGATAGAACATCTCTAATTACTAGAGTAAAAGAAATTCTTGAATCTAACTCTTGAAAAATAGAAAAAGAAGATATTTGGGGAGACAAAAAAATGGCCTATAAGATAAATGGAACTGATAGATGATTCTATATTCTATATAACTTAGAATTAGATTGAACTAAAATTTTTGATATAACAAAAAAATTCAATTTAGAACAAATTATGTGGAGACATATGTTTGTTAAACAAGACTAAGAAAACTAAACTTAGCAAAAAAATATTTAATTTATTAATTTTTAGATGAAATGAGAACTGTAAACAAAGTTATTATAATTTGAAATGTTACTAGAGATCCTGTTGTTAAAACTACAGAATGAGGTAAAAAAGTTGCATTATTTAATGTAGCAACTAACAGATATTTTAAAACTGCTGAATGAGAAAGTAAATCAGAAGCTGAATTTAATAATTGTGTAGCTTGGGGAAATTTAGCTGAAAGAATTGAAAAATACTTAATTAAAGGTAAATTAGTTTATCTTGAAGGTAGATTGAAAACTAGAGTTATTGAAAAAGAAGGATGAGATAAAATTTATAAAACAGAAATCGTTGTTTCTAATTTAATCTTTTTAAATAAAAGAGGAGATTTTGAAGAAAGTTCTTCATCATCATCACCTTCTTCTGAATCATCTTCTTCTGAAACTGCTGAAAGTGCTTGATTAGATGATTTATTTTAATTAAAATATATTATTAAATATTAATTTTATTGTTAAAAAAGTTTTGGAAAGTTTCAAGTTTTTATAAAAATTTGATTTAACCATAACTTTTGAACTTTTTAACTTTTTAAATATAAAAAAAATGACTACAAAAGATACTTGTCCATTACAATGAATGGAAATAGACTATAAAAATGTTGAGTTATTGAAGAAATATATAACTAAATTTGGGAAAATTGTACCTAGATATTATTCAAAAATTTCTTTAAAAAATCAAAAAAAATTAGCTCGTGCTATAAAAAGAGCTAGAATGATGGCTTTATTACCTTTTGTTAAATCTTACGATCCAAACTATGAAGGATAAAAAAACTCTAAAAAATATTTTTTAGAGTTTTTTTTTGACAAAAGCCTAAAAGATATGTTAAAATATATTTAATTACAAATAAATAGTAAAACAAATTATTTAATTGTAAGATATTTATTTTTTAATTTTTTGATTTTATGTTAAAAACAAAAATACAAAAAGCTGTTGCTGTAATGTCTATTATAGCTATAGCTAGTTCTACTTTTGCTGTTACTCAAATTGGTACAGGTTCAGTTGTTACTGATGGTGCTTTTGATACAGCAATTAATTGGGATGATACTTTTGGTGGTACAGCAAATGCTTCTGGTTCTATAACAGGAATTATTGTGAAAGCTGTTGTTGCTCCTACACTAAATATGGCAATTTCTGATAAAGAAATTGATTTAGGGACTTTAGATCCAGGTTGAACTGTTGCTTCAGGAACTTTAGACCTAGAAATAGGTACTAATGCTGCCTCTGGTGTGCAAATAAGTGTTAAGTCAGGAAGTGGTTGATTAACTAATACAGCAAATGCTGCTATTCAAATTAATAACTTAACAACTGATGGTAATGCTGAATCATATGTTTTTAAATCAGCTTTAAATGCTGCTACTGATTCAGGTGTAACAGGGTTTTCAGCTACAGCTGCTTTAAATACTGAAGTTAATGATAATGCTACTGAACACACTGTATATTCAACAAATAAACCTGAAACAACAAATGGTGTTAATGATGTTACATTTACTGTAGAATCTGCTATTAATTATGGAACTCCAGCTGGTAATTATCAAGATACTTTAACTTTTACTGTTTTAGGTAATATATAAAAAGTATTTTAAAAACTAAAAATAAAAATTGTAAATTACAATTTTTATTTTTTTTTGATTTTTTGGCTTTTTTTATTATTATGTATAACAATTTTAAAATTTAATTTTTATATTATGCATAATAAGTTAAAAATATTTTTATTTATATTTTTAATAAATATATTTTTTAGTTCTTTTAGTTTTTGAGCAATTAATTATTCAGTTACTCCAATAAAACAAAGAATAGAATTAGATCCAGGCGAAAGTGTTATTAAAACTGCAAAAATAACAAATAGATGACTTGAAACTGTTACTTTAAAAATTTCTGTTTCAGATTTAACAGCTGAAAATATAACTTGAAATCCTATTTTATTAACAAGAAAAAATGAAGATAATTTTGAACAAACACTTGCTCCTTGGATAACTCTACAAACAGATACTATAACTTTGGTTCCAAATCAAGAAAAAGAAATATATTTTTCATTAAATATTCCTAATAATGCAACTCCTTGAGGTCATTATTGAGCAATAATTTTTCAAGATAATAATACAAATACTCCTTGAGTTAATGCTGCAAATGTTAATGTTCATTATTGAAGTATAATTATTTTAAAAATAAACTGAGAAGTAGTTGTAAATTGAGAAATTTGAAATATAAATATTAATAGTTGACTTTGAAGTTCAAAATGACTTGATAAGTGTCCTTTTTGAGATTTTACACAATCTAATTATGATAATAAATGTGTTGATTTAGAAAAACTTGATACATTTATTAATCCTGAAAAAGAAAACAAAATTGAGAAAGAATCAGAAAATAATATAGAAAAATTAAAAAAAGAATTAGAAAAATTAAAAAAAGAAAAAGAAAATATTGAAAAAAATTTTGAAACTTATAAAAAAAATTGATGAGAAAAACAAACTATTGAAGAATTTGAAAAAGAAATTCAAAAAAAACAAAAAAATATTGAAAAAGAAATAGATAAAATTTCTAAAGAATTTTGAGTAAAATTTGAAATTCCTATCACAAACAAAGGAAATTCTCATCTTTATCCTGAATGAAAAATAGTCTTGAAAGATGAAGATTGAAAAATTATTAAAAAAATTTGAAAAAAAGTTATTATTAACAAAAAATGATTAGTAATTTGAAATAAAATAGTTGATTATTTACCAATAAATAATTCTGATTGAGATGTTTTTCCAAAAAAGAAAAGAATAATGCAAGTGGAGTGGAAATGATTTCCTTATGAAACTTATAATGAATTTTGAGAAAAAAATATAAAATATTTTTCTCCTTGAGAATATTATACGAATAAAGCAATGTGATGAGATATTGTATTAATGCCTTGGGAAAAAATTTACTCTAAATTAAATAATAAAATAATTACAGCAAATACAGAAATTTTTTATATTGATGAAAATTGAAAAAAAATAATTACTAAAAAAGAAAATAAATTTCCAATTTCTTATGTTGAAAAATATATTTGATATAATTATTATATTTTAATTTCTGCTTGAATAATATTTCTTATATTTTTATTATTATTTTTACTTATATTTTTAAATAAAAGAAAATGTATAAATTGTAAAAAGAAAATAAAAAAAGATATGCCAACTTGTCCTTATTGTTGAATAATTCAAGATGGAAAAAATAAATGAAAAAAAGCTAAATTTAAAAAATAAATAATCTTCCCTCTCACCTGAATCCTCTCTCCCTTTTTGGGAGAAAGGGGCTACAAGAAGGAAATAAGGATTTTAAAAAAATAATAAAAAATATTATGTTAAAAAAAATAAGTTTATTAATAATTTCTAGTATAATAATATTTTCAAGCTTTATTTGAACAAATATTGCTTTAGAAAATTGTGATTATAGTGCTGATTGAGAATTAGTTGAACTTTTAAGTGATTGTATTGATGAATCTGGTGGAACTACATTTTGATGAGTAATTCCTGAAGGTGATTTGGATTTATGAACTTGAGATTGATTTTCTCAATTAATCTCAAAATTTGTAATAAATATATCAAAACTTCTTTTTATATTAGCTGTTTGAGCTTTGGTTTATGCTTCTTATTTACTTGTTTTGAGTGGTTGAGAAGATGAAAAAATAAAAAAAGCAAAAGATATAATAAAATGGACAATTATTTGATTTATTTGATTAATTTCAGCATGATTGATAATAATGTTAATAGTAAAAATGTGATATTTTGTATGAACTTAGATAATATTTAAAAAAATAATGAATAAAAAAATAGAAAATATTTTAGAAAAATATTCTGAAATAGAATTTGTTTACGAGAAAGATAAAAAACTTTTTCTTGATTTTTTGTCTAAAATTTCTAAAAAGATTGAATTAAATAATATTTCTAAGCTAAAAGATTTTCTTCAAATATTAGAATATAATTTTTTAGAATATTCTAAATTTGATAAAGAAATATTGTATAATCCTGTAGAATTGGTTAATTCTATTTTTGAAAATGATTTTTTTTGAGAAAAAATAGATAATCAGGAATTTGAAAAAATTTTAGAATGATTGAGTTTTTTTGAAAAATATTTAGAATGAAAAATTTTGAAAAAAGAATTTTTAGAAAAAAAATATTGAGTAAAAATAATTTTTATAAAAGAAGATATAGTTTCAATTTCAGCTTGAATTTTTTGAAAATGATTAACTAATTTTTCTGAAATAAGACTTATAGATAAAATAAAAAAGTTATTAAATTTTTATCCAATTATTTTTATTAAAAATATAAAACTGGATTCTATAATTGTTGTAAATAATTTTTATAAGCAAGATATTTATGGACAAAAAATAGTTTTGTGATGATTTGAAACTTTTTCTGATAACAATATTTATTTATCAAAAACTAATTTAATTGAAGCTTTTGACCACGAATTATATCATCAAGCGATGTGATATTATGATGATTTTAGTAAATGGCAAAAAATAAGAAAAAAACAAAATAAAAAATATTTATATAAAAATATAGAGAAAAAAGTTTTTGGTTTTGCAAGAAATTATTGAAAAGAAAATGTTTGAGAAGACCAAGCGACAATGGCAGAAGAATTAATTTTAAATTATAGTTCTTTACAAAAAAGATTAGAATCTGATAAAAAATTGAAACTAAAGTTGAAATTAGTAAAAAAAGCATTTTTAAAATTATCAGATTGAATTATGAATGAAAAATGGTGGATAGATAGAAAAAAATAAATTGAAATTTTTGTAAAATAATGTCTTTAGACTTTACATATAGTAATTATAAGAATTTTTCTTGTAATTACTATTTTTTTCAGATTATGTTAAAAAGCAATTTTTTTTTCAAAATATATATTAAAATCTACCATCAAAATAAATTTTTAATTGAGAATAGATTTTTTCTCCATTTTATCCAAATTTTCAAGTGCTGTTTTTTCATCAATTGCTCTGTAAACTGTTTTCAAATCACTACAGAATTCTTTTAAATCTTTGTATGAAATATATTTAGTAGAATTTCTAATTTGATGAATTGTTATTTAAAAGTAGAGATGTCACCTTTTTTTCAAAGTTAAAATGTCACTTTTAGAGTGTCATTTTTTTATGTTTTGAAATTAGTCATCCAAGGGTGTTTTTTTCAAGTTTTTTCATAATGAAATAAAATATTAATTTTTACAAGTAAAAAACAAAATTTTTATTTCAACTGTTTTTTTTCACTATAAGAGAAAAAATTTTTTAGTGCTAAAATTATTTCTGATTCTATATCATAAATTCATTTATTTTTTACTGAAAATCAGGCAGCTTGTGGATGTCATCAACCTCAAAAAATTCAAGCAAATTCAGCTACATTATATTTCATTTCTAAACTTCTAAAACTGGCTTTTACTCAATCTTTTCACATATCATATAAAATAAAAACTATTTTGGCTCAATCTATTGTAGCTAAAAATTCATCAATAAAAATATCTAAATCTTCATAAGTTGTTCAGGTTTCCAAAAAATATTCTCTTGGAGCAACTCAAAAAGCAATATTTCAATTATCTACTTGTTTCAAATTTTCTAAAATTTTTCACCATAATTTTATTCTACCAAAAGGATTTTTTTTGAATAAATTAATAATTATTTCTTGATGTCTAGCTTTATAATCTAAAAGTTTTGATGAAATTTCAAAAGTTTTTGGACTAATATTAGAGTTATAAAAACTATTTGTATCTGTAATAATTCCTGTTAAAAGCAAGGTTGCGATATCACTATCTATCAAATAATCATATTTCCAATTTTTCAAAATATCAAAAATTATTTCACAAGTTGAAGAAGAATTCGTATCAATTATATTCAAATCTCAAAATCAAATATTTGAAATATGGTGGTCAATTACAACTAATTTAGTTTTTTTAAAATTTTTTTTATTATCTTCATATTTTTCTCAAAGTCTTTTTTCATCAGCAGCATCAAAACTAATAATTAAATCTGGATCAAATTCTTTTATATCCAAATTTGGATCAATTATTTTATCAAATCATAAAAATTTCAATCTTTCAGGACTATTTGAAACATTTGTTGCTTTAATATTTTTTGAATAAATTTTTTCTAAAATATTATAAAATCATATAAGACTTCAAAATGCATCAGCATCCATATTCACATGATTTATAAGTAAAATCTTTTCTGACTTTTCAATTAATTCTTTTAATTTTTCTATATTTTCTTTCATAATTTTTTATTTTTATAAATTATAAAATAATAAATATATTATAATTATATTTTTAAAAATTGCAAAATATTTTTTTATTTTGCAATTTTCTTTTTTTTTTATAAAATAAAAAAAATAATTATTAATAATAAACAATGGAATATAAAATTTTTGGTTGTAAAGTAAATAAGTATTATACTGATAAATGGCTTAATTGTGAATATTTAAAAAATAAGTCAGGAATCTTTGTTGCAAGCTGTGTTGTTACAGATAAAGCAAAAAGAAAATGGGTAAAATTTATTAAAGATATTTTTAAAAATGAAGAATTAAAAAATTGAGAAAAAGTTTTTATTTCAGGTTGTTGAGCTTTTGAAAAAGGAGAAAAACATTCCAAATTTTTTGAAATTTATCCTGAACTTAAAAAATTTGAAAATAAAATAGAAATTCTTTGAGAAGATCCAGAAAAAATATTAGGATTACAGAATAAAAAGCTAGAAAATTTAAAAAATAAATTTAAAAACCAAATTTATACAAAAAAATTTGTTGTAATTCAATGAGGTTGTGATAGTTTTTGTAGTTTTTGTTTGACTGTTCAAAAAAGATGAAAACATTTTTATAGAAAAAAAGAAGAAATTTTGAAAGAAATTTTAGATTTTGAAAAAGTTGGTTGAAAAGAAGTTGTTTTAACTTGAATAAATTTGTCAGCTTGGGGGCTTGAAAATACTAATCCTATAATAAAAAAACAATTAGAAAATTTGGAAGAAGTAAAGTCTAAATTTTCTGAACTTTTAGAATATATTTTAGAAAATACTAAAATAAAAAGAATTAGAATTAGTTCTCTTGGACCAGAATTTATTGATGAAAAAGTTATAAAAATTTTTGAAAATACTAGAATTTATCCACATTTTCATTTTTCTATTCAATCTGGTTCAACAAAAATTTTAAAAAATATGAAAAGACATTATAACTGAGAATTTATGGAAAAATTATTAGAAAAAGTTAGAAAAATAAAAAGAAAAGATTGAGTTTTAATTGGAATTTGAGCTGATTTAATTATTTGATTTCCTTGAGAAAGTGAAGAAGATTTTGAAAAAACTTGTGATTTAATAGAAAAATATGAAATTACAAAAGTTCATGCTTTTCCTTTTTCTGCTCATAATTATTGAGAAAATGTTCCTGCTTGATTTTTTGCAAATCAAATAGATGAAAAAATAAAAAAACAAAGAATGCAAAAAATTACAAAAATATCTGATAAAGTTAGAAATAATTTTATAGAAAAAAATATTTGAAAAGAGCTAGAGGTATTAATTGAAGTTGAAAAAGATGGTAATTTCAAAGGTTGGACTGGGAATTATATAGAAGTAAATCAAGAAAATTTTGAAATAGTTTCAGGAAAAATTGAAAGAAATGAAATTATAATTTGAAAAATCTCAAAATAAAATTTGACTTTGTAGCTTTTTTTTATAAAATTCCCTTTGATTTGTCTTTAGATTTTAAAATTAATTATAGAAAATGACTACTATAAACCAATTGGTTAGAAAGAAAAGAAAAACACCAAAGAAAAAAAGTAAATCTCCTGTATTACAAAAAATAAGAAATACTATAAAAGGATGAAAACTTTTTGATTTAGCAGCTCCAATGAAAAGAGGAGTTTGTACAAAAGTAACAACTTTGACACCTAAAAAACCTAACTCTGCACTTAGAAAAGTTGCAAAAGTTAGATTAACTAATGGTTATGAAGTAAATGCTTATATTCCTGGTGAATGACATAATTTGCAAGAACATTCTGTTGTTGCAATTAGAGGTTGAAGAGTAAAAGATTTAATCTGAGTAAGATACCATATTGTTAGAGGTGTTTTAGATACAGAATGAGTTAAAGACAGAAAAACTTCTAGAAGTAAATATGGTGCTAAAAAACCTAAATAATAGGAAATCCTAAAAAAAATTTAAGAGAGTAAGTTTAACAATTGCTGAAAAACTTTTAAATTTTTAATTTATTTAATTGTTAAATATTAAAAAAAATGCAAGAAGAAAACAAAAAAAAAGGTGTTACTACAACACAAAATCCAATGATTGCTAAATTTGTCAACTATATAATGTTAGATGGTAAAAAATCTTTGGCTATAAAACTAATGAATGAAACTTTTGAAGAAATAAAGTCTAAATGACAAAAAAATCCTAAGCTTGTTTTTGAAAAAGCTTTAGAAAATATTATGCCTAGAATAGAAGTTAGACCTAAAAGAGTTTGAGGTTCTATATATCAAGTTCCTAAAGAAACAAAAGAAAAAAGACAACTTTTTTTAGCTGCAAAATGGTTACTTGATGCTACTAAATCTAAAAAAGGCGCTGCTTTTCCAAAATTATTAGCTTGAGAATTGATAGATGCTGCTAATGAAACTGGTTCTGCTTATAAGAAAAAATTAGATGTTTATAAAATGGCTGAAGCTAATAAAGCTTTTGCTAGATTTGCTTAAGAAAACCCCTAAAAAATAATATTATATATTTGTAATTTAAGAAAAAATGGCTCATAAGAAAGCTCAATGATCTACTAGTAATGGTAGAGATTCAAATGCCAAAAGACTTGGTGTAAAAAAATTCTGAGATCAAACAGTTATTTCAGGAAATATAATCATTAGACAAAAAGGAAATAAATATTATCCAGCTGAATGAGTAAGACAAGCTAGAGATTTTACTTTATTTGCTGTTTCTGATGGTGTTGTTAAATTTTTTGAAAAATCTAAAAAAAGATTTGATTGAAGAATTTATAAAAGAATATATGTATCTATTGTTTAAAAAACTGAAAAATAATTTTCAGTTTTTTTTGATTTTCTTTAAAAAATAGTTATACTAAAATTATATCTTAAAAACTTAATAAAAAAAAATATGATAAGCTTAACTAAACAATGAGAAAAACATCAACCTTTGGTAATAATTAAAGAAGAAAATGTTATTATAAAAGTTGGTAGAGAAATTGAACATCCTATGTTAGAAATGCATTTAATTGAAATTATTGATGTTTTAAAATATACAAAGGCTGGACTTTTGAGAGTAAAAACTTTTGAATTAAAATTTTGAGAAAAACCAGAAATTATTTTTCCTGTATCAGATATAAAAGCTTGAACTTATAAAATTCAGGCAAGATGTAATTTACATTGAACTTGGGATGATGATTTTGTAATTTAGGGACTGTGCAATAAACTGTGTAAATAGAAATATCTAAAAAATAGATATTTCTATTTTTTTGTGTAAAATAATATAAAAATAATTTTAATTTAATATATAAAAATAAGTATTATGAAAAAAATAAACTGAAATATTCTACAAGAATTACAAGATAAATTCTGAATAGATACTCTATAATGACAAGATATGATTCTAAAAGAACTAAAGAAAAAAATGTTAGAATCAGCTTTGGAATGAGAATTATGATACAAAAAGTGAAAAAGAAGAACTTCTTCTTGATTAGATAAAAACTATAGAAATTGACATTCATCTAAACAAGTTTTAACCTCAGATTGACCAATAGAAGTAAATGTTCCAAGAGATAGAAACTGAGAATTTGAACCTGAAATATTACCTAAAAGATCAAATGATATATCGGACTGGGAACAAAGAGTAATAAATATGTATTGATTATGACTCTCTAATGCTGATATTAAAGCTCATTTTGAGGAAATATATTGAGTTTGAATAAGTGAATCAAAAATAACTTATGTAACAAATAAGGTATTTGCAGAAATTGAAGATTGGAGAAATAGACCTCTAGACAAAATATATTCAATAATATACTTAGATTGTATTCACTACAAGGTAAGGCAAGACTGAAAAATAATTTCAAAGGCTTGCTATATTATTATTTGAATAAATTCTAATTGAGAAAAAGAGGTTTTAACTATGATTATTTGAGAAAATGTCAAGGTGAATTGTCTGAGACAAGAGAGGGATGCCCTGGGGTAAGTGAGCTAAATTTTGGCTTTGAGTTGTAAACTCATTAAAACAAAGATGAGTAGAAGATGTTATGATTGCAAGTATAGATTGATTAAAATGATTTCCAGAAGCTATTAGAGCAGTATTTCCTAAAGTAGAAATACAACTTTGTATTATTCATCAAATTAGAAATTCTACTAAATATATTTCATATAAAGATTTAAAAGAATTTTGTACTGATTTAAAAACAGTTTACAGAGCAATTGATGAAAAAACAGCACTTGAAAATTTGGATAAAATGGGTTAATGTAAAATAAGTGTGCTGAAAAGCACCTTTTTTTATCTTAAATTTCTTTCATAAATCCACAAAGAAATGAATGAAATAAGTCTATCAATTCTAAGTCATCTATGTCTTTGAATTTGAATAAAAATTAATCAATTTAATCATTCTAAATCATTAGTACTTCTTTTAATTTTTTCATTATTTAAATAACAAAACATATATGGAATAGCATTTTTTATATGACTTCTAGAAGCTCTTAATTTTCTATGAGT
>JAMONT010000093.1 GCA_027066455.1 Candidatus Altimarinota bacterium
TTACTGTAAGATTTCAACTAATAAGTAAATCATTAACAGTATAATTTTCACTTTCTATCAATTCACTTGCTCAAACTGAATTTGGAGCTAAATCTGATGAAGTTATTGTAGAATCAGCTATTTCAGAACTTTCAATAGTTTGTCCAAGTATTGTTACATCAGAACTTAATCTATCATCTGCTAGAGTTCAAGCATTTAAATTACTTGCATTTCTAAAAAAAGTAGAATCATTTCATTCTAATTTACTACTATCTCTTGCTACAAAACTATCAGAAATATCATCTTCAGTAATTGTATTATTAGTTATTTCAGAACTTTCAATAGTTTGCCCAAGTTTTGTTACATCAGAACTTAATCTATCATCTGCTAGAGTTCAAGTATCTAAATTCGTTGCATTTGTAAAAAAAGTAGAATCATTTCATTCCAAAGTTCCTGCATCATTTGCATAAGGAGCAACTACACTTCAACCATCTGTTAAAGTTATAGAATTTCAAGAAGTTGATAAATCTTGTGTATCAGTGTTAGTATCTGTATCAATATTTTCTGTTGTAATTCTGTGAGTTCAAGTGTTATCTTTTATTTGAAAATATTTTCAAGAATTATTCCAAGTAATAGCAGAAGTATTTCAGTCTTTAACTCAATCTTGAATAATTATTCAAGCTGTATTACTACTTGCATTATTTCATCAATTATTTAGATTTATATTTCTATCTTTTACATACATATTTGTTGAATTTATCTTTGTTTCAGTTCAGTTTACTGTAAGATTTCAACTAATAAGTAAATCATTAACAGTATAATTTTCACTTTCTATCAATTCACTTGCTCAAACTGAATTTGGAGCTAAATCTGATGAAGTTATTGTAGAATCAGCTATTTCAGAGCTTTCAATAGTTTGTCAAAGTTTTGTTATATTAGAACTTAATCTATCATCTGCTAGAGTTCAAGTATCTAAATTCGTTGCATTTGTAAAAAAAGTAGAATCATTTCAATCTAATTTATCAGAATCAGCTGCTTTTGCTGAAATTCAAAGATATTTAGCATTTAACAAAGTTCAATTTTCTTTAATATCCCCATCTACATTTAATTCTTTATTTATATCTACATTTCAATCAGAAGCAATATCTATAGCATCAACTTTTGCTATCCAACCAGTTTGTAAGTTAGTTGTAAGTTTTATTCATCAGTCAGAAGTTAAGTATAAAGTTTCATTAGTTTCAAGAATCTTATCATGAACTTGTCAAGCAGATTCTCAAGCTCAAATAACTGTTAATCAACCTGCTCATAAAATAAGTGAATTTCAAAATTGATTTTCTTTAAACTTCATCCAAGTTGCAAAATAATTATCTCCAGATGATTGTATAGATCATTTATGTATAATATTTTCATTTACTTCTAAATTACCTGTAATTTCTACCTTTCAAGTATTTTTATTTTTAATATTATTTACATCTAAATCTGTCATCCAAAATCAAACTCCATTATCTTCATAATACTTTTTTGTTACAACATCATTATCATCAATAGGTGTAGCAACATTTGTTATTCTATTTCATTTCATATCTATATTTCAATTTATAGTTACAATATTTCAGTTATCTGAAATCAAACTATTTATAAAATTTCAAGTAACTCATCAATTCCATTTTAAAATAAAATTATTTGAAGCCACTCAATTTATTCATTCCATAGCTTTTATAAAGCTATTTCAAATTTTTCAATTACTAGTAAAAATTCTTGAAATAACTTCTCAAATTCTTCATTTTGAAGATTCTCAAGAAGAAAGTATTGGTAATCCTGTTGTAGGAGTTTTTATTTTTTGAATATTAGTTATTACTTTATTTACATTATCTTCATCTTCAATAGTATTAGAATAGCTATAATTAAAGCTTGAAAATCATATAAATATTATAACTAAAGATAATATTCTATTTGTTTTATTTTTGTTTTTTAACATAATTTTTTACTTAAAATATAAATTTATAATTTTTATGGTTAAAATAATTTTTACTTTATTATATAAAATACACTTCAATCTGTGTCCTTTATATACTGGATATTTCATTGGATAATATCATTATTATTTTTGTTTTCATTTTTATTACTTCAATCTGTTATTTCTGTATTATCATTTACAAAAGTATTTGATTCAATTGTTTCAGCTTGATTAATAATTTCTGGAATTATTTCAAATCATATTCATTCAAAATTTTGGAATCATATACTCTCCAAATATGCATATCAATAAAGCTTTTTGTCTCCAACACAATAATATACAAAATTGTCATCATCATATGAAAAATCTACAAATCAAAAATTTTCACTATAGGCATATCAACCTAATTTATATCAATATCAACTACATTTGTCAGTTGAATTTACTATTCTAACATTTTGATATTTATCAATTGAGTTCCAATCTAATTTAAAAAATCAATAAATTGAATCATAATAGTATCATTTAAAATAGTTTCATATAATTGATGAATTATCTTCATTGTTAATATAATAAGTTGCAAAATTAGTTCATTCAGAACCACCTGGACTAAATTCTTGAACAGAACTATTTGCTCAAACTCAGCTTGACACTGAATTAGTTAATTCTTTTTCTAAACCTCAAGAGGCATAAATTGTTATTATTCAGGTTCAAATAATAGATATTAGAATTATCCAAAATTTTTTATAATAATTTTTTTGTTTTTTCATAAAAAATATATATAATTAGATAAATAAGTTTTTTAAAATATCTTTGTTACTTTATAATTTGCTCAAAGACTTTAAAAGCACAAATACATTTTAACATTTCTTTTTTAAAAAACCAAAAAAAAAGACTTGCATAATATAATATATATTTTTTAATATAATAAAAATGAATATAAAAAAAATAAACAAATTAGCTTTTACATTTGTAGAACTAATAATTGTAATTACTATAATATCTATATTAGCTGCTGTTTGATTTGGAAATTATTCTTCAAACATTTCTGATACAAGAAATACAGCAAGGGAAACAAATTTATTATACATAAAAGGGGCATTACAAAGTCAAAAACAAGATAAGTGAAGATTTCCTCTCCCATCAAAACCTTTTAATATAATAAATAGTTGAACTATAGTTGCAAAACAAGGTTTTATGAATTATGATACTTTGGTAACTGAAATGGACAATATTCCAAGTGATCCTTATAAAAATAATGATTATATATATTCTATAACTAGACAAAGAGATCAGATGCAAGTTGCAGCTACATTAGAAGATTTTTGAGAATATTGAAAAGCAATTGTAAAATGAAATTATAAAACTGTTTCTAAAAACGTCCTACCAACTATAATTTTAGCAAAAAATGAAACAGCTTGAACTAATGTTGAAATACATGATTGAATTTGAGATGGTTCTGATAATAGAAAATTATTTATTTATACTGAAACTACTCACAATATTCCATATGATTTTGATTTTCTTGAACCTTATAGTGATGATGAGCTAACTTTTGACGAATTATTACAAGAAGCAATAGATAATAGGGTTTTTTTACAAGACTCAAATTATAGAACTTGTTCTTGAATTTTGGAAGAAAATAAATATATTTCTGAGGGTTATTTGGAAGAATATTTTATCTTAGAAAATGATGTATTAACTGCTACTTGATGTACTTTTTAAAAAAGATTAATTTTATTTTGCCAAAAATAAAAAAAAATGTTATACTAAAAAAAGAAATTTTTTTAAACAAAAAAAATTGTATATAAATAATAAAAAACAAAAATAAAAATGACTCCCATAAAAAAAATACTAACTTTTTTTATATCATTCCTAGTTTTAGGATTTTTTTTGCTTGTAAGTTTTTTTCTTAATTTTGATAAACAATTTGAAAAAATTTTATTTGAAGATAATAAAATATCTGTTTTAGATTTGAAAAAAAATAAATTTTTAGATAAAACAAATTTTAAAATAAAAGAAAATAATTGAAAAATAATAAAAGAAAATATAAATTTACTAGATAATTTATATTCAAAAAATAATTCTAGTTTTTATAAAATAAAAGAAAATCAAGTAAAAATAAGTTCAGGTTTATATTTGTTTGATTTTAAAAAATTATGAAAAAATTATGAAATAGTTTGAAAAAATTTTATAATTAATACTTTAGGACTTTGAAAAATTTATATAAATAATACTAATCCAGAAGCTATAATTATTTATAATTTTGATAATGTTTTAGATTTATATTTTTTGAATAACAAAAAAGAAAAAGTTAATAAAATAAAACTTTTTCCTCATAATTTACTTGTTTTTTCAAAATTTCAAATTAATCAAAATTCTTTTAAATGATGAGATTTTGCCAGAATGAAAGATTTTTTAATTTATAAATATATAAATAATTCTTATTTAGAAAAAAAGTGAGAAAAATTAATTATTTCAGAAAAATTTTTCTTAGAATTTGAAAAAAATATTTTACGTAGCAGTAATATAAAAAGACTTGTAAAAAAAGAAACAAATTTTTTGAAAATGCAAAAAAATTTTTTAACTGAAATTTTTAATGATTTTTTAAAACAAGAAGAAAAAAATTCTGAAATTTTAAATAAATTAAAAAATACAAAAGTTTGAAATTTAAAAATAAATTCTTTTCTAGAAAAGTATTCTTTTTTATCATTAAATACTAAAAAAAGAAATATTTATAAACAAAATATTATTTTTGAAAAAATTCATAATTTATTTTTAAATGTGGCTAATCCTACAAATCAGGGAAAAAATAAAATAAAAAATTGAAAAATTGATATAGAAAAATTAAAAATTGATATAAAAAATTTTAAAAAAATAGATGAAAAAAAATATTTAGAATTAAAAAATATTGTAAAATATTATTATATAATTTTATGAAAAAATAATTATATAGAAGAAATGAATAGTAAAAATGATTTTTATGAGTTATATAAAACTCTCTCTTCTAAATTTGAAGAGGTTGTAAAAAATGAAAAAAATAATAATTTAGAAGAAAAAAATATTTATTATAAAGATTTTGAAAAATTAAATTCTATTTACCATTCTTATGATTTTAAAAAATTTTCTACAAAAGAAAAAAATATTTTATGAAAAAATATTTTAATAAATAATTTTTATAATTTTTCAAAAACATTTATTTTAAAAATAAAAGAATTTGAAAAAGATGAAAAAAACAGAGAAGAAATATTAAATTATTATTCTATATTTTTGTATAATTTTATAAAAAATAATTTGAATTTTGAAAATGATAATATTGTTTGATATACAAAATTATTAGAAACTTATAATTCTATAAAAATGAAAAAAGTTACTCCTAGTAAAGTTTTGGAAAATATAAATTTATTAGAAGAAATAGATAAAACTATTAGAAGTACATTTTTTGAAAAAAATAGAGATAAAAATAAAAAATTATTATTAAAAAAAATTAAATTAGTTCCAAAAGAAAAAAGAGAAAATTTGTATTATATAATAAATATAATAAAAAAATTCATAAAAGAAAATTTGTATTTGTTAGAAGAAAAAGATAAAGATAAAATATATTTTTCTAAGCTGGAAGAAATTGAAAAAAATATTTATGAATATGATAAAGCTCTTAGTAATTTTTTAGCTTACAGTTGAGTAGAATCATCTGATTTAGATTATTCAATTATAAATAATATTAAAAAAGATAATAATCTTAGTATAAATAAAATAAAAAAATATTTGAAAACTTTTAAAGATATAGAGTTTGGAAAAACAACAACAATAAAAGTTGAAGAAAATTATTATAATATAAAAAATTTGATTTTAAAAGATAGAACAAAAAAAGAAATAGAGATGAAAAAAATTAGTTTTAAATTATACCCAAAAGAAAATAATACAATTGATGATATAGTTATCAATGAAAAAAATATTTCTGTTAGTTTTCCACTTGATGAAATAAAAGAATTATGGAAAAAGAAATTCAAAAATAGCTCAAATAAAAATAATAAAAATAATTTTAATTTCAAATACTTTTTTGTAAATACTTTTACAAAAAAAGAAAATAATAAAATAATAACAGAAAATAAGTCTGATATTTATGAGGAAAGTTCTAAAATTATAAAACTAAAAAGGGAAAGATTATTATGAGAAGAAAGGTGAGAATTGAGTAGTTTAAAGAATATTATGAAAGTAAATTATGAAAATATTTTTGTAAATGAAGATGATCAGTGAGGTTTTGATGTAAAATTAAAAAATATAGCTTTTTTTATAAAAATAAAAGAAAATAAAAATTCCAGAACTAAAACTGGATTATTAAGTGCTAATTATTTACTTGATAATATTGAAACTTATTTTTCTAATATGAAGATTACTTTTACAGATAACAAAAAATCTTTACTTGATTCTACACAAATAAAAGTAGTTTGAACTATAAAATATTTTAGTATAGAAGAAAATTTGACAAAAATAATGAATGATTCAGAACAAATTAGTTTTATTTATAATAATGTAAAAAGTATTTTAAAACCAAAAAATATAGATATAAATTATTATATAAAAACTGGAACTATCATTTATACTGCTAAATATAAGGAAAATTGAAATGATGTAAAATTGAATATAAAGACTAAAAAATGAAAAATAATTTCTATAGAAAGAAATATGGAAAATATTTTATGATGAGATATTATTGATTATAAAGAGTTAAAGTATAGTTTAAATTCTTTGTAGAGAATATTCTTTTATCCCTTTCTTTTTTTTTCTTTTCCCTCTCTCTTGAATTCTCTCTCCCTTTTTGGGGAGAAAGAGGCTGCAAAATAAAAATCTTTAATATTATAATTTATTTAAAAAAATGTTTAAAAAGACAATTAATGCACAATTTTTAACAACAATAAATTTTAAAATATTTTTAAATACTTTGGGTTTTTTATTATTTAAATTAGCTTTTTTAAGATTTTGAAAAGAAAATTCTTTATTAAAAAAAGAATTTTTAGAATTTTTGTGATTAAAAAATTCTAAAATAATAACTTTTTATAATTGAAGGTCTGCTATTTTTCATTGTTTAAAAATTCTTAATTTAAAAAAAGATGATGAAGTTATTGTAAATTCTTATACTTGTGTTTCTGTTTCTAATGCTGTTATTCAAAGTTGAGCAAAAATAGAATATTCTCAAATTGATGAAAAAAATTTGAATTTGGATTTAGAAGAATTAGAAAAAAATATTTGAGAAAAAACAAAAGTAATTATTTTTCAACATACTTTTTGAAGTTCAAAAAATTTTTTAGAAGTTTTAAAAATTGCAAAAAAATATAATATTTTAGTAATTGAAGATTGTGCTCATAATATCAGTTCCCCTCTCCTACAAAGGAGAGGGGCTAGGGGTGAGGTCTGAGATTTTTCTATTTTTTCTAGTTGAAGAGATAAAGTAATTTCAAGTGTTACTGGAGGTTTTTTAGTTATAAATAATTCTAAATATTTTTCTAAAGTTTCTGAAATAGAAAAAAAATTAAAACCAGTTTCTAGAACTTTAGCTCTGCAAAATTTATTTTACAATATTGTTGCATATAAATCTTATAAAACTTATAATATTTTCAAACTTTGAAGAATTATTATGTTTGCAAGTTTGAAATTAAAAATAATTCCAATAATTTTAAATATCAAAGAAAAGTCTTGTAATTTCAATTTATTTAATTATAATTTGCCTAACTCTCTTGCTTATTTAGCTAGAAAAGAATTAAAAAAAGTTAATATTTATAATGAAAATAGAAAAAAAATAGCAAAATTTTATTATGAAAATTTGAGAAAAATTTCTGAAATAAAAATGCTTAATTTTGATGAAGAAAATATTTATTTTGGATTTCCTATTTTTGTAAAAGATTCTAAAAAATTATATAATTTTGCTAGAAATCATTGAATAATTCTTTGAAACTTTTGGTCTTATTCTCCAATTGCTCCTGTTTGAACAAATTTAGAAAATGCAAAATATAATATAAAAGATTTTGAAATAGCAAAAAAAGTATCAAATGAAATTTTACATCTTCCTAATTCTATGAATATTAATTTGAAAGATGCTGAAGAAGTGGTGGGAATAATTAGGAAGTTTTATAATAAATAATCTTATAATTATCCCTATCTTGAATTCTTTCCCTTAAGCCTAAGGGAAAGAGGCTACAAAATATATTTTTCTTTTTTTACTCCCTTCCCTTAGACTTAAGGGAAGGGTTGGGGATGGGATAATTATTAATTAATCTTTACAAAAAAAATATGGCAATAAAATCTTCTAGTAATATAGAAAAAAAAGACAGACTTATTTCTCCTGTAGAAAAAAAAATTGATATTTCAGATAATTCTCTAAGACCAAAATCTTTGAGTGATTATGTTTGACAAAAAAATATTAAAAAACATTTAAGTGTGTCTATACAATCAGCAAAAATAAGAAAAGATTCTTTGGAACATATTTTATTTTATGGTTCTGCTTGACTTTGAAAAACAACTTTGTCAAATATTATTGCTCTTGAAATGTGAACTTCTCTAAAAACTACAAGCTGACCAGCAGTTGAAAAACAAGCTGATTTGGTGAGTATTTTGTCTAATTTGGAAGCTTGAGATGTTTTATTTATTGATGAAATTCATAGATTAAAACCACAAATAGAAGAAATTTTGTATACAGCTATGGAAGATTATGCTCTTGATATTATGGTTTGAAGTGGGCCTTGAGCTCAAAGTGTGAGAATAGATTTAGCTTCTTTTACTTTGGTTTGAGCAACTACAAAACTATCAAGTCTTTCAGCTCCTTTAAGAGATAGATTTTGAAATATTTTGAAATTAGATTTTTATGATAAAGATGAAATTTTTACAATTTTAAAAAGAAGTTCAAAAATTATTGAAATAGAATTAATTGATGAAATTATAAAAAAAATAGCTTCAAGAAGTAGGTGAACTCCTAGAATTGCAAACAGACTTTTAAAAATTATTAGAGATTATGTTGTAATTTGAAAAGATTTGAATTCAGTTGAAACTTTGGAAGAAATTTTTGCTGATTTAGCTATTGATGAATTATGACTTGATTATTTAGATAAAAAATATTTAAAAACTATTTTAGAAAAATTTAATTTTTGACCTGTTTGATTAAATACTTTGTCTTCTACTTTGTGAGAAGAAGAAGCTACTTTGGAAGATGTTGTTGAACCATATTTACTTCAAATTTGATTTATTGAAAGGACTTCAAGATGAAGAAAAATTAGTTTAGCTTGAATAGAACATTTGAAAAAATTTAAGTAAAAGTTTGAAAAACTAGTTTTTTTAGGATAATAAAAAAAATGTGTATTAATTTTAGTTAAATAAAAATATTAATTTAAATGTGAAAAAGAAGAAACAAAAAAAAGAATTTTAGTAAATTAAATTTTTTATATATTTGATTTTTTTTAATTTGAATTTTTTTATATTTTAATTATTCTTTTAAAAAAGTAGAAATTAAAAAAGTTATTGTTAATAAAGAAAAAATAACAAAAAATATAAAAAAAGAGGAAAAAAAAGAAAAAAGTATTTATGAAAAATTTGATTTAGAAAGTGATAATTCTATAACAAAATTTGTAAATAATAAAATTTCTTTTACAGATAAAAAATACTCTCCAAAAAATTTGAAAAGTATTAGGCATATTTTTATTTATTCAACCAAAAATAATTCTGCTGTTTTGAGAGAAGAAGCTCAAGAAGCTTTGAAAAAAATGAGTATTAAATTTTGAGAAAATTTTGAATGAAATAAAATAAAAATTATTAGTTGATATAGACCATATGAAGAGCAAAACAGAATAGAAAAAAGCTGAGCTTGTCACAAAGCTTTATGTGCAAAAGCTGGTTTTTCAGAACATCAAACAGGTTTGGCTATAGATATTTTTGAAACTGATGAAAAACTTTTAGAAGATATAAAAATAAAAAAATATATGTCTTGGATAGAAGAAAATGCTTATAAATTTGGTTTTCATAATACTTATCAAAAATGAATAAAAGTTGATTGATATCAAAAAGAAGCTTGGCATTTTAGGTATTTATGAGTAGAACTTGCAACTTATTTACAAAGGGAAAGTATGAGTTTTGCAGAGTTTTATGAAGGAAGTCTTTAGGAAATTCCTAAACCCTCTCTCTTGAATTCTCTCTCCCCGTGGGGAGAAAGAGGCTACAATTTAAGAAAAACAATTTAATTATTAATAATAAAAAAAATGGAAAAAATTATTACAAAAGCAATTATTACTGCAATGAAAGAGGAAGCAGATATTATTATAAAAAGATTTGATTTGAAAAGTGTTAAAAAAATATGAACTTTGGAAATTTTTGAAGGAGAAAAAGCCCAAACAAAAATAGTTTTAGCTTTGGCTTGAATATGAAAAATTCAGGCAAGTTTTGCTACAACTTATTTGTTTGAAAATTATGTAATTGAAAAGCTTATAAATATTTGAATTGCTTGAAATATAAGTGATTGAGATGTAAAAATTTGAGATGTTTTTTTGCCAAATACTTTTATTCAGCATGATATGTATTTACCATTTGAAGGTGAACATTTGGATTATGCAAAAAAAGCAATTTTTATAGATTCTGTTACTTGATTGAATTATGATTTACAAAAATTTTGACTTATTTTAAATTGAATTTGTTTAACTTGAGACCAATTTATTGATTGTGATAAAAAAATTGAAAAACTGAAAAATGATTTTTCTTGAGATTTGGTTGAAATGGAAGCTTTTGCAATTTTATCAGTTGCAAGAGAATATTGAGCTTTGAAAAAATGTATTGTTATAAAATGAGTTTCTGACTGAGCTGATAGCACTTCAAAAGATGACCATATGAGTAATTTGGATTTTGCAATGGATAATGCTACAAATATTTTAGAATTGATTTTATAATTTAATTTAAATAATATGTCTATAAAAGAATTATGCATTGAAAATCAAATTAATTTTGATTTAATTGAATTAAAAAAAATGAGAAATATTAAATATTAAATGAAATAAAATTATTATGTAATAGATAAAGAATTTATATAATATCTGTCTTTTTTCTTGAATTCCTCATTATTTAGAATATTTAGTAGATAAAGAATTGTGCACTTTGAACTAGAATGTAGGAAAAATAATTTGACTTTTTAATAAAAAATAGTTAAATATCTAAACTTTATATTTTAATAAAAAAAACTATGGCATATTTACCACAAGGAACAACAACTTTAGATTGAAAAGAATTTCCTATTCAAAATTTAGGAATTATTCCTATAGAAGAAAAAAAAATTCCTATAAAAAACACAATAACTGATGTAAATGATATTCTTAAAATGTTTGAAAAATCTTGAGATGAAGGTTATATAAAGAATATAATAATAGAATTTGAAAAAAAAGAAGAAGAAAAAAAAGAAGAAGAAGAAAAAAAAGAAAAAGAAGAAGAAAATGAAGATAATTTAACTAAAAAAGAAGAAGGAAGTATTTTACTTATTATGTCTGCTATAGCCTGAGCATTTGGTAAGAAAAAATAATATTTACACAGATTTTTGCATACTCCCTAATTTTTTTTAAAAATAGTTACAAAATTTTTTTTATTTTCAAATAATCTATTTTCTATAATTTTAAATCAGCAATTTTTTGCTAAAATTTCTAACTCTTTTAAAGAAAAGCAGTGATAAAATCTTTCAAAATTTCAAATTTTTATTTTATAATCCAAACTTAGGAATTTATTTTCTGAATTTTTTATAATAGAATTTTTATATTTTTTTTCATTTAATTCACTATTTAAAGCCCAATTAGTCATAAAAACTTTTCAACCTTTTTCTAAAATTTTAAATAAAATTTCTATAACTTTTTTTCTTTCTTCAAAATTTTGTAAATGATGAAAACTAGCAATTAAAAAAATATTTTCCCATTTTTTTTCAGGATTTTTTTCATCAAATACAGAAATATTTTTATCTAAATCTAACATATTTAATTCTAAAAAATTATTTTCCTTATAAATTATTTTTGCTTCTTCCAAAAGTCATTTTGATAAATCAACTCATAAATAATTATTAAAATCAATATTATTTTCTTTTAAAACTCATAAAAATCTTCCATTTCAACATCAAATATCAAGAACATTTTTATTTTTTTTAGAACTCAAAAAAGAAAGAAAATATTCTATTTCTTCCCATTTCATATTTTTTCTAGATTTAGAAAAAGTTTTTGCAAAATTATTGTAATCTACAGTCATATTTATGTTAATTAAAAATTATTTAATAAATTTTTACTTTTTTTTGGAAATAAAGCAAGTTATTTTTCAGATTTTTGTACAAAAAATTTAATCATATCATAAGTTCACTTTTCCATAGTATCAAACCCATGTCAAAATCACTTATATTCTTTATAAACAATATTTCAATTTGGAAATATTTTTTTCAATTCTGTATAATACTCACTAGTTTTTTTATAATAAATACTAATATCTTCAGTTCAATGAGCTAAAAAAGTATTTACTCATTTCATATATTTCATGTTTTTTATAGGAATATATTCTGTTTCATCTTTAAATTGTTTTTTCCAAATAGGAAGTTTTATAGAATTATAAATTTTTGAAAATCCTCTATAAATTGAATTACAAAAATCTTCTACTGTTTCTTCTTTTACTCATCTTTTTCAAAAACTCAAATAATCTACAACAGGATAAAACATAGCTATATTTTTAACTTCTTTATCATATTTAGGTAGAAGAGGGACAACTCATCATCAATAACTCATTCATAAAAAAATAAAATTTTTATATTTAACTTTTATTTTTTCTCAATTATAAATATTTTCTATTACTCAATTTTTAAAAAAATTTTTTGTATCTAAGAGAGTTTTTATAGAATTTTTAGGAGTAAATTTTCATTCACTTCTACAAAAACCATAATATTCTGGAGTTATAACATCATATCAAGCTTTTGTTAAAATAT
Organism: Candidatus Altimarinota bacterium; assembly: GCA_027066455.1. Lineage (GTDB taxonomy): Bacteria > Patescibacteriota > Gracilibacteria > BD1-5 > UBA6164 > JAMONT01. The sequence continues at coordinate 12,912 of JAMONT010000093.1, forward strand.
CTGCATTTCTCAATGAATCTACATCCATCAAATTTGGAGCTCAAATAGCAACTATTATTAAAGTATTAGATTTTTTTTCTGATTCATAATAACTTCAAACTATTTTTCAAAATTTTATTACTTTCATATTTTTTTAATTTTTAATAAATATTTTTTTATATTTTTATTGTAACTAATAAATTATTTTTATCTAATTTATCATTTCAGATTGTATATAAATTATTTAATGGTCAAACAGCTTCAGTATTTATAAAAATACTTTTTTCAATTAATTCATTTAACTGCTTATTTTCTTCTAAATAACTTTTTATTAAATAATAAGCTCAAGTACTTTTAAAAGCTCTTTCAATAATTTCTAAAGAGAACTTAAATTTTTCAGTATCAATTCAAAAATTTTCTAAAATTTTAATAGTATCATTTATAGTTTTTTCTTCTGAAATATTGCAAATAGTTTGTCATTTTATTCAGAACTCTGAAAAAGTTGTAAAATTATAATAAGCTAACTTATCATTAATTTGTTTTTTATATAATTCTTTAATTCAATAAATATCTTCATCAAATCTACTTTTATTATATTTATTTGTTGTAATAATTCAATTATCTGCTAATAAAAAATTTACTTTTGTTTTTATACCTTGTTCATTTAAAAATTTTAAAGTACTTAAACTTGCTTCAAATTTATTTTTATATCTTTGATCTATATCTTCAAATTTTTTGTAATCTCATTTTATTCATCAAGTTTTTTCAAAGTCATAAAATGGACATAATGTTAAATAAGTTTCAACTTCTTCTCATCATTTACTCATTTCAACAATTTCTCTAATACTTTTTTTATTAGAAAGTCAAATTCTTTCTATTATAGAATCATTTTGTACAAAATCTTCTTTATTTTTATTTAATCATTTTGGTGTTATTATTTTTTCCATATTTTTTTAATTAATTTTTAAAATAAAAAAGCTATTACTTTTTACAGTAATAGCTTTCAAAATTAGGTTTACTAAAAAACCACTTTTGCTAATTTACTGTAACAATGTTTTAAAAAATGATGATGTAGATTTAAATAATAATTTTCCATAATATTTTTTTATAAATAAAGTAATTTTAATTTTTCACACAAAAAAAACTGTTAAATCAGATTTATCTGAAATAACAGTTTTAGAATAATTTTATAAAATATTTTTTACATATCATAAAATCACAAAAAACTTTTATTTCAGTTTTTTGCATTATGATATGAAAATGTAAAAATATTTTTTTGCATAATTTTTTTAATTTATTTTTAAATTATTTATGATTTTAGTGTTTTTTTTAGATTTGTCAAATTTTTTAACTTTTAATATAATTTTTTACTTGTTTTTCAAATTTTTCATAAGAAAAATATTTTGCTCTTTCTTCACAATCTTGTTTCATATTTAAGCATTTTTCTGGTGTTAAAAAATTTGTTATAACATCAACTAAATCATCAGGATTTCATCATTCAGGAACTAAAAATCAAGTTTTTTTATGAATAATTGTTTCTTTTAAACCTCATTCATTTACTCATAAAACAGGTTTTCAGGCAGCCATTGATTCAACTGGAATCATTCAAAAATCTTCATCAATAGGAATACAAATTCCAGCAATACTATTCCCTATACATTCAGTAAAACCAATATTTCATGGAAAAGTTTTGAATTCTATATTTTTTGCATTTTTAGCTAAATCAAAAATTTCTTTTTTTTGTGGATCATTTTCTCAATAAATAACTACTAATTTTTTGTCTGGCATTTTCAAAAAAGCTTTTACAATATTATCTATTCTTTTTGCTCAAGATAGTCTAGAAGCACTTACATAATAATCTTCTTGCTTTAAAAATTTAAATTTATCTAATATAACAGGTGGATACAAAACTTGTGAATCAAATCATATAAATTTTTTTAATCTATTTTTAGTATTTTCAGAATTAGTTAAAATTAAATCTATTTTTTTTATATCAGATTCATACATTTTTTTAAAAATACTTGATAAAATATTAAAAATAGGTTTCAATAAAAATGGAACTTTTTTCAAATATTGTATTCTCAAATCATATAAATATCTAGGTGGAGTATGACAAAAATAAATTTTTTTAGCTCAAATTTTGCAATTTCTAACAGCAGATAAACAGTCTCAAGAAAAAATTACAATATCATATTTTGACAAAAATTTTGTTTTATAAATAAAATCTTTTTTTAATCTAATATGTCTAAAACCTTTTTTAAAAATTTCAGTTGAAACTGGAATAATTTTTCATTTAAAACCTTCTTTTCTTAAATCAAAACTTCCTTTAGAAAAAAAACCAGAAGCTAAGTCTGCTCAAAGAGTTTTTGCCATCATTAAAACAAATCTTTCTCATCAACCTTTATATAAAAAAGTATCATGTAAAATTATTATTTTTTTATTTTCTTCCATCATTTTTTTATTAAAAACTTAAATTAAATTCAACTAAATTAACTATATTTATAAAAAAAAAAAAATCAATGAAAAAATATTGATAATTTTTAAAAAATGTATATATTTAAGTTTATATTAAATTTAAAATTGTATTTTAATAATTTATCTAATAATTTTATGAAAAGAGTATTAATAATAGAAGATAATTTAGAAATTCAAGAAATTTATCAAATCAATTTTGAATCTGAAAATTTTTTAGTACAAACTTCTCCTGATGGATTAGAAGGAATTGTTAAACTTTTAGAATTTAAACCTGATATTATTATACTAGATATAATGATGCCTAAAATGGATGGTTTTGAATTTTTAAAAACTATTCAAGAGCAATCATCAATAAAGATTCCTATAATTATATGTAGTAATCTTAATTCTAAAAATGATGAAAAAAGAGCTTTTTTATATTGAGCTGATTTATATTTGAGAAAATCTGATTATGAATGACATGAAATTGTTGAAAAATCTAAAAAATTATTAGAAAAATAAAAAAATTTGCTTTTAATAATAAATATGCTAAAATATATCTATTATTTTTTTATTAATAAAACTATGTCAGAAAAAAAAATATGGGAAAAAAATCCAGAACAAAAAATAATAGAAAAAAAACAAAATAAAGAAATAATAGATTTTGCAAATAAAATATTTGATGCAGATGAAATAGCAAATATAATAGAGTCTATAAAAACTTCATGAATAGAGGATAATTATAAATATAATAGAAGTTATGATATATTAATTGATTTTTTAAAAGAAAAATATGAAGAAGGTAAGAGTATAACTTGAAAAGAATTATTGGAAAAAAGTTTTTTTATTAAAAACTTCTGAGGAAAAAAACCTGAATATGTAAATCTATCTATAGATGAAAGATTAAAAAAATTAGGTAAAATAGAAAATAACAAAGTAATAAAACCTACTAAAATCATTGAAAATAATAGAATTTCAATTAATGATTTAAAAATTCAAATAAAAGAAATAAAAAAAGAATGAATCAATAGTAATGATGAAAAAGGTATTAGATTATTAGAAAATAAAATAATAACTTATGAAAAGCAGAATGAAAACTTGGAAAAAAATACTTTATTTCAAGAAGTTAAAGAACAATTAAAAATTTTAAAAGAAGAATATAGAAATTTAAAAAAAGAAGAAGTTGAAAATATAAATGATGAAGTATATAATGAAAAAGAAGAAGAAAAAAGAGTTAAAGCAGGAGTTGCATATATTATTAAAAAATATAAATCAGAAGAATTAGAAAAATTATATTTACTATTTTGATGAATAATAGAAAATGCCACAAAAAAAGAGTTAGTAGAAATTGTTATATTGGAACAAGGTGTAAAAGCTGATTGACTTCTTTGACCAAAAACAATTGAGAAAATATCTTGAAAAACAGAAAAAGAATTTTTTGCATTAAGTGAAGAAGAAATAAAGGAAATATATAGAAAAAATAATGGAATAGAAAATACAGAAGAAGAAGTTCCACTTGTTATAGTAGAAAAAGAAAAAAAAATAACTCAAGAAGAAAAAAATGATGAACTTAAAAAAGAAGTTAATGTTGAAGAAACTAAAAAAACAAAAATAGAAAGTTATGATAAAAAATTAGAATATTGAATTAATTTTTTAGTTGAAAAATATTGATTAGAAAATATAAATAAATTACATTTATTGTTTAATGTAAAAAATAATGAAGATTTGGTAAAATCTGCTTTAGAGTTTCAAAAAGAAAATGAATATTTAGAAGATGATTGACTTCTTTGATGAAATACAATTAAAGCAAAAAGTGGCTTAGAAAACTTTTTTAGTGCAACAGAAAAACAGTTAAAAACATTATGAATAGATAAAAAAGAATTTAATAAAAGTAATAAAGATCTTGAAAAAGAAGAAAAAAATTTGTCTTGAAATTTACATACAAAAAATATGTCTATTATTGAATATTTTGGAAAAGAAACTTTGACTCCAGAGGAAAAAATAACTTTGAAAAATTTATTAAATAAATTAGAAAAAGATACAAATAATTTTTATCCAAATAAAAAAGAGGCTAAAGATACTAAAAAAATAGCATTAAATAATATAAAAGAATTAAGAGAAAAATTTGGGATAGAAAAACTAATTTTACCTCAAATTTCTTCTGAAGAGGAAGAAACCACAAAAAAAGAAGAAGTTCCACTTGTTATAGTAGAAAAAGAAAAAAAAATAACTCAAGAAGAAAAAAATGATGAACTTAAAAAAGAAGTTAATGTTGAAGAAACTAAAAAAACAAAAGAAACAGAAAACTTAACTACCAAAGAAGAAAATTCTATTAGAATTCTTTTGATGAAAAAAGTAGAAAATATTTTAAAACTTTCAGGAGATATTAATTTAGAAGAAATAAAAGAATTAGAAAAAGAAATAAATATTTTTCAACCAAAAGATGAATTAAATTTGGCAAATAAAGAAAATATGTTAAGTGACTTGGCAAATTTAAGAAAAAGTTCAAATTTTCCTGAATCTAAAAAAGAAGTAATAAATACAACTAAAAAAGTTGAAGAAGCTGTAAAACAAGCACAAAACTGAAATGTAGAAACTGCTAATAATCCTACAATTATAGAGGCCAAAAATTTGAAAAAAAGCCTTGAAATAAACTGAAAACCAGATTCTTTCTTAGCAAAATTATTAAAAGCTTTAGAATCATTTATTGCAATGATTGGTTGAAAAAAACTTGATGCTTATTTAGATAAACATCAATGATTGGTTGTAGAATGATTAAAATGAGATGCTAAGGAAAAATTTTATGATAAAGAAACAAAATATTCTCAAACTTTCAAAACAATTTTAGAAAGTAGTTGATATGAAAAATGAAAAATAATTCTTTTAGAAGAGAAAAAAATAAAAAAAGATGAAATTCCTTTTGGTTTAGAATTAGATACAGATTGAAGAAATAATATTTTTATAAAAGCTTTGAAGTGAGAAAAATATTCTAAAGAAAGTGCAAAAATAGAAATTTATTTTAAAGATAAAAATGGAAATTTTTCTCATGAAAAAATTGAAATAAAAGATTTGAAAAAAAGAATAGAAAAATATGATAAAAATCATAATTTTTTAGATTGAGCTAGAAATAAAAATCTTCTTTGAAAAATAAATGTTGATAAATATATGGAAGTAGAAAAATTTTTATTAAATGATACAGAAAAAAAAGAATATTTAAAATGAATTAGAAATTGAATAATTGTTGATATTAAAATATTAAATGGTGAAATAATGTTCAAAATATTATGAACTGATGATTTTGTTTCAAAAGAAAAAATGTTGGCAAAAGTTAAAGAAAGTAGTGAAAATCCAAAAGTCTTTTGGAAATGATATTTAAGAAAATTATGAATTACTTTACATACTGAAAGAAGAGATTCAACAATAGAAAAAATATTGATAAATTTACCTTGAAATAAAGATTTACTTTATATTAATAATAGAGGAATAAAAACAATTTATCAGTATGAAAACTGAAAAATTGTTGAATGAAATGTTCTTGGTGTTGAATGAAAAAATCTTTCAACATTAGCTCCAGAAATAATTATTACTCTAGCATATGCTTTAAAAAATAACGTTAGCTTAAAAGATATATCTAATCTTCATAATTATGATCAAATAAAAAAGATTTTTTCTTGAAATAAAAATTTAGAAGATTTAAAAATTTTTGATCCATCAAAATTATGAAATCCTTATGATGCAATTACAGATCTTTGAAAACCATATGGTGAACAAGAATTTTAAAAAAAAGCAGGGAATAAGGAGTGTATAAAAATCTGTGTAAATAGATTTTTTGTAAAATAATATATAGTAATTATAAGAATTTTTCTTGTAATTACTATTTTTATTTTTAATTAATTCCTAAACTTTCTTTTGTAATTTCTCCAAGTCAAGGTCTTTTTTCTAAAAAATCTCCAAATTCAACTCTTATTTCTTCAATAATTTCTTTTGTATTTGAAAAAGAATCTGTTGTTACTAATCTTTTTCTATAAGCTTTTACTCAGGGAAAATTTTTCAAATATAAAACCAAATGTTTTCTAATTTCCAAACTTCACTTATGTTCTCATTTTGTTTCTACAAGTGTATTTGCATGAAAAATCATAATTTCTAAAATTTCAAAAAGAGTAGGATAATAAATTCAATTTACAAAATTATTTTTTGAAAGCCAAGAATATTTTTCCAAATGTTCTTCTCAAATAAAACACCAAGGATTTCAAAAACTTCATCTTCCAATCATAAATCAATCCAAATCACCACCTTTTCAAGTTTGACAAACAATTTTTTCCATTCAATCAGTAAAATTTTTTACATCTCCATTTCAAATTACAAAAATATTCAATTTTTCTTTTAATTCATATATTTGAGTCCAATCAGCTGTTCAACTATAAGCTTGTTTTGCTGTTCTTCAATGAACTGTAAGAAGTTTACAACCAGCTTTTTCAAGTCCTTTTCAAAAATTTATCAAATCTTGATTTCAATCAAAACTAAGTCTTGTTTTTACAGAAATAGGTAATTTTGCAATTTTATCAATTGTTTCTATTATTTCAAAAGCTGTTTTTTCATTTATAAGCAAACCACTTCAATGCCCACTTTTTACAACTTTTTTTGCTGGACATCACATATTTATATCAATTCAAAAAATATCATATTTTTCTTTTTCTATTATTTTTGCAGCTTTTGCAAACATTTCAGGATTTTTTCAAAAAATTTGAATAATAAGAGGTTTTTCTGATTTTGTGTGAGGTAAAACTGAATCAGCTAAAAATTTGGAATAAAAAAGTCAGTCTGCACTATAAAATTCACTAACACAAATAGTATGTGGAGCAATTTTTTTTACAACTTGTCTATAAGCAGAATCTCAATATCCATCCATTGGAGCCAAAAAACAAAGCTTTTTTTGTTTTTCTATTTGCTTTTGCCAAAAATTTTTATAATTAGTATTTTTTTTAGAAAAAAGATTTGACTTTTTTAGGTAAAAAGTATATAATCAGTATGAAAATTCCTTCCAAGCCTCTGATTCAAGCTTACTGGGGAGGCTTTTTTTATTGTTTAAATTTAATTTTTGGGTAGAAATATCATAATCATTTATCAATTTTATAACTTTATTTTGCCAATCATTTTTTCATATAGTTCAATACTCAAGAATTGATAACATTAAAAAATAACTTAAAAAAGAATTATTTGAGTCTAATTTTTCATAAATTTCTTTTGAATCTAATTTAAAAAATCACTTTAAATTAAATAAATTTTCATAATGACTACAAATATTTCTTAAATATTTAGCTATAAAAAGCCAATTTTCAATTAGAAAAGTATTAAAAGGATATTTTTTTGAAATTAATTTTTTATTTTTTGTAGTAAAGTTTTGAAAAAGAGTTATTAATTCTCAAAAAGTCAAATTTTCTATTAATGCAAAATTATTTATTTTTCAATTTTGTAAAAAAATCTTTATTCTTTTATTCTCAAAACTTTTTATTTTTTCTTCAAAAAATAATTCTTGTTTTTCTTTATATTTTGGTCTATACAAATTTTCCTTAAAAATATCAATTTCATTATTTTCTAAAAAATCTATAAAATTTTTTCTAAAATTTAATTCAACAACTTCTAAAAAATCAAGAAATAAAATTCTTAATTTTTTGTCAAATTCATAATATTTTTCATTTCAAAAATATTTTTTTAATCTATTTTTATGATAATACATAATTTTAATTATTTTCTTTTACAATATTTAATATATTTTCTATTTATTTTTATAAATTTTTTCTAATTCATTATAAACTTCATCAAAACATAAATTTGAATTATTTTTAAGAACTTCTTGCATAACTACATTATCCTCTTTATTATCCCAAATTTTTATATATTTTCATTCTTTATATCAATTATTTTGTCTAAATTTGTTCAAAACATTTTTTCAAATATAAAGAGCATATAATTCTTCAAAATCCATTCAAGTAGAATCTAGGCAAATAAAAAATTGTTTAGCTAATTTTTTTAAAAATTTTTCATTAGTATCTTTTTTTAAAACTAATTTAAATAATTTTTCATAAGGTTTTATAAAATTATTTAACTCTAAATTAGTTTTTTCTTCCCATAAAATAGGTAATTTTGTTTTAGAAATATTTTTTAAATTTTTTTCCAAAATTTTTTGAGCTTTTTCAATACTAGTTAATCTT
>JAMONT010000094.1 GCA_027066455.1 Candidatus Altimarinota bacterium
TATATTTTGCTCAGCCTAAAATCTCTCAATTATGTTGTTTTAGTCTTTTTTCTAAATCAGTAGTAATTCAGGTATAAAGTGTATTATCAGAACATTTTAGAATATATACTTTGTACATAGGATTATTTTTAAAAACTAAATTATCTTTCTAAATTTTTTTCAAAAGCATTTTTTTGAACAATTATATTTTTTATATCATAATCTTTGCAATAGTTCCAACAAGTAGGACAAGCCCAAAAGTGTCAGTATAAAAAAATTGTTGAATTTTTTATTTTTTCTTTGATTTTTGAATATTCTCTGTCATATATTTCTTTTCATAATTTTTTTTTAAAATCTTCTACAAATTCTTCAAAATTTATTTCTGCAATAAAATTATTCAAAAAAATTCAATTTTTCAATTTTTTTATTTGCTTAGAATATTTTTTAAAAACTTTTTTATTATTTTGAAATTTTTCTAAAAAAATTTGAACAAAAGTATTTCTAATTGCCAAAGATTCACTATGAGTTGTTTTTGGATTACATCAAGGACAAAATTCATATTTTTCACCAGATTTATATAAAGATTTTCAGTTTTTATCTTTCCTTTTACATAAAAATTTTTCATGAAAATCTGAAGAATTTGTTCAAATTCAAATAATATTTTTTTCATCAAATCATTTTTCAGTATTTTTTACAATTACTGAAGCTAACATAAAATATTTATCAGAAGAAAATTTTTGAGCATATTTTTTTCAAATTTCAAAAAATTTATTAGTTCAATCTAAAACTAATAATTGTGGTTTTTCAGTTAATTCTTTTTTATTAGAAACCATTTCAGCTTCTTGTTCATTTAATTCTCTAACAAGCATATTTTATTATTTAAATTATAAATTTTAGTTTTTTATTAAATCAAAAATACTTATACTTCATAAATCTCTATCTTTTCAAACTAAATAAGAGTTTCTAACTTTTTCTTTATACTCTTTTTTTAAAATTTCTAATCCTCTAAAATCACTATTTTTTAATTTATTTTTAAATTTTACTTCTAATATATCAAAATTTATTACATTATCTACTATAAAATCAACTTCAACTCAAGATTTTGTTCTCCAATATTTTATTTCTCAAATATTATTTTTTATTAATTCTTGTAAAACAACTGCTTCAAAAAGTTCTCATTTATCAACTCTTAAATCCAATTCAAGCAAAAAATTTTTTATAAAATAATTTCTAACTCAATTATCTAAAAAATAAATTTTTGGAACTTTAACTATTTCCTTATTTTTATTTGTAAAAAATGGTTTAACTTGTTTAACTATAAAGGTTTCTTCTAAAATTTCTAAATATGATTTTAAAGTATTTACATCAACTCAAGAAAAATTTGATAAATCAGTATAATTTATCTGTCATCAGTTATTTATAGCTAAATAAGAAACTATTTTTTTAAATCAATCTATATTTTTTATATTCAAAAAATCTAAAATATCTTTTTTTAAATATAAATCAAAAATATTTTCTAAAATATCTATTTTTTCTTTTTCCAAAACTGTTTTTGGATATCAACCAAAAATCATAAATTCATACAAATATTTATAATAATCTGTAGCTATTTTTTCCAATTTTCAATCAATTTCACTAAATTTTTTAAAATTTATTAAATCATCTTTTTTTCAAGATAAAATAAATTTCCAACTAATAAATTCTTCTAAATCTAAAGGATAAATATAAAAAATTTTTTTTCTCCCTGCTAATGATTCTTGAATTTTATCTTTTATATCCATAGAACTTGAACCACTTGCTATAATTTTTATATTTTCATATTCATCATATATATTTTTGAAAATTAAAGAAGAATTTTTACAATATTGAAATTCATCAACAAATAAAAAAATCTTTTTTTCTAAATCAAAATCATTTATTTTTAAATAATTTATTATATTTTCACTACTAGAAAATTTTTCACAATCTGAAAATTTATCCAAATTCAACCAAAGCTTTTGCTTTTTTAATTTTTCAAAAAAATATTTCATAATACTAGTTTTTCCAACTTGTCTTGCTCATAAAAGTATTATTATCTCTTTTTTATCTAAATATTTTTCAATATTTTTTATAATTTTTCTTTTATACATAAAAAGTTATACTAAAATATAAACTAACTTATAGAAAAGTATAACTAAAATGTAAATAAACTCAAATTAATTTTAGTTTTTTTACTTTTGGGCTGCAAACTTAAAAAATTCTATCATTTTATTAAAATATTTTTCTTTATCTCAAATTCATCTCATAATATAAGCTGGATGAAACATTGGGATTACTTTTACTTGTTTATAAAATTTTTCTTGATAAACTATATCTGAAAACTTTTCTGTATTATTTAATAGAGTTTTTGTGGAAATACTTCACATTGTTACTATTATTTCTGGTTTTATAATTTTTATTTCTTCATCTATATAATTTTTACAATTTTTTATTTCCTCTTTATTTGGACTCCTAAGGTTTGGCAATCTACATTTTACTGTATTTGAAATATAAATATCTTCTTTTTTTATTCAAGCTTTTTGTAAAATTTTATCTATTATTTTTCAAGAACCACTTGCAAAAGGAATAACTCTTTCTGTTCATTTTCATCAAACACTACTTCAATAAAAAATTATTTTTGATTTCAAATTTCAATATCAACCAGATGATAAAGTTTTATTTTTTAAGCAATTTAATCATTCACATTTTTTACAATTTTTTATTTTTTCTGTTAATTTTTTCATAATTTTTTATTTTATTAAAATATTTTTTATATTTTGAATTAAAATTTTTTTATCTTCTTTTTTAGAAAAATTATGGTCTCAATTAATTTCTAAATAATTTAATTCTTTTATTTTTTCTTTTTCTATTTTTCAAACTACTTCATCTTGTAAAGGTTTAAAAATAATTAAATTTGTATTTTTTGAATAATTTTTTATATTTGAAACAAAATCAAATTTTTCTAATTCTTCCCATAAACTAGGTCAAAGTTCATTAATTTTTCAAGAAGTTCTTTTATAATATGTAATTCAATTTTTATTAATTTTATTTCATCAAGCTTTTATTCTTCAAATTAATTTTTCAACCATTTTTTTTGTATCAAGTTTTGGAATTCAAGTAAAAATAGTATTTTTTATATTTTTAGGATTAGCTAAACTTGTAATATAATTTCACATAGAATGTGCTATAATATTTATTTTTTTACTAGAAAAATTTTTTTGTACAAATTCTAAAATACCTTCCAAGTCTCCAGCTGATTTTTTTATATTTAATTCTTTTTCTTCTCATTGACTTTTTCAACAACCAGATTGAGAAAATCTCAAAATTAAAAAATCTTGCTTTAATTCTTTAGATATATCTTTAAATAAATCAAATCATTCATTTAAATCCGATAAAAATCAATGCACAAAAATGATTATTTCAGAAGAATTTTTATTTCATTCTAAAATATAATCCAATTTTTCTCAAAATTTATTTTTTATCATTTTTTTAATTATTTAATATTAAGTAAAAAATCTTCATTCATACTTTTTAAAAACATTTCAGGTTTTTCTTTAAATTCATTTAATAATTCTTTTTTATTAAACCATTTTAATTGCTCTACTTCTTCATCTTGTTTAATAAAATCATTAATATTTTTATCTAATTTTAATAAAAACCATTGTGTAAAATGATTATATTTACTTTTAGCAATAACTTTTTTAATTTTTGTTACTTTTATATTTTTTAATCAAATTTCTTCTTCTGTTTCTTTAATTATATTACTTTCATAAGTTTCTCATTTTTCATTTGTTCCAGCAACTGCTGGTCACCACCATACCAGGATGATGTTTTTTTGTAAAAGCCCTTTGTGCTAATAAAATTTCTCATTTACTATTTATTAACCATAAAGCTGAAACTCTATAAATATCTTCTTTTTCTAAAGTTCATCTTTTCTTATATCAAATAATTTCATCTTTTTCATTAACTATAATTATTTCTGCTTTTTCTATTTTTTCCATATTTTTTTATTTTAAAAATTAAACTCCATTTTTTACTATTTTTGCTGTAAAATCAAAATATTTTTCTAAAGAATGTCATCATTCTTCTAAAGCTATAAATTTTGCTCAAATTTTTTTTGCAAAATTTTTACCATTTTCAAAAGGAACTTTTTTATCATCTTTTGCATGAATTATTATAATTTTATCTATATTCAAATCAAATCAATTTTTTTCAAAATCATCATAGATTTTTAACATATTTGGTCTAAGTCATTTCTCTACAGAAATAGATTTTCAAGGAACTGTCATTACAAGTTTTTTTAATTTTATTTTTTTTTCATCTAAATATTTACAAACCATAAGTCATCACAAAGAATTTACAAATATTTTTTCATACTTAGAAAAATTAATTTTTTCAAAAGTTTTTTTCCAAGATTCATAAGTTGGGTCAATGTTTCTATCAAATTGAAAAGCATCTAAAATCATATCATTTTCTAAAAAAATTTTTTTTCTTCTAATTCAATTAGAAGAATTTATATCACTTCATTTTCAGTGAATAGATAAAATTTTTTCCATATTATTTTCTAATTTTTCTTTCACTTTTTCAAATATTTTTTTGTGTCCTAAATTATTTGGATGAAGTCAATCTTCTAAGTCAGAATTTTTTAGTAAATCAAATATTTCTAAATAATCACAATTATTTTTTATAGCAATTTTTTTTATAATTTCATCAAATTTTTTTATTCTATTATTTTTAAAAAAATCTTTTTTTGTAGAAGCTAATTTTTCATTCACATTAGTTAATCAAATAAATACAATTTTTTTAGTATGTTTCTTTGATAAAAAAATTAATTTTTCTAAATTTTTTTCAACCCATCATCAATTTTCTAAATCATAATATCACTGAGTAATTGAATCTCAAAAAATTAGTATTTTCATTGTTTTTTTATCAAAAATTAAATTATTTTACTAAAACTTCTTCCATAATCTCGTTAACAAAATCAAAATTTCAATCTCAAGTAATAATAATATCATAAACTTTTTTATATGATTCTAAAAGTTTTTCTTCATTAGAATTCAAAAATCATATTTTTAACAAATTTTTATATTCAAATCCATCAACCATATGTGGGTCTCACAAACTATCTCAAAGTAAAATTAC
>JAMONT010000095.1 GCA_027066455.1 Candidatus Altimarinota bacterium
TGAAAACTGGATAAATAGGGAATCTTTGTGAAAAAAATCAGGTAAAAATTCTTTTGTTACATAATAAAAAATATCTAGTGGAAGGGATTTGAAAGGTAAACCAGAAATAATTAAATCTACTTTTTTTATGTTTTTCTTTTTGAAAAAATAATGCAATTCTAAAATATCAATATTAAAAATATATTCTTTATATTCAGGATATTTTTTTATAAGTAAATTGTATAAATCTGTATCTTTTTCAAAAATAAATACTTTTTTAGATTTTATACAAATATCATTTTCTTCAAAAATTTGAAATAATCTTTTTGTAAAGCTTCCTGTTCCAGCTCAAAATTCTAAAATAATATTTGCTTTTTTTATATCTTCAGGGCATATTATTTTTTTTGCTAAAAATCTAGAACTAGGTGTTATTGAGCCAATTTCTTTTCTATTTTTGAAAAATTTGGCAAAAAATTTTATTTTTGACATTTTATTTTTTAGGTAATATTTTTTTCTTTAAAAGATTATAATAAAATTTTTTCAAAATACTAATTTTTTTATGAAAAAATCTCTCAAAATCAGTTGAAATATTTTATTAGATTAATAAACTTTAGACCTAGAAAGAGATTAAATTACAAAACTCCTTATGAAATCTTTTTTGATAAATCTTTTAAAATGTGTAGTTCCTTTTAGAATCTAAGTTTGATATAAATAAACAATATTTTAAAGAAGAAGCTGATACTTGAATAAATATTATAAACAAAGGTTTCATATTACTTTATTTTTTATATCTTCAGGGCATATTATTTTTTTTTCTAAAAATCTAGAACTAGGTATTATTAACCCAATTTTTTTTCTTCAATTTCTTCTAAAATTCTATCTACAAAATTTTCCAATTTTTCAACAGTTTGCTCTTTAGTCTTATAATTTCTAACTGAAACTGTTTTTTCTGTTTGTTCTTTTTCTCAAATTACTAAAATATAATTATTATGCATTTTTTCTCAATTTCTAACTTTTTTATTTAATCAATCTGTAGAATAATCTCCTGAAACTCTGATTCAAGCTTGTTTTAATTTTGCCTCAACTTCTTTAGAATAATCATCAAACATTGGTAAAACAGGTATAATAATAACTTGTCTTGGAGATAACCAAAGAGGAAAAATTCCTGCAAAATGTTCTATAATTACAGCCATAAATCTTTCCAAACTTCCTGCTATTGCTCTATGAATCATAACTGGAGTTTCTTTTTCTCAATTTTGATTAACATATTCAAGTTTAAAATTTTCAGGTTGAACAAAATCTATTTGAATTGTAGCTAATTGCCATTCTCTTCATATTGCATCTTTGAATTGAAAATCTAATTTTGGTCAATAAAAAGCTGCTTCTCATTCTACTTTTTTATATGGTAATTTTTCATTTTTTGCTACATTTTCTAAAAATTCTTCTGCTTTATCCCAATTTTCTTTTTTTCATAAATATTTTTCTAAATTACTTTTATCTCTTACAGATAAAGAAACCCAAAATTTTCATTCTTCAAACATTCAAAGTGGAGTATAAAATTCTTTTATAACTTTTACCAAATTTTTTACTTCTTCTCAAACTTGGTCAATTCTACAAAAAATATGTCAATCATCTTGAGTTAATGATCTAACTCTTGAAATTCATAATAATTCTCATTGTAATTCATCTCTATAACAAGTTGTAGTTTCAACATATCTTACTGGCAAATCTTTATAACTTCTTGCTTTTGAAGAATAAATCTGAGCATGATGAGGACAATTCATTGGTTTCATAACAAATTCATTATCAGATTTTCATCTTACATGAAATAAATCATCTTTATATTTTTCCCAATGACCTGAAACTTCATACAAATCTTTTTTTGTAATATGTGGAATACTTACTTTTTCGAATCAATATTTAGACTGAATTCACATTATACAATCTTCAATTGCACTTCTCATAAAAGTTCATTCAGGAGTAAACATTGGTAATCAAGAACCAACTAAATCAGAAAAAGTAAATAATTCTAATTTTTTTCACAAAATTCTATGGTCTCTTTTTTTAGCTTCTGTAATCATTTTTAAATGAACATCAAGTTCTTCTTTGTTATTAAAAGCATAGCTGTAAATTCTAGTAAGCATTTTATTTTTTTCATCTGAAAGCCAATAAGCTCAAGCAACTCTTGCTAATTTAAAAGAATTTACATCAAGTCAAACTGTAGTTTCTACATGAGGACCTGTACACATATCAATAAATTTCAAATTTTTAATTTGGTCTCAATCTAATTCTTTGAAACTTTCAAAATTATTTTCTTTTAAAAATTCTTGAATTTCAGAATAATATTCAGAATTTTTTCATTTAGAAATATTTAAATAAAAAGTAATAGATTCTTCATTTTGTTCCTTCTCCTCTCAAAGGAGAGGGCTAGGGTGAGGTTTATTTTTAAAATCTCAACTTTCAATTTTTTCTACTAATTCTTTTTTAAAACTTTCTCACATTTTATCAAGAATTTTTTTAGCATCAGAAAAATTTACTTCAATTTTTTTGAAATTTTGTCCTTGAGAAATAATTTTTTTACATGTTTTTTCAATTGTTTTCAAATCTTTATCAGAAAATTCAATTTCTCCAAAATCAAAATCATAAAAAAATCAATCCTCAGTACTTGGTCCAGTTGCTATTTTAGCTCCTGGAAAATTTTGTTTAACTGCTTGAGCCATAATATGAGCCAAAGAGTGTCTTTTTGTTTCTATATTCATAATGTTTTTTTATTTTTTAAAATTATTAAAATCCCTCCCCCTAACGGGTACTCCCTTTGAAAAAGAGAGAAAATATAGGTTTTCTATTTTTTTATATCAAATTTTTTAATTTCTGTAGCCTCTTTCTCCCCAAAAAGGGAGAGAGAATTCAAGTGAGAGGGGTTTAAAATAGGGTGGGTTATTTAAATATGCCCGTTTTCTTTTAAATGATGAATATGTTCAACTCATTCAAAAGCAATTGGTAATTCCAGAGCTTCTTCATAAGTGAACCAACCAAATCAATCACATTCCTCTATTTGAACTTTTACTTCTCAGGTGGCTTTTCAAATAAATCTAGTTCTTTCAACTTTTTCATCTTTATATTTTAAAATAATTTTTTCAGGAAAAAATTTTAATCAAACTTCTTCAAAAATTTCTCTAATTACATTTTCTTCAGGAGTTTCTCATAAATTAGCCATTCATCAAGGAAAAAACCATTTTCTATGACTACTTCTTGTTTGGTCTCATCTTTTTATTAAAAGAAATTTTTCATCTTCTCTAATAATTACTCAAGTTGCTGCTTTATTCATATTTAAAGGTGGTTATAAATAAAAAACTTCTATTTATAAAATAGAAGTTTTTGTGTTTTTTAAAATTTTTAAGCACAAAAATTCTTCTACTTTTTTATAGAAGTTAAATTAGTAATGGTTACAAGTTGTGCTAAGCTCATATGTCTTTTTTAGAATATAATAAAATTATTTTATAGAAAAAATAGTTAAAGTCAAAAAAAATTAAAAGAAAATTTGATTATTCATATATTATAAGTATATTCCTAAAGTTAAGAAAATATTTTTTTAATCTTAAAAAATTATGATAACTAGGGAAGAAATAAAAATGTTTAAAGATTCATGATATACTTTTGAAGAAATACAAAAAATTTCTGATTCTGATGATGCTGTTAGAAGAGGAGAAGTTATTTCTAAAGAAGAATTTTGGAAAAAATTTTTAAATTATAGAAAAGAGCTGAAAAAAGATACAAACAATCAGAAAAATAAAGAATTATCTAAAAAAATTAACTATGCATAAAGTAGTTATTTCAAATAGAGCAAATGAAGATATTATGGAAATTCATAAATATATTTTTTATAATAATGAATCTGTAGCTGATAAAGTTGTTGCACAATTTTATGAAACAATATCTTATTTTGAAATTTTTCCTCATATGTGAAAGGAAAGATGAGAATTTAGAGAATTTGTAGAACAAAAATATAAGTTTAGAATAATTTATAAGGTTGAAGAAATAAAAAAAATAATTATAATAATTTCAATTTTTAAAAATAAAAATACTTTTTAATAAATAAAATAAATGTCTGAAAAAGAAAACTTGGATTTAGAACCAGAAGAAAATAATTTAGAATTAGATAATGATTCTGAAAATATTGAGGAAGAACAAGATGAACAATCAAGCTTTAATGTAGATAATGCTATAGTTTATGAAGGTGATGAAAATAGAGATATTAGAGCTGATATGGAAGAAGGTTATTTGAGTTATGCTATGAGTGTAATTATTTCTAGAGCCTTGCCTGATGTTAGAGACTGATTAAAACCAGTTCATAGAAGAATTTTTTATTCTATGCAAGTTCAAGGTCTTAAATCAACTGCAAAATATAGAAAATCAGCAACTGTAGTTTGACATGTTTTATGAAATTATCATCCTCATGGTGATACTTCTGTTTATGATGCTATGGTTAGAATGGCTCAGGATTTTAGTTTAAGATATCCTTTAGTTGATGGACAATGAAATTTTGGTTCAATGGATTGAGATAATGCAGCAGCTTATAGATATACTGAGGCAAAAATGACAAAATTAACAGAATATATGCTGGCTGATATAGATAAAGAAACTGTAAAATTTGTAGATAATTTTGATACAACAAAACAAGAACCAAGTGTTTTACCAACAAGAATTCCAAATTTGCTTATGAATTGAGTAATGTGAATTGCTGTTTGAATGGCAACTAATATTCCTCCACATAATCTTTGAGAATTACTTGATGCTATAGAATTTTTATTAAAAGTAGAAAATTCTGAAGAAATTACTGTTGAAGATTTGATGGAATTTGTAAAAGGTCCAGATTTTCCAACAGGTTGAATTGTTTATGATAAGGAAGCTTTATTAACAGCTTATTCAACAGGGAGAGGAAGTGTAAAAATGAGATGAGTTGCAAGTATAGAACAAAATAATAAATGAAGAAGTTATATAAATATTTCAGAAGTTCCTTATCAAACAAATAAAGCAAATTTTATTTTAAAAATAGCTGACCTTGTAAAAGAGAAAAAAATAATTTGAATTACAGAAGT
>JAMONT010000096.1 GCA_027066455.1 Candidatus Altimarinota bacterium
AAATTCAAAGACATAGATGACTTAGAATTGATAGACTTATTTCATTCATTTCTTTGTGGATTTATGAAAGAAATTTAAGATAAAAAAAGGTGCTTTTCAGCACACAATTTTTCCTATTAACCCACATTTTTTCTTTTCTTTTATAATTAAAGGGTAAAAAATATTTTAATAATTAAAACAAGAAAGTATGAAAAAAATAATAATAAGTTTAGTTTTAGCTTTTAGTTTATTTTTTAGTTTTGGAAATTTTCAAGTTAATGCAGAAATTACTGAAAAACAAGAAAAAATAATAAGTAATTTTTTAGACAATTATTTTGAAAAAAATAAGAAAAAATATCGAAAAGAAAAAGCTATAAATATTTTAAAAGGAATAAATAAAAAAGTATTAAAATTAAAAAATAATTCTATTTGACAAAAAGAAGAAATTTTAAACTATATTTATAATTCAATTAATAATTTAATTTTATTAAAATCAAATAATAGTATTTCTTGTTCTATAAAAAAAGTTAATGTTGATGAAAAAAAATATTGAAAAATAAATGAACTTTTTATTTCAGATGATGGAAATGAAAAAGTAATAATGACTTCAAAATGAAAATGGCAAACTTGTAGATGTGAATGATGAGAAGAATTTATTTGAAATTATTATTATTTTTATTACAAAAATGATATTTTAGTTAAATCAGGTGTTTCAAAAAATATATTTCAAATGTGATTTATAAATTGAAAAACTAATTATATTATTTCAAATAATGATAATAAACTTATTTTAGAAGTATGAGATAAAAAGTATGAATGATATGATAATATTACAATAGCATGAAATAATTTTTATTTGAGAAAAAAATATAAAGAAAAAGTTTTATTTCCAGATTGAAGTCTTTCAAAAGATTATACTAAAATTTTTCGTGCAAAACAATTAATTAATTGAAAAAAAATTATTTTAGCATGAAAATGAAAAATAACTTGGGGTGCTTGATATTTTGAAGATACACATCAAGAAGATACATTTAATGGGAAAATTTTTATTGTAGAAAATTGAGTAGAAACTGAATTAAAAAAAGTTGTTTATAAAGAATGGGAACCATTATGAAATATAGTTACTTGTAATTGAAAATATTGATATAAATATTCTTGAAAAAATAATTCTGCATTTTTATACTTTGATTGAAAAACTTACTGAGAAGAATGATTTCATTATTTAGAACTTTATTCTTTTGTAGAAAAAACTTGTGAACCATTATTTAAATTAATTTCAGATAAAAAATCAAAAATATTTCTATGAAATAAATTAATTACTGAAAAAAATAATAGTATATCAGATGTAAAAATTTATTGAAATGATATTTTTTATAAATATTATGAACAAGGTGAATATAAATTATATAAAAATAATAAAAAAATAGATGATAGATGAGCATTACAAAAATATTGATTTTTAGAAAATGGTGAATTACTATATTCTATAAGGTATAATTCATTTTCAGATCCAGAAAATGGTGTTATAAGGTATAATAGAGATATTATAATAAAAAAATGAAATGATGAAAAAATAATAAATTGATATAGATGGACTGATAATTTATATATTTCTAAAAACAAAAAACATTATGTATTTCATTTAAGAGCTAATTTAAAAGAAAAACTCTTTATAGATGGGAAAATAATAGAAAATAAAAATAAATTTGTTGATGGAATGTTTATAAAAAATGATTTTATATCAGTTTATACTAATTATGATGAGAGTGAGAATTATATTTATAAAAATAATAAATTAATAAAAAAAATTAATTGAAATGCAAATATAATAATTCCTAATATTAAAAATGCAGATAAAATGGATTTTAGATTATATATAGATAAAAAAACAAATATTTTAACGTGTAAATAAAAGTTATAGAAATATACAATTTTATTTTAACTTTAAAAAATATATGGTATTAAGTGGTAAATTAATAAAAAAACAAAATCTTTTGACAAAAACTCTAAAAAATATATATTAACTTGTAAGCAAAGCCTAAAAAATTAAACTTAAAACAAAAAAATTTTATGAAAAATTTAAAAATTAAATCTTTTTTCTTTTTCTTCTTTTACTTTATACAGTAGAAGATATTTTTTGTTAAAAAAAATTAAGTTAAAAAAACAAAAGTTATCTTCTAAGTAAAATTAGAAAATAGCTTTTTTTATATTTTTAAAAATAAAATTATGAAAATAATAGCAGAAAATCCAGAGTATAAAAAATTATTAGAAAAAAAAATTAATTCTAAAAATTTATCTGACAAAAAAATAGCTTATTATAAAAGAATGCAAAAACTTTTAAAAATGCCAGATTTATCAGAAACAGAATGAAATCCTATTGAAATGATTATAAAAAAAATCATAAATTCAAAATTTTATTCAGATTTTGAACATATAAAAATTCCTGAAATAGTTAAAGAATATGAAACTTTTGATTTATTTAATTTTTCAAAAAATCATGTTGCAAGAAGAGAAAGTGATAGTTATTTTATAGAAAAAAATTCTGATAATTCTAAAAATATTTTGCTTAGACCTCATACTTCAGTTATGTGGTATTATTATTTGGTAGAAAATAATGCTAAAGAAATTTTAGAAAAAACTGGAGAAATAAAAGCTTTATCTTGGTGAAAAGTTTATAGAGTTGATGAACTTGACAAAACTCATCACGAATGTTTTCATCAAATAGATGGATTAAAAATTACAAGTAAGAAAAAAGAAATTATAAATCAGGAAACTTTGAAAGAAGTTTTGAGTAATACTATAAAATCTATTTATCCAGAAAATATAAAATATAGATTTCACAAAGATAATTTTCCTTATACTTTGGAAAGTTTGGAAGTAGAAGTTTTTGATAATGGAAAATGGTTAGAAGTTTTGTGAGCTTGAATTGTTCATCCAAGTGTTTTAGAAAGCCTTTGAATTGATTCAGAAAAATATAATGGTTGGGCTTTTGGTTTTTGAATTGATAGACTTGCAATGGCTTTTAAAAAAATTCCTGATATTAGAATATTATGGAGTTTTGATAAAAGAATTTTATCTCAATGGTGAAATTATGAAGCTTATAAACAAGTAAGTAATTATCCAGCAATTACAAATGATATTTCTTTTATTGTAGAAAAAAATAAATTTATACAAGATTTTGAAAAAACAAAAAAATCTTGAGAAGTAGAATTAACAACTCAAACAGAAAATGATAGTTTTGAAATAGCTTGAATTGCTAGAGATGTTTGAGAAAATTTGATTGAAGAAGTGAAAGTAACAGATATTTATGAAAATGATAAAAAATTTTGAAAAAACAAAAAATCGATTACAATAAGAATAACTTTTAGATCTTTGGAAAGAACTTTGAAAAATGATGAAATAAATGAAATGTATTTAAATATTAGAGAAAAATTAGAAAAAGATTTAGGCTATGAATTGAGATAAAAATATTTTAATAATTAATTAAAAAACTATGAAAAAAATAATAGTAAGTTTGGTTTTAGCTTTTGTTTTAGCTTTTAGCTTTGGAAATGTTAATGCTATTTCAGAAAAACAAGAACAAAAAATAAATATTTTTTTGGAAAATTATTTTGAAAAATTGGAAAAAAAAATATGAAAAGAAAGAGTTGTAGAAAAATTACAAAAAATTGTAAAAAAAATAAATAATTTAACTAATGGTTTAAAAACAGAAAAACATAATAGAGAAATTTTAGAAATTTTTTCATATATCAAAGATTTTTTAGTATTAAAAATTAAAGAGAATACAATAAAAATGTATTATTCTTATATAGAAAATTGAGAATTAGAAAAAGCTTTTGAATTAAAAAGTGATTCAATTTATTGAAACCAAAAACAAAAAACAGAAAAATTAAAATATTTTAAAAAAATATATAATTTTTGAGAAAAAGTAAAAATAAATGTTAATTTTCCAGAAAACTCTGCTAATGAAAAATTTAATATTATAATAAATTATTTAAAATCTAAAAAAATAGAAGTATATGATTTAAATATTGAAATATGATTTAATTGATTTTGATTAGAAACTTCTGATATTAATAAAAGAGAATTTTCACTAAAAGATTATTATGAAGAATTGATTAGAGAATATTATCAAGCAATTTCTGAAGGTTATTTAAAAGAAGCTTATGATATGAAATATAAGTCAAAAACTAGTTTTGAACAATTTAAAAAACTTTATAAAAGTGAAACTAGAACTTCTTATGAAGTTTCAAAAATTGTAAAAAAATGAAATATCTTTTCTTTTTATGTAGACATAACACAAGAATACAAAAATCTTGAAAAATATAAAACTACTATGGAAATAATTAATTTTAAATTAAAAACTATTTCAACAAAAAAAATAGAAAAAGGAATTATAGAAAATATTAGTTTTTGAGATACAAAAGCTTATGTAGAATGGAATAAATGAGTAATAACTCTTTATTTAGAAAAAAATTGAAATAAAAAAATAATTGATAAACAAGAGTCTAGTTTAAAAAAATATTATTTTGTTTCTATAAATTGATTAGAATTTATAGATAATTGAAATATTTTAGTTTTTAGAAAATCTTGAAGAGAATGACCTTCTAAAATATTTTATAATATAAAAAACCTAAAAAAATTAAAACTAGATCATGCTTCTGTTTATTGAATTACAAAAGATGATAAATATTTATACACTTGTTGAGAAATGTGAATGATAGGTTGATGAATTAATATATATAAAAAATCAGATTTTAGTTTTTACAAAGATTTATCAGAATGAAAAGGGGTTGCTAAATGTATTTGATATGATAAAGATAAAAATATCATAAATTATGAATTATCTAGTTATGATGAAGATTTAGAAAAAAACTTTATTTTTAAAAGAGAATATGATTTTAATACTTGAAAAATAAAATAATAATTTAAAAATTAATTTTAAAAAACTATGAAAACAATATTAGTAGATGCTTATAATACTTTTGTTACAAATGAATGAATTAATTTTGAAATGCAAAAAATGCTAAATAATTTTGAAAATAAAAAAATTATTTTAACTAATGCT
>JAMONT010000097.1 GCA_027066455.1 Candidatus Altimarinota bacterium
ATTGTGTTTTTGCTTTTTTTGGATATATTATATTCATAGTAAAAGTAATTATTAAGTAATCTGTTAAGTTATTTTACAGTATACTTACTTTTACTATTTTGTTAAATAATGTCTTTAGACTTTACATTTAAGAACTTACTGTTGCTGGAATCGGAGATTTTTTAGCCATTTCTTTTATAAACCAAGCTACTCATAAAGTTCAAGCAGCTCAAGCTCAAACAGCAAGAGGAACAGTTCATAAAGCTAATCAAGTTGCTAATCATGTAGATGCTCATATTCCTAAACCTCACAAAAATCATTTAATTTTTCAATGTTTTTTTCATATATAATATCAAGAAATAAGTCAAGCTCATATTCAAGCTGAAATAGGAACAGCATATGGAGCTAAAGCACTTAATACTCAAGTAGTTTTTTCTATTAAGGGACTTAAATAATTTCAAACACTAGTTTTTACAGAAGCAATTATTCAAGAAATATCAGGTGCAAAATTAGCAATCTCAATTTCAGGAGTTATACTATCTAAAGTACTCGTGATTTTTTCAACTATTTCTGGATTAATAGTTGCAGAAACCAAAGAGTCATCAGAAACCACAGTTTGAGTTAAATCTCAAAGGTTTGCATCTCAAACTCATCAAGTTAAATCTCAAAGATTATAGTTAGTCATAATTATTTTTTAATAAAATTATAAATATATTTCAATTATATCAGAAAAAATAAAAAAAGTCAAACAATATTTTGACTTTTTTAAAAAATATTGTTTGATTATTTTTGTTTTATATTTATTAATAATTTATTATAAAATATTTTTTAAAAATGTAAAAAATAAACAAAAAGAAAAGAAGACTCCTAAAAGCCTTCTTTTAAATATCATACTACTAAATTTACTTAACTAAAAGTTAAAATTTTTATTACTGAACTATTTTATAAAAATAGCTAGAATATCTGGATAATTCCAGAAAACTTTTAAATAAATAAATTGTTTTTTGTAATATAATATAAGTGCCTGGTAGGGAAGTTTATTCCCCTATTTTGCTTGTATACTTGGTGGTACTATTTTGTTATTATCAAAATAACTTTTAGCATTTATTGCAGCATATCCTATTCCGAATACTATAGCACATCCTACAATAACCCCACCTACTATTTGAAAAAATTTTGTCATATTAAATCCTTATATAATTTTTTTTATTTTTTAAAATTTTTAGAAGAAAATATAATTCTCTTCAACAGCCTTTTTTACTTAATTACTCTCCAGGCAGAGCTTTTCAGTCTGAGTATTATAACAAACTAAATAAAAAGTCAAAACATTTTTTGACTTTTTTGTGTTTTATTGTTTGATTATTTTATTTTTATGTTTTGATTTAGATTTTATAAAATATTTTTTAGGAAAGTAAATAAAAATATTTTGAAAAATTAATTTTGAAAAAATATATTTTATGTTATAATGAAAGTGTTTAAAAATTAATCAAAAAACTTATGGAAACAAAAAAAACAGATTTACCTATTTGAATTCAAACTTTTGAAGAAATAATAGATTGAAAATATATTTATGTTGATAAAACAAAAGAAGCTTTAGAAGTAATAAATGACTTTAAATATGTATTTTTAAGTCGTCCAAGAAGATTTTGAAAAAGCCTTTTTTTAGATACTTTGAGAAATATTTTTGAGTGAAAAAAAGAATTATTTAAATGATTATATATTTATGATAAACATGATTGGACAAAAAAACATCCAGTAATAAAAATAGATTTTTATTGAAATTTAAGAAGTTCTGATTCAATAAATGCAAGTATATTAAAAACTTTGAAAAATAATCAGGAAAGATTATGAATAAAATGTGAAATTTTTAGTAAAGACTATAATGTTTCTACTTGTTTTTGAGATTTAATAAAAAAAACATATGAAAAATATGGAGAAAAAGTAGTGATTTTAATAGATGAATATGATAAAGCAATTTTGGATAATTTAGATGTGGAAAATGTTGCAAAAGAAGCAAGAGAAATATTAAGATGATTTTATAGTATAATAAAATGAAATGATGAATATATAAGATTTGCCTTTTTAACAGGAGTAAGTAAATTTTCTAAAGCAAGTATATTTAGTTGATTAAATATGCTAACAGATATAAGTCTTATAGAAAAATATTGAAATGTGTGTGGAATAACTCAAGAAGAATTAGAAAAAAATTTTGATAAATATATAAAAAAATGAGAAGAAGAAAAAAACTTAAAATTATCAGAAATAAAAAAATGGTATAATTGATATAATTTTTTGAAAGATAAAGTATATAATCCATTTAATTTATTAAAATTTTTTGCCAATAATTTTGAATTTGATAATTATTGGTTTACAAGCTGAACTCCAGCATTTTTAATAAAATTACTTGAAAAACAAAAATATTTTTTACCAGATTTATCTAATCTAAAAGTATGAAAAGAATTACTAGATAGTTTTGATATAGAAAAAATAAAACTAGAAGTTATTTTATATCAAGCAGGATATTTGACAATAAAAGAAAAAATAATAAATGAAGAATGAGAACAAGAATATAAACTTATTTTTCCAAATAAGGAAGTAAGAATGAGTTTAAATAAATTATTTATAGATTATTTTACAAATGAAATAAATTTAACTCAAAGATCAGCAATAAATAGATGATTAAAAGCAGGAGATGCAGAGAAATTTATAGAAGAATTAAAAAAATTATTTTCAAGTATTCCATATAATAATTATACAAAAAATAATATCACACATTTTGAATGATTTTATGCAAGTTTAGTTTATGTATATTTGCAAAGTTTAGGTTATGAAATAATTTGAGAAGATGTAACAAATAGATGAAGAATAGATTTAACAGTTATTTTAGATAACAAAATTTATTTAATAGAATTTAAAATGTCTAGTTTTAAAGAATCTCCATTAGAACAAATAAAGAAAAATAAATATTATGAAAAATATATTAATTCACCAATTAATTTTGATTTTCAGGAAGAAAAAAATAAGCAACAAAAATATAAAAATATATATTTAATTTGAATAATATTTGATGAAGAAAAAAGAAATATTATTGAATTTGAAAAGGAAGAGATAAAAAATTAATTTTGAAAAAAAACTTTTTTCTGTTATAATAAGGTTATTATAAAAATTAATCAAAAAAAATTATGAAAAAAAATATAACACTTTGAACACAAGATTTTAGAGAATTTATAGAATCAGGTGCTTTTTATGTTGATAAAACTAAACAAGTAGAAAAATTGGTTAATTCTACAAGTAAATATTATTTTTTAAGTAGACCAAGAAGATTTTGAAAAAGTTTGACTTTATCTATGATGAAATATTTGTATTTATGAAAAAAAGAATTATTTAAGTGATTGTATATAGAAGATAAATGGGACTGGGAAACAACTAATCCAGTAGTTTATATGAGTTTTGCAGGTTATACAGATGATCAAAATATAAAAGAATATATGGATAGAAATTTGAAAATTTTTATTAATGAAAATTGAAAAATAAAAGAATATAAATTAGAAGATTTTTGATGAGAATATAATTTATGATTTATTTTAACAAAAATTTATGAAAAAACAGGTAAAAAGTCAGCAGTAATAGTAGATGAATATGATAAATGAGTTTTAGTAAATTTGACAAATGTAGAAAAAGCAGAAAAAATGAGAAAATTTTTTATGAGTTTTTATGCTTGAGTAAAAGATAATGATAGTAAAATAGAAATATTTATGCTAACTTGATTAACAAAAGTTTTAAAAATGTCAGTATTTTCAGTTTTAAATAATTTAGAAGATTTATCATATTTATGAAAAAGTTATGATTTAATGTGATATACTTGGGAAGAAGTAAAAAATAATTTTGCAGAGGAAATAGATATATTAAAAGAAAAAAAGAATTTAACAGACAAGCAAGTAAGAATAAAAATAAAAGATTATTATAATTGATTTAATTTTTGAAATCCAGAAGATACAATTTTTAATCCTTGGAATATAAATAATTTATTTAAAAATTTTGAATTTTCATATTATTGGGCAGATACCTGAATTCCTAGTGCAATTTTATATTATATAGATAAAAATAGAATAAATATAGTTGATTTAGTTGAAAAAATTAACTCAGATAAATTAATAGTAAGTGAAACTCAGTTTAAATTAGAAAATTTGAATAAAATAAATGTAGCTGTTTTGTTTACTAATGCAGGTTATTTAACAATAAAAAAATCTGAAAATAATCTCTATACTTTATGATTTCCAAATAAAGAAACAGAATCAGTAATGTTAGAATTTTTTATGCAATTAAATGATTATGATAGTGATATTTGATTAATAAAAGAAATAGCAGATGAAATGTATGAATGAATAATAAATGAAGATAAAGAATTACTAGAAGAAAATTTTAATAAAATGATTTATAATTTTTTATGAGAAACAGCTTATGAATGGGTAGCAAAAAATCCAGAATGATGGTTGAAATCTTTTATTTGAATGTTTTTAAGAATGAATAGAATTTATTATTATCCAGAAGTTCAAAATCTAAAATGAAGAAAAGATTTAGTAATTCCAGTAAATGATAAATATTATATTGTTGAAGCAAAAGTTAATGAAAGTGCAAAAAAAGCAATAGAGCAAATAAATAAACTTTATTTACCACAATTTACAGATTGAAAAGAAATAGTAAAAGTATGAATTAATTGGGATAAAGAAAATAAAAAAATTGATATTTTGATTGAAAGTGAGAAATAAAAAAATTGAAAGCAAAATAATAAAATAAAAAAAAATAATCAGAGATTTGATTATTTTTTTTAAGATGCATTTTTAGCTTCTTCAGTATTTCAGTAATTTGGGGTTAATGTAAAAAATAGCTATAATTAATGTATTTTATTAACTAATATTAATTATATGCAAAAAAAACTGTCAAAAATGTAGGAAAAAAGATATAAAATTAAACTGAAAAAATAGTCAATGAAAGCAAAAATTTAAATGTAAAAATTGTTGATACTGTTTTGTTAGAAAAAAT
>JAMONT010000098.1 GCA_027066455.1 Candidatus Altimarinota bacterium
AATTCCTTTTTGAGAAGCAAAAGATATTTTCCTGCAAAATTTATGACAACATACAGAAGAAATAGAAATTTATAAAGCAAAATCTGAACTAGAAAGTTTAGATACTGTTTTTATTAATTTAAGTGAAACATAAAAATTTTAAGCATAATTTATAATATTTTATATAAAAAATTTATGAAAACTTTAGAAAAATGTGAAAAATGGAATATTAATGAATATCAAGAATATATAAAAAAAGCTTTAACAAAAAGAGGTTTTATAAATCAAGGTGTTGAAGTAAGGCTTAATTTACTAATTGAAGAAATTGGTGAATTATCTAAAGCAATTAGAAAAAAAACAAATCAAAAAGTTGATGAAAAATCTACAATAATGAATTTAGAAGAAGAGTTAGCTGATGTTTTTTTTGTTTTATTATCAATTGCAAATATCTATAATATAGATATATCTTCTTCTTTTAAAATGAAAGAAAATATAAATAATAAAAGAATCTGGAAATAATAATTAAATAAAATAATAAAAAATAATAAAAATGAAATTTTCCATACATGATAAAGAAAAGTTGTTAGAACTTTTTGAAAAAAATAATATAAAAATTTTTAGATATGCTCAAATAGAAAATGCTATTTATAAAAATTTTATTAATAGTTTTGATGAAATTGAAACTATTCCAAAAGATTTGAGGCAATTATTAAAAGATAATTGTTTTTTCTATAGTTTAAAAATTATTGAAAAAGTTACTTCAAGTAATTGACAAACTACAAAAATTCTTTTTAAAACTAAAACTTGAGAATTAATTGAAGCTGTGATTATGAGACATTTAACTGGAAGAAATACACTTTGTGTTTCTTGTCAAGCAGGTTGTCCAATGTGATGCACTTTTTGTGCTACTTGAAAATTATGATTAAAAAGAAATTTAGAATTTTATGAAATTTTTGAGCAAGCAATGTGTGCAGCAAATATTCTTAATTCTGAATGAACTTTTTTGAGAAATATAGTTTATATGTGAATGTGAGAGCCAATGTTAAATTATGATAATGTAAAAAAATCAATACTTTTAGCAACTGAGCAAAAAAAATTAGATTTAGCAAATAGAAGAATAACAGTTTCAACTTGTTGAATTATTCCTTGAATAAAAAAATTTACTTTTGATTTTTCTCAAATAGGTTTAGCTGTTAGTTTACATGCTCCAAATGATGAAGTTAGAAAAAAAATGATGCCAGTTGATGAAACTTATCCATTAAAAAATTTGATGGAAACTCTGGATAGTTATACAAAAAAGACAAATAAAAGAATTTTTTATGAATATATAATGATAAATTGAGTAAATGATAATATAAAATTAGCTCATGAATTATGAGAACTTTTGGAAAGAAAATTAGCTCATGTAAATTTTATTCCATATAATCCTTGAGAATGAACTGATTCAAATTGATTTAAACCAACTCCAAGATTTATAATAGAAAAATTTCAAAAAGTTTTGGAATCTTATTGAGTAGTTTCAACAATTAGAGCAACAATGTGAGATGACATAAATGCAGCTTGTTGACAATTAGCTGAGAAAAAAGTTGAAGATGAAAACAAGTAAAATTTTTTTACTTGTTTTTTGATTGTTTTTTAATATAATTTTTTTTAAAAACAGTATTTTTAGAATTAAGTTAATTTATGAAAAAAACATTAAAAATTTTAAAATATTTTTTATTAGTATTTTTTTTGCTTATAATATTTTTTTTAGTCTTTAGTTTTTTTTATAAAATTTCTTTAGAAAAAATTCCTTATTCTTCTGTTATTTATGATAGAAACCATATAGAAATTTGAGAAATTGTTGCTGAAAAAAAATGAAAAAAAATCAGACATAGAAAAATAATTTTTGAAGAAATCCCAGATTTTACTAAAAAAGCTATTATTTTGCTTGAAGATAAAAATTTTTATTCAAATATTTGAATTGATTTTTTTTGAATTTTAAGAGCAATGAAAAATAATTTTGAAGCTTGAAAAACAATACAGTGAGCTTCAACTATTTCTTCTGGACTTATTAGAAATATTTATTGAATAAATAAAAAAAGAACTAAAAAAAATAAAGCAAAAGAATTTTTTCTGGCAATAATTCTAAATATACAATTTTCTAAAAATGAAATTTTAACAGCTTATTTGAATAATATTTATTTTTGAAATTTGAATTATTGAATTTTATCAGCTTCACAAAATTATTTTTGAAAAGAATTAAAAAATCTTACAAAAGCTGAACAAATAGCACTTTTAATTATTCCAAAAAATCCTACAAAATATAATCCTTTGAAATATGAAAAAAATTTTGAAAAAAGATTTAAAAAAATTACAAAATATTTTTTAGAAAAAAAATTAATTTCAAAAAAAGAATATTTTGATATTTTACAAGAAAAATTATTTTTTATAAATTCTGAAAAAAAATCTTTGCCTTATGTTATAGATTTTATTAATTCAAAAAAAAACTATAAAAATAAACAAAAAATAAATTTAACAATAGATTATAATTTAACTTTAGAAATTGATGAAATAGCAAAAAAAGTAGTTGCAGAAAAATCTTTTAAAAATTTTTGAGATTACGGAATTTTATTAGTTGACAAAAAAACTTCAGAACTTTTAGTTATGATTTGAGGTTATAATTATTCTTGAAAAGCTGGACAAGTAAACTCAACTTTGGCTTTAAGACAACCAGGTTCAACTATAAAACCTTTTACTTATTTATTAGCAATGAAAGATTTGTGATATTCTTCGAATTCAATTTTACTTGATTTACCAACACAATTTGAAACAAAAGATGGAAATACTTATAATCCTAAAAATTATTCTTTGAAATATTCTTGAAAAATTTCTTTAGCAAAATCTCTTTCACAAAGTATAAATGTTGTTTCAATAAAATTGGTTCAAGAAATTTGAGTTTCAAGATTGCTTGAATTTTTGAAAGAATTAAAAATAAATTCTTTAACTAAAAATCCTGATTATTATTGACTTGCATTAACTTTGTGAGATTGAGAAATAAATCTTTTTGAATTAGTTAGAGCATATTCTATTTTTGCTTATGATGGAAATTTTTGTGAAATAAATATTTTTTTAGATTCTAAAATAAATTGTAAAAAAATAATAGAAAAAAAATATACCTATGAAATAAATTCTATTTTAACAAACAGATTTTTTAAATTATGAGGTTTTCCTATTAATTCTACACTTGATTTTGAAAAAAGAGAAGTTTTTGTAAAAACCTGAACTTCAAGAAATTTTAGAGATAATTGGGCAATTTGATTTGGAGAAAATTATATTTTATGAGTTTGGGCTTGAAATAAAGATTGAAGTCCTATGAAATGAGTTAGTTGAGCTTCTTGAGCTTGAGAAATATTTTCTAAAATTATCAAATTTTTGGAACCAGAAAATGAAAAAATAAAACAAAAAATAATTTTTAAAAATAAAAAAATAAATTTTTTTAAAATTATTTCTCCACTTAATAAATCAATTTATGAAATAGATAATTTTATTTCTCCAAAAAATCAACAAATAAAAATAAAATTTGAAACAGATATAAATTATGATTTTAAAAAAAATTTTATAAATAATAAAGAATATAATAAAAATTTTTGGACTTTGAAAAAAGGTAATTTTTTATTTGAAATAGTTTTATATAAAAATAATAAAGAAATAAAAAGAGAAAAAAGTTTTGTGAAAGTGAGGTAGTTTTTTTCCTCTTTTTATACTTATTTCCCCTCTCACTTGAATTCTCTCTCCCCTTACGTGGAGAAAGAGGCTACATAGTAAGTTGCAACAATAATAACTTTTCCATTAAAAATCAGATTTTATTACAATGTAGCCTCTTTCTCCCCATCGGGGAGAGAGAATTCAAGTGAGAGGGAGATTAGATGTAAGAAAATGAATATCTTTATTCCTAATTCTTATTTTCTAAATTTTCCTAACTGGAGCAATTCTTACATTCATTTTTTTAACTCATTTTCAAGTAAAAGCAATAGAAGCTGTTTCTCAGTTTAAATCTACAATAATTCAATTTCCAAATTTTATATGTGCAACTTTATCACCTTTTGAAAATTGTGAAACATCATTATCTTTTATTTTTTTCACTAATTTTGCTCAAGTACTTATTTTTGTTTCTTCAAATTTCAAAGAATTTTTAGCTGAATTAAAAAAATTTTTATCATTCAAATTTGAATTTGAAAAATCATAATATTCTATTAAATTTTCTGGAATTTCTTTTAAAAATCTACTTTCAGGATTTCTAACATAATTTCAAAAATGAAATCTTTCTTTTGCTCTTGAAATATATAATTCCTCTTTTGCTCTTGTCATAGCTACATACATTAATCTTCTTTCTTCTTCCAAAGCTCCCATTTCTCATAAACTTCTAAAACTAGGAAAAATTCATTCTTCAAGTCAAACTACAAAAACTCTTTTTTCTTCGAGTCATTTACTTGTATGAATTGTCATCAAAGTCACATAATCAGCTCTTTCATCTTTTGTATCCATATCAGTCAAAAGTGCAACTTCTTCTAGAAATTGTGCCAAACTTTCTCTAGCTCAAAGTCCAGAATATTCACTTGCAACACTTATCAATTCATCAATATTTTCTTTTTTTGCTTGAGCTTCATCATTACTTAATCATTCACAAATATATTCTTTATAATTAATAATTTGAACAATTTCTTTTATAAGACTAGAAACTTCTATTTCTCCAGATTTTTTATGTAAATTTTTATAAATTTCTAAAAAAATTTTCAAAGATTCTTTTGCTCCTGCTCTAAGTTCTTCAACTTCTCAAATATTTTCTATAATTTCATAATAACTAAGTCAAAAATTCTCTCTATAATTATCTAAAACTTCTATAGATTTTGCTCAAATTTTTCTTGTTGGAACATTTATAATTCTTTTCAAACTAACTATATCAAGAGAATTATGCAAAACTCTCAAGTAAGCAAGTAAGTCT
>JAMONT010000099.1 GCA_027066455.1 Candidatus Altimarinota bacterium
CAAGAAAAATATCAAGTAAAATATTTTTCTTTTTTAATTTTTCTATAAAATTAGGTGAATATTCTCAGAATTTATTAGCTCCTAAACTTTCTAAAGTATTACTTGCAAAAAATTTGATTATTCTGTATCATTTTTCTGAAGCTGAAATAATTATATCATCATAAAAATTTTTTATTCAGTCTACTCATTCAAAAAAAATAATATTTGGTTTTCCAGAAAAATTTTGTTTTTCTAATTCTTCAAGCTCTTTTTGTAAAATATTTAAATTATTTTTTTTATTTTCTATTTCTTCTATTTCAGCTTTTAATTTATGTTCCAGAATTTTTTTATCTGCAATAAAAAATAGTTTTGTTCCATCTTTTGTAATCTCAGAAATAAAGCCAGATCTTAACATTTTTTGCAAAGATTTATAAGTATTTGTTCTTTCATCTCAAATACTTCTAGCAATAGTTGAAGCAGGTTTTTTCCCATATTGATAAAGAAAAATAAAAATTCTTGCTTCTTTTTTTGTAAGTCAAAAACTTTCTAAAATGTTTGTGATATTATTATTCATTTTTATAGTTGTGAATATAGTAGTCACAGGAAGTATACAATTAAAATTGCATTTTGTCAAGTTTTTAATAATATGTTTTGTGTAAATAATAAATATATGTTAGAATATTTTTAATATTTAAAAAAAAATTATGCAAAAAAATTGTAAAAAATGCTTGGAAAATTTTGAAATAACTAATGAGGATTTAGAATTCTATAAAAAAATTTCTCCAAAATTTGATGGAAAAGTTTTTGAAATTCCTAGTCCAACACTTTGTCCAGAATGTAGACAACAAAGAAGATTATCTTTTAGAAATGAAAGAAATCTTTATAAAAGAAAATGTGATGCAACTTGAGAAAGTATTGTTTCAATTTATAGTCCTGATAAAGAATTAAAAATATATAGTTCTGATTTTTGGTGGAGTGATAAATGGGATGCACTAGATTATTGAATAGAGTTTGATTTTTCTAAAACTTTTTTTGAACAGTTTAAAAATTTACAATTAGAGGTTCCAAGAATATCACTTTTTAGTCAAAGAACAATTGATTCTCAATATACTAATCAATCTTATGATAATAAAGAATGTTATATGAGTTATGCAATATGAAATTGTGATAGAGTTTTCTATTCAAATTCAACAACATTTACTAATGTTAGTATAGATGTTTCATATACTAAAAATTCTGAAAAATTATATGAATGTAATGATTGTAATAATTGTTTTAATTCTAAATTTTCATCTTATTCTAATAATATTAGAAATAGTATTTTTTGTTTAAATTGTGATAATTGTTCTTATTGTATTTGATGTGTAGGATTAAATAATAAAGATTATTGTATTTTTAATAAACAGTATAGTAAAGATGAATATCAAGAATATTTAAATACTAATAATATAAAAACAATTAAAAATGAATTTGATAATTTTAAATCATCTAAAAAATATATAAACTTAAAAAACATCTGATCAGATAATGTCAGTTGATCAAATATTAATAATTCTAGTAATTCATATAATTGTTTTGATGTATATAATTTAGAAAATTGTTCTTATTCTAGTTGGATTTTTGATTCAAAAGAATGCTTTGATTGTTATTGAATGTGAAATGCTAATTTTATATATGAGTGAATATCTGTTGAAAATATTAATAAATCTTTATTTAATACTATTGTTAGTGATAGTGATAATATTTTGTATTGAGATTTAAATTTTAATTCCTCAAATCTTTTCTGATGTATCTGACTAAAAAACAAACAATACTGTATTTTCAACAAACAATACACAAAAGAAGAATATAATAAACTTGTTCCCAAAATAATAGAAAAAATGAAAACTGATTGAGAATGGTGAGAATTTTTTCCTGCAAATTTAAGTCCATTTTGATATAATGAAACAGTAGCAAAAGAATATTTTCCTTTAGAAAAAGAAAAGATTTTAGAACAAAATTTTAATTATTCAGAATATGAAGCACCATTTCCAAAAGTTGAAAAAATAATTCAAGCCAAGAAATTACCTGAAAATATTTTAGATATTCCAGATGATATTTTAAATTGGGCAATTGAATGTGAAATTAGTAAAAAACCATTTAGAATAATTTCTCAAGAATTAGAATTTTATAGAAAACATAATTTACCTATTCCACACAAACATCCAGATGTGAGACATTCTGAAAGAATGAAACTAAGAAATCCAAGAAAATTATTTGATAGAAAGTGTGATAAATGTTGAGCCCATATAAAGAGTACTTATAGTCCTAATAGAGAAGAAATAGTTTATTGTGAAAAATGTTATAAGAAAGAGGTTTATTAATTTAATAAAAAAAATATGAATAAAAATTGTAAAAAATGCTCAAAAAATTTTGAAATCACAAATTCTGATTTAGAATTTTATAAAAAAGTTTCTCCAAAATTTGGTGAAAAAGTTTTTGAAATTCCAGTTCCAACTTTATGTCCAGATTGTAGACAACAAAGAAGAATTTCTTTTAGAAATTTTTATAAATTATACAAAAATAAATGTAGTGCAACTTGAGAAAATATGATTTCAATGTATTCTCCTGATAAAAATTTTACTGTTTATCATCAAGATTTTTGGTGGTCTGATAAATGGAGTGGTTTTGATTATGGAAAAAGTTTTGATTTCAGTAAAAGTTTTTTTGGTCAATTTGAAGAATTTTTTAAAAAAGTTCCAAAAATTAATTTAATAAATTTTGAAAGTGAAAATATAGAATATTCAAATTTTTCAAAAGCTTCAAAAAATTGTTATTTAGTTTCAGGAAATATTTCAAATGAAGATTGTATGTATGGTCATATTGTTTGGAAATCAAAAGATATTGTTGATGGACTTTATGTTTATGAATCAGAAAATTGTTATGAATGTACAGATTGTGTTAAATGATATAATTTAAGAAATTGTAGAAATTCTAGCAATTGTAAAAATTCTGAAAAATTAATTGATTGTGAAAATTGTGAATTTTGTTTTTGATGTGTTTGATTAAAAAATAAAAATTACTACATTTTTAATGAAAAAATTTGAAAAGAAAAATATGAAACTTTTTTAGAAAAAGCTAAAAAAATAGAAAATATAGAAGAAAAAATAAACAATTTAAGTAAAAATCATATTGTAAAAAATATAAATTGAATAAATAATCAAAATGTGACTTGAGATTATATTTATAATTCAAAAAATATTAAAACTGGTTTTGATTTAAAAAATTGTGAAGATTCAAAATATTTATATACAACAGAAAGTTTTGTTACTTGTTATGATTGTTCTTATTCTCCAGCCAAAACAGAACTTTCTTATGAATCAATTTTTTTGCATTGATACAATATTTTATTTTCACATAATATATTAAATGGTACAAAAATTTATTATAGTTTTGATTGTTATAATTCAGAAAATCTTTTTGCTTGTTCTTGATTAAAAAATGCTAGTTACTGTATCTTTAATAAACAATATACTAAGCAAGAATATGAAAAATTAGTTCCAAAAATAATAGAAAAAATGAAAACTGATTGAGAATGGTGAGAATTTTTTCCTGCAAATTTGAGTCCATTTTGATATAATGAAACAGTAGCTGGGGAATATTTTCCATTAAATAAAGAAGAAATAATTAATCAAAATTTTAATTATTCAGAATATGAAGCACCTTTTACAAAGGTAGAAAAAATAATTTCTGCAAGTAAATTACCTGAAAATATTTTAGATATTCCTGATGATATTTTAAATTGGGCAATTGAATGTGAAATTAGTAAAAAACCTTTTAGAATTATTAAGCAAGAACTTGATTTTTATAGAAAACATAATTTACCTATTCCACACAAACATCCAGATGTGAGACATTCAGAAAGAATGAAACTAAGAAATCCTAGAAAATTATTTGATAGAAAATGTGATAAATGTAAAAATGAAATAAAAAGTACTTATCAGGAAGATAGAGAAGAAATTGTTTATTGTGAAAGTTGTTATGAGAAGGAGGTTTATTAATTTAATAATAAAAAATATGCAAAAAAATTGTAAAAAATGTAACTTAAATTTTGAAATAACTAATTCTGATTTAGAATTTTATAAAAAAATATCACCAAAATTTTGAGATAAAGTTTTTGAAATTTCTACTCCAACTTTGTGTCCAGAATGCAGACAACAAAGAAGATTGGTTTTTAGAAATGAAAGAAAACTTTATAAAAGAAAATGTGATGCTACTGGTGAAAGTATTATTTCAATGTATTCACCAGATAAG
Source organism: Candidatus Altimarinota bacterium (assembly GCA_027066455.1). Classification (GTDB taxonomy): domain Bacteria; phylum Patescibacteriota; class Gracilibacteria; order BD1-5; family UBA6164; genus JAMONT01. Next base: position 4,273 of record JAMONT010000099.1, read on the forward strand.
AATTTTAAAGTATATAATTCTGATTTTTGGTGGAGTGATAAATGGAATCCTCTAGATTATGGGAAAGATTTTGATTTTGGGAAAAGTTTTTTTGAACAGTTTAGGGAATTAATAAGTGATGTACCTAAAATGTCGGTTGTTGTTCTTTGAAATGATAATTCTCCTTATGTTAATTATGTAGGCAATAGTAATAATATTTATATGTCTTGAGATGTTCTTGATTCTGAAAATCTTTATTATTCTAATATGATAAAAAAAGTAAAAAATGGATTAGATTTATATGATATTCAAGATTCTGAAGAATGTTATGAGTCAATGTATTCTCAAAGGCTATATAATTGTAAATATGTTAATTGGTCTGCTGATTGTAAAAATAGTTCTTATTTATTCAGATGTTATAATCTAGATAATTGTTTGTTTTGTTTTTGATTAAGTAATAAAAAAAATCATATTTTTAATATACCTTATACAAAAGAAAAATATATAGAAATAAAAAATAGGATTGTTCTTTGAGAATCTAATGATTTAGTAAAAAAGTATTTTGAAAAAATAAAAAGTATTCCTAAACAATTTTGTCATTTAAGAAATGTAGAAAATTCATCTTGAGATATATTAAAAAATGTAAAAAATTCTCAAAATTGTTATCAATCAATAGAATTGAATAATTGTAAAAATGTACTCATTTGATTTAATATGAATGATTGTATGGATACTTCAATTCATAACCCAAATTGTTTTTTAGATTATGAGGCAATTAGTTGAGGAGAATTAAAAAATGCTATAGTAAATAATTTTTGTTGATACTGTAATAATATATATTATTCATTTGAATGTCTATATTCAAATAATTTATTTTGATGTACCTGACTAAAAAATAAACAATATTGTATTTTTAACAAACAATACACAAAAGAAGAATATAATAAATTAGTTCCAAAAATTATAGAAAAAATGAAAATTGACTGAGAATGGTGAGAATTTTTTCCTGCAAGTTTAAGTCCATTTTGATATAATGAAACAGTAGCTGGGGAATATTTTCCACTAAATAAAGAAGAAATAATTAATCAAAATTTCAATTATTCAGAATATGAAGCACCATTTCCAAAAGTAGAAAAAATAATTCCAGCAAACAAATTACCAGAAAATATTTCTGATATTCCTGATGATATTTTAAATTGGGCAATTGAATGTGAAATTAGTAAAAAACCTTTTAGAATAATTAAACCAGAATTAGAATTTTATAGAAAACATAATTTACCTATTCCACACAAACATCCAGATGTGAGACATTTTGAAAGAATGAAACTAAGAAATCCAAGAAAATTATTTGATAGAAAATGTGATAAATGTGGAGTTGAGATGAAAAGTACTTATAGTGCTGATAGAGATGAAATTGTTTATTGTGAGGGGTGTTATGAAAAAGAGGTTTATTAATTTTTTAAAAAAATAAATGAAAAAAATAGTCCCTCTCTCTAACTCTCTCCCAAAGGGAGAAAGGATAGCTACAGTTAAAATTTGTAAAAAATGCTCAGAAAATTTTGAAATAACAAATTCTGATTTAGAATTTTATAAAAAAATTTCTCCAAAATTTTCTGGTAAAATTTTTGAAATTCCAGCTCCTACTCTTTGTCCAGAATGTAGACAACAAAGAAGACTTGCTTTTAGAAATGAAAGAAATTTATATAGAAGAAAATGTGATGCAACTGGAGAAAATATTATTTCTGTTTATTCTCCTGACAAAAAATATAAAGTTTATGAACAAAATTTTTGGTGGAGTGATAAATGGAATCCTCTAGATTATGGAAAAGATTTTGATTCCAGTAAAAGTTTTTTTGAACAATTTTGAGATTTATTAAAAGAAGTTCCAAAAGCTTGAATTATAAATAAAAATTCAATAAATTCTGAATATACAAATATTTGTGCAAATAATAAAGATAGTTATTTATTAATTGAAAGTAGTGATAATGAAAGTTGTTTTTATTCTTATTGGATTCAAAATTCTAAAAATTGTATAGATTGTAGTTTTTCTTCAAAATGTGAAAATTGTTATAATATAGATAATTGTTTTAATTGTTATAAATTATTTAATTCAAAAGATTGTAATCAATGCAATTTTTCTGATTATTTACAAAATTGTATTAATTGTGAATTTTGTTTTGACTGTCAGAATTTAGACTGAAAAAAATATTTTATAAAAAATATAGAATATTCTAAGAAAGATTATTTTGAAGAAATAAAAAAAATAAATTCTGAAAAAATAATTTTAAATAATAAATCAAACCAAATAAAAAATTCTCCAAAATGTTCTTGAAATTATATTTTAAATTCAAATAATTGTGAAAAGTGTTTTCATACTCAAGATTCTAGTGATTGTAAAAATTCAAATCATATATGGAGAAATGCAAAAAATATTTTTGATTGTGATACTGTTTGAATGAATTCAGAGCTAATTTATGAAAGTATAAATGTGGCAATTGATAGTTTTAAAAATTTATTTTGCAATAGATGTTGGACTGTAAATAATAGTTTTTATTCAGATAATTGTGATAATTCTTCAAATCTTTTTTGATGTGTTTGATTAAAAAATAAAAAATATTGTATTTTAAATAAACAATATTCTAAGCAAGAATATGAAAAATTAGTTCCAAAAATTATAGAAAAAATGTGAACTGATGAAGAATGGTGAGAATTTTTTCCTGCAAATTTAAGTCCTTTTTGATATAATGAAACAGTAGCAAAAGAATATTTTCCACTTTCTAAAGAAGAAATTTTAGAACAAAATTTTAATTATTCAGAATATGAGTCACCTTCTCCAAAAGTAGAAAAAATAATTTCTGCAAGTAAATTACCTGAAAATATTTTAGATATTCCTGATGATATTTTAAATTGGGCTATTGAATGTGAAACTAGTAAAAAACCATTTAGAATAATCAAACCAGAACTTGAATTTTATAGAAAACATAATTTAGAAATTCCTAAAAAGCATCCTGATGTAAGACATTTTGAAAGAATGAAATTTAGAAAAATTTAGAAAATTTTCTAAGCTTTTTTTAAATTTTTTAACTACAAATAAAACTAGTAGCTCAAAGCCATGCTAAATCAAAAATGGCTTTTTGTGTTTTATAAAGGCTTTTATTTTCAATAATTACTCAAACAGGATTTTGTTTAGTTGTATTTATAATTGCAATATTATTTTCAAAAATTGTGATTTCAGATTCAAAGAAAAATTCATTTGATGAAATTAAAAAAACTTCAAGTAAATTATTATTAAATTCTTTTGGAAAAAAGTTTAATACAAAATTATCAGATTTTTCATCTCTTGGTGAAATAAATCTAGTTTTAATGTTATTTTTTAATCTTGATTTAAAATGATTTTGTAAAAAAGTTTTGTCTTCAAAAAAATCTGTAAGTTTTGAAAAATTAGAAAAACTAACTATTTCTGTGTCTTTCAAAGTTTCTAATTTTGTAAAAATATTTTTTATTCAATCAGATCATTCAAAAAATGAAATATTAGGTTTATTTGGTGTATTTGAAGAAATATTCATTAAATCAGGCATAATATTTTTTATCAAATTAAGCCTTTGCTTTTCTTTATTTAAAAAAATTTGAGGATTTTCAGCTGAAAAAATATTTGTTCAGCTTTTTTTTGAACTTATTAAATATGATTTTTTTACTAATTTATCAACATGATGGTAACAATTTACTCTTCCTATTTTTGTAATTCTTGAAATACTAGAAATAGCTAAATTTCCAAATTCTAAAAGACAAAGATAAATTTTTATCTCCTCTTTTTTAAGTCCTAAAAACTCTAATGATTTTTCTAAATTTTGTTTCATATTATATTAATTTTATTATTTTTGAAAAGTCTCAAGTACTTGTAGTATATTTCATTGTTTCTGAAAAATTTTTTCTTGATATTGATGAAAAATCTGATAAATTCATATTTTGTTGTAATAAAAATAATTCTCATATTAATCTTGCAGTTCTTCAATTATAATCAAAAAAGGGATGAATCCATAAAAATTTCCACATAATATATGCAAGAAATTCTTTTTTTTCTTCCACAGTTTTTATATTTTTTAATCTAATTTTTATATCTTCATCTAATGCTTTCATTTCTATAGGAACTTTGAAAAATTCAATAGGTATAAAATCTCATAATTGAACTTGGTGTAATCTATATTTTCAAGAATTTTCAAATAAATTATTTCATAATAAATTATGTAATAAACAAAAAGTTTCAACATTAAAATTCATATTTTTAAAATTTCTAAAAATATATGATTTTACTTGTATTAAATTATCAAAAATAATTCATTCAATTTCTTTAATTTCAAGTATTCCTAACTTTGTTTCTTTAAAACTTGGTTCAGTTTTTGACATATTTTAGATATTTTTATATTTTAAACCTTTATAAACTCATTGTTTTATTAAACTTTCTAATGTAAGTCTATATCTATTATAAAGCTCTTTTTCATTATAAACAGCTTCATTTTCCATATCCATATTATTATATGCAGACTTTAAAAAGTATTTAATAAATTTTTCTTTTTCAGACATATTTAAGTAATTAATAATATATTATATTTTAAAGTAATGTGTTGTAAATATTTTTCTACAGTAATTATATCATACTTCTAAACTAATGCAAGCCAAAATAGTATTTTTTGTAAATTACATATTTTATAAATGTAAAAAATATATTATAATACTTGTAGTTACTTTATATTTTAAATAAATACAATTATGTCTGGAGTAGAAAAATTAGATGATTGAGTAAAAGTATAAAAATTAAATAAATGAGACACATGAGTTTGTATAAAACATTGTTCTCCTGATACTAAACCAAAAGTTGAACAAATAATAAAACAAAGTGAAATAGTAGATATGATGGAAAGACCTTCTACAAAAGAAGAAGAATCTTATGTCTGAAAGGATTATGATGAAGCTTTAGCCAAATTTATGATGTAATAAATTATATTTATTTCATTTTTGAATATTTGTTTTATCTATATTTATATGTTAAAATAAATAAGATAATAAATAAATTCAAAAAAATATGAAAAAAATATGTAAAATTTCAAAAAAAGAATTTGAAATTACAAAAAAAGATTTAGAATTTTATGAAAAAATGTGAGTTCCTACTCCAACTTTGTGTCCTGAAGAAAGACAAAAAAGAAGATTGGTTTGGCAAAATATGAGTTCACTTTATTATAGAGAATGTAGTGCTACATGAAAGAAAATTATTTCTAACTATAGTAATGATAAAAAATTTCCTGTATATGAAAAAGAATATTGGTTTTCTAATGAAAATAATACTTTGAATTTTTGAAAGGATTATGATTTTTCTAAAAACTTTTTTGAACAATTTAAAGAATTACAAAATATAGTTCCTAGATTTTCAATCCAACAACAAGAACCAATGGAAAATTCTAAGTATTGTAATTTTGCTAGTAATTGTAAAAATTGTTATTTAATTTTTGATTCAGATTTTTGTGAAAATTGTTTATATAGTAATGTTTTGAAAAATTCAAATAATACCTTAGATTGTTCCTATTGTCATGATATGCAATATTCTTATTCTTCTAAAAATTGTGAGATTTGATATAAATTATTTTTTTCTAGTAATTCAATAAATTGCTCTGAATCATATTTTTTGAAAAATTGTATAAGTTGTAATTTTTGTTTTTGTTGTGTAGGATTAGAAAATAAAAAATATAATATTTTTAATAAACAATATTCTAAACAAGAATATTTAGAAAAGATTAAAAGTTTTAAGTTAGGAAAATATGAAAGAATAAGTGAAATGCAAAATTTTTTTAAAGAACATATTAAAAAATTTACAGAAAATAAATTAGAATGAAGGCAAAATGAAAATGTTAGTTGAAATTATATTTATCATTCAAAAAATATTTCCGATAGTTATCATATAAAAGACTGTGAAGATGTTTCATATTCACAATCAATCCAGAAAGCAAAAAATTGTATTGATACAACTTCATTTTGAGAAAATATAGAAAATATTTATGAATCAGCTACAGTTTGATTAAATTCTTCAAATATTATGTTTTGCTTTACAGTTGTTTTAAATTCCAAAAATTTATTATACTGTGATACAGCTTATTCTTCACAAAATTGTTTTGGTTGTATTTGAATTCAAAATGAACAATATTGTATTTTAAATAAACAATATTCTAAAGAAGAATACCAAAAAATATTACCAAAAATTATTTCTCATATGAAAAAAACTTGAGAATGGTGAGAATTTTTTCCTATAAATAATTCACCTTTTTGATATAATGAAACTTTAGCTCAAGATTTTTTTCCACTTTCAGAAACAGAAATTTTAGAAAAATGATATTTTTATAAACAAAAAGAAAAATCTACAATTTACAATTGAGAAAAATATATTATTCCTGATGATATTTTTGATGTAGATAATGAAATTTTGAAAAAAATTCTTAGCTGTAAAATATGTGAACAAAATTATAAATTAACTGAATTAGAATTAACTTTTTATAAAAAAAATAAAATACCTGTTCCTAGAAAATGTCCAAATTGTAGAAAATTAGAAAGAATATAATTAACAAAAAAATCTATGAAAAAAATATGTAAAATATCAAAAAAAGAATTTGAAATTACAAAAAAAGATTTAGAATTTTATGAAAAAATGTGAGTTCCAGTTCCAACTTTATGTCCAGAAGAAAGACAAAGAAGAAGATTATCTTGGCAAAATATGTACAATCTTTATCATATAGAATGTAGAGCAACTGGAAAAAAAATTATTTCTTGTTTTTCAGATTCAAAAAAATATAATATTTTTTCTCAAGATTATTGGTGGTGAGATAAATGGAGTTTTTTGGATTATTGAATAGATTATAATTTTGAAAAAAACTTTTTTGAACAATATGAAAAATTATTAAAAATTACTCCACTTCCAGCACTTTTTACAAATTATTGAAATGATATAAATTCTGATTATACAAATTTTGCTTGATATGACAAAAATTGTTATTTGATTTTTCATGCTGATGAAAATGAAGATTGTCTTTATGCTACTTGATTAAAAAAATCTAAAAAATGTGTTGATTCCTTAAATGTTTTTGATAGTGAATTAACTTATGAATGTATTGATTGTCAGTCTTGTTATGATTTAAATTATTCTCAAGATTGTGAAAAATGTTCAAATTCATATTTTCTTACTAATTGTGAATGATGCTACTTTTGTTTTGGTTGTACAAATCAAATAAACCAGAAATATATGATTTTTAATAAACAAGTAAATATAGAAGAATATAAAAAATTTATTTTAGATTTTGAAAGTGAAAAAAGACATATTATTGATTTAATAAAAATAAAAATTGCAACTTTGGTACAAGAAACTGTAACTAAAAAGTTTTATTGAAAAAATAATGAAAATTGTAGTTGAAATCATCTTTTTAATTGTTTAGATGTTATTGAAAGTTATGATATAAAAGAATCTAGAAATATGAAATTTTGTGAAAGAATTTATAATTGACCAAATTCTGATTGTTATGATGTTGATCAATTTTGATTAAGAGTTTCTAGAATGTATGAAACTATAAATACTTGAGTTGATTGTAATAATGTAAAATTTTGTTGATATTCATACAATTTAGTAAATTGTGAATATGTATTATTTTGATTTCATTTAGAAGATTGTTTTGCTTGTGTTTGACTAAAAAATGCTAAATATTGTATTTTTAATAAACAATATTCTAAACAAGATTATTTTGAATTAAAAGACAAAATTATAAAAAATATGATAAAAACAGAAAAATATTGAGAATTTTTTCCTGCTTCAATTTCTCCTTTTTGATATAATGAAACTATTGCACAAGAATATTTTCCATTAACGCAAAAAGAAATTTTAGATAAAAAACTAAATTTTAAATCAGAAGAAGAAAAAACAATTTATAATTGAATAAAAATTAAAGTTGAAAATAATATTTCAGAAATTTCAGAAGAAATTTTAAAAAAAATTCTTACTTGTGAAACTTGTAATAAAAACTATAGATTAGTAAAAGCAGAATTAAAATTTTATAAAGAAAAAAATATTCCTGTTCCAATTAAATGTTCTAGTTGTAGACATTTGGAAAGAATAAAACTTAGAAATCCTAGAAAATTATTTGATAGAAAATGTGATAAATGTAGAGTGGATATGAAAACTACTTATTCTCCAGAAAGAGAAGAAATTGTTTTTTGTAAGAAATGTTATGAAAAGGAAGTTTATTAAAAGAAAGACCTCACCTAACATTTCTTAATAAGAGAAATATAAGGTTTTAATATTAATTTACAAAGGGTTAAAACCCTCTGTTGACAAACTGAATTAATTTTTAAAAATATTTTTCAGCTGATCAACAAGGTGGTTTTAACCCCTTGCTAACTAAAAACTATGAAAAAAATAATAGAAATGAAAAATTGTAAAAAATAATTAACTATTTTTGTGTTTTCAAAAAATAATTATACAATTTAAAAATAAAAAATAAAATTTTTCATTTTACTTTTCTAATTTTTTCTGTATACTTTTTTTAAAATAATAGTTTTTATATTTGATAAATAAAAAATTATGAGAAAAAGATCTAATAGATCAATAAAAATAACTTCTATAAAGGTAGAAAGTAAAGAATGTAAAACAACAACAGAAATTTATGAAAAAATTATTTTATGAAAAGTTGACCACATATTAAAAAGATTATTTGAACATTTTTGAGAAAAATTAAATATTCCATATAAAAATATAGATGATTTTAAAATAGATTTATTAAAAAAAAATTATAATAATATTCAAGAAGAATCAAATAAAAATATCACAAAAATCTTAAAAATTTTAGAAAATAATCAAAAAATTATTAAATGATTAGATAATTCTTTAATAACAGATTTTGTAAAAAAATATTCTGAAAAATGAACTTATAGTGTAGAAAAATGCTGAAAAATTGGTTTAGAAGAAAAATTTAAAAAAGAATACATTGAATTATATAAAAAAAATCTTAAAGATAAAGAAAAATCAGATGATAATAAAATAGAATTTTTACAACAAAATATAAATATATTAGATCATAATTCATTTAAAAAAGAAATTTTTAACTTATTTGAATCATTTGAAAATTATAATAAGCTATTAACATTTTTACAAAAAAATAAATTAAGACTTGAAATTGTTTTAGATAATAGTGAATATATTGATAAAATAAAAAATAAAATTATTAGATATACAAAAAATGATTCAAGTAAAAAATATTGAGATTTTAAATATTTAGAAGAAAATATAAATTTTTTAGTTACAACCAATCAATTATGTGATTTTATTTATAAAGAAAATAATAAGGAAGAAAAAAATGAATATAAAAATAAAATTATGATTTTTTTAAAAAATATTGAACTTGTAAAAAAAATAGATTATATGACTTTATCAAATATAATTTCAAATTTATATTTATTATGATTTAGTGAGGATGAAAAAATAGAAATATATAAAAATTTAATAAAAAATAACATATATAAAAAAAATTTTATTGTTTATTTAAAAATATTAAATGATAATATTTAGTATATTTTATTTGCTACTTGCCTGATCTGCTAATTGCATAATTGGTTCCATAATAGAAATAGCTATAAATCAAACAATAAGAGCTAAAACTACTATAATTATTGGTTCTAAAAGTTTATTTATAACTCAAATTTTTATATCAACTTGTTCATCATAAAAATCAGCAATTTTTAAAATAATAGAATCTAGTTTTGCAGTTTGTTCTCAAACTTGTATCATTTGTATCATTATTGCTGGAAAAAGTGGATCTCAATCTATTGATTCCCAAATTTTCATTCATTTTTTTACATCTTCCATTAAAAGTAAGATTCTTTGTCTATAAACTTCATTTCAAACAGCATCTGAAGTAATTCTTAATGATTCTATAATTGAAACTCAAGAACCTAAAAGTCCTGATAAAATTCTAGAAAATTTTGATAAAATAATTTTTTTCATAATTTCACCAAAAATAGGCATTTTAATCATAAACATATCAAAATTATACTTTCAATTAGGAGTTTTTTTCCAAATAAGTATTCATATAATAAATAATACCATTCACATTATTAATAAATACCAATAATTTTCAAATACATATGAAATTTTCATTAAAAGTTGTGTTGATTCTGGTAATTTAGAAGGATCATCAAAAATTTCTAAAAGTCTAGGAACAACAACACTCATCATTATAAAAACTACTCAAATTACAACAGCAATAACTGTAGAAGGATAAATCATTGCAGCTTTTATTTTTCAAGTAACAGAAACTAATTTTTCAGTTTGTTCAGCTAAATCATCTAAAACCAAATTTAATCTACCTGTTTTTTCTCAAGATTCAATAACTCAAATTTCAGCAATAGAAAAGCTAGCAGGATACATTCCTAAACATTCTGATAATTTTTTTCAACTTTTTAATTCTACTCAAAAAGCTTTTAAAACTTTTTTGAAGACAGGATTTTCTTCTTGTTCTTCTAAAACTTTAATAGCTCTAATTATTCAAACTCAAGAATTAATCATTGTTGAGAGTAAACGATAAAAAACCACCTTTTCTGTAGGTTTAATTTTTTGAAAACTATAGAAAAAAGAATTAATTTTATCCATAATATTTTCTTGAGAATTTTTATCATTGTTTCACATAATTTGTAAAGGGGGTGGTTATTTTTAATATTCTTGCATTTTGGCAACTCTATAAACTTCTTCCAAAGTTGTATTTCATTGCAAAACTTTTATAATTCAATCTTGTTCTAGAGAAATCATTCCATCTTTTATTGCTTCCCTATTTATCATAAAAGCAGAAGCTCACTCCAAAATCATTGTTTTTACTCAAGGAGTTATTGATAAAACTTCATAAATTCAAACTCTTCATTTATATCAATCATTAGAGCAATATTCACATCAAACAGATTTATAAATTTTTGGAGATTTTAGTTTTTCTCAAAGTCTAGAAGATAATTCTTTTTTATCAGTTTTTTGTAATAATTTTTTTATATGAACTACAGTTTCTTTATCAAGTTCTGAAAAAGGAATTTGTTTTTTACATTTTTCACATAACTTTCTAACAAGTCTTTGAGCAATTACAATATTAAATGAAGCTGGAATTAAAAACCCTTGAACTCACATATTTAAAACTCTTGTAATTGTTTCTGAAGCTGAATTTGTATGGATTGTAGAGAATACCAAATGTCCAGTTAAAGAAGCTTCAATTGCAATATCAACAGTTTCTTTATCTCTTATTTCTCAAACCATTACAATATCAGGATCTTGTCTCAAAGCTGTTCTAAGTCAATAAGCAAAAGTAAAACCAATATCAGCTCTAACTTGAGATTGATTTATTCAATCAAGTTGTATTTCAACAGGATCTTCCAAAGTCATTATATTTACATTTTCTTTATTTAGAATTTCAAGCATAGAATACAAAGTTGTAGTTTTACCAGAACCAGTTGGTCCAGAATTTAAAATAATTCAATTTGGTAATTCTATAGCTTTTTTTATTAATTCTAAATTTTTTCATTCTATTCATAAACCATCAAGTTTTGGAATCTTTTTAGATTTATCAACAATTCTCATAACTATTTTTTCTCAATTTACAGTCGGTAAAGTAGAAACTCTCAAATCAAGAGGTTTTTTTCCAATAGTTTTACTAAGTCTTCAATCTTGTGGAACTCTAATTTCATCTATTTTTAAATCAGAAAGAATTTTAAATCTGGCAACAATAGATTGATGCATAAAGCTTTGATATTCAAGAATTTCTCTTAATTCTCAATCAAGTCTATATCTAATTCTAACATAACTTGCTAAAGGCTCAATATGAATATCAGAACTATCACCCAAAACAGCACCTAAAATAATATAATCACAAATCTTTTGTACATTATCTCATTTATAGATTAGGTCTTTTAGTTCTTTTACAACATCTGTGTAATTCATATTTTTTTATTATTTTATAAAATATTTTCTTTTATTTTTTTGTAGCCTCTTTCTCCCTACAAGGGAGAGAGAATTCAAGAGAGAGGGATTTTTTTTACTTTATCTTCTCCAAAAGTTTTTTAGCTTCTTCTAATTGTTTAGAAATTTTTCTAACAGAATTATAAACTTTCATTAAATCTTTTTCTGATTTTAAAGCTTTTTTAATATTTTGAACATCTTTTTCTTTAGAATCAAGTAATTTTTTTATAGAATTTAGTTTAGAATAATTTAATATATCTCTATCAACTAATTTTTTACCTTCTTCTTTCTTTAATGCTATTTCAATTTGTCAAATAGCTTTTCAAAAATTATTTATAAGTTTTATAATTTCTTCATTCAATTTATATCTTGGTAAACCTTTTATATAAAAATTAATAGTTAAGTCAATTTTGTATATTTCATCACCTTGAGATTCTTTTATATAATTAATAAAAAATATTTCATTATATGATTCTTTTGTTTTTGATAAACTTTCTATATATTTATGTTCTTCCAATTTAGAATCTATATATTCAGAAAATTTTATAGTTTCTATTTCTGAAAAAATATTATTATAAATATTTTTAGATTTTTTTTCATCTATTTCTCAAGAATCCAAATTATTTACTATTGATTTTCATAAATATTTATAAACATTTTTACTTTTAATAAAAAAATCATTTTTGTCTTCATTAAAAATAATTTTTATTCAATCTTTTTGCTCATTATGTTTTACTTGTATTTTTCAAACATTTTCTAAATAATATAAAAAATTAACTATATTTTCTTTTTTTCATTTTATTTTTAATTTTGTTGGAATGTAAAAAAGTTGATCAGCTTCATTTTTCTTTTTTCATAAATTTTCAACAGCTACAATATTTTTAATTCAAATACTTCATTCATTTTTTAAACTAAAGGCAAAAAATAAATTTTCTAAATAATTTATGAATTTAAAATTTGTTAGAGTAGAAATATTTTCATCATTTTCAATATAAGAAGGTAAAATATTTTCTATCTTTTTTTCTAAAAGAATATTTTCTTCAGAATTTATTTCTTTATTTATAATATTATTTTTTTCTTCCAAAAATTCTAAAAAACTTATATTAGTTTTTTTTGTTTTTTCTTCAATTAAATTATTAAAAATTGTTTTAGAATTTTTTAAGCTTTCTAATTTTTCTATAATAGCAGTATTTTTTTTAATTTTTTTATTTTCTTCTACTAATTGTTTAGAAGCACTTACTTTTATTTTTCAAAAAGAAATACCTGAGTTTTCCATTTTTTTATAATCAGTTATAATTTCCTTAAATTCTTCTTTTTTAGCTTTTACTGAATTATATTCAGGATAAAGCCAAAAACTTATAGTTCAAAATAATATAAAAAGAATAATTATATTTATAATTAAAGAATTTAGATTGGAAGATAATTTATTTTTAGGCATATTTTTGTTTTATAGTGATAAATTAGAATTAGGAATATATTGCAACTTTATTTTAAAATTTGTTTTTTTAAATAATCATACTTTTTCTGTAGTATTTTCAGATTTAAATACTTTTTGTTTTTCTATATTTTTCAATTTTTCTGAATTTTTATCAATATAATTCAAAAAACTTGCTGCTATTGAAGCACTTGTTCAAATAATATTTTCATTTTCATTTCAAGAAAATCATATAATATCTGTATTTCTAGAACTAGAATAAGCATTACAATTTGCTGTTAAAATATTATTTTTTATTTCAATATTTTTACATTCAATTCTATCTTTTGCAGCATACTCAGATCATAGAATAAAAGAATTTTTTATTTTATCAAACTCTGCTAAAATTTTTAATGGTTCTAGTTTAGTTTGTGATTTTTGAACTAAAAAGGCAATATTATCAGAAAAAAGTAATTTTTCAATTTTTACAAGTTTTGGTAATATTTCATTTAATTTTTCCAAAGTTTCTTTATTTAATTTTTCAGATTTCTCTGTATAATCTAATATAGCATTACTAACTGTTGTACATTCTCAATTTAATAAGCTAGCTTTTTCTCATAAAAGTAAATCACAATTTTCAACTACAATTTTGCTTTTAAAACTATAATCATTGTTTTGTAAATAATTATATCAAAAAATTGTAGCTATTAAAAATAGTAAAAGTAAATTGGTATATCATATTATAGAAGAAATTAATTTTATATAATATGTACCATCTTTAATCTTAGTGTCTTCAATAGAAGTATCTATATCTTTAGATAATTCTGAAAAAATGTTATCATCAGATATGTTTTTATCTGTATTTTTTATCATATTTTTTTAATTTAAATATTAACTAAAATTAATTTTATCATACTTTTTTAAAAAATTCAAAAAAAACTATATTTTTATTTTTTTTATTAGTTTTTTTAAATTTTTAATAATCCAATTCAATTCAAAAATCTATTTTTCAACTATAATCTCCTGATTGCTGTTGAAAATCTATTATTGCTCATATTTTTACTGTATAAGTATAAATATTCAAATTTCAATTAGTGTTAATATTCAAAATTTCCTGACCTATTACACTATTATTAAAATCAAATAAATTAGAATCATTATTTTTATCATAACCAAATCATAAAGTTCAATTATAATATGGAATTGTATCAGAACCATCAGTTAAAGTTTGATTTCTTTTTAATTTTAAATTAAATGGAGCTCAAACAGTTTTTACAGTAACAGTAATTGTATTAGCAAAAGAATTTGTATTAGTATTCAAAATTCAAATATCTACACTTCAAGTTGAAATAATTAATTGAGGTTTATCAATATAAAAAATTATCTCAGAATTTGAAGAAGTATTTCAAGCATTATCAGAAATATTAAAATTAATTCTATATTTTCAAAAATCTAAACTATTTGTTGGATAACTAGCTTGAGAAGTTGTAATTGTTCCAGCATTTAATCAAGTTACAGTGATATTTTCCCAAATAGAAGTTCCAGAATTCCATTTTTCAAAATATGGATTAGCTGTAGAAATATCTATTCAAGTTGCTCAAACTCAAGTGTCTGAATAATTAAAAACTATATTATGATTTCCTCAAGGTAAAATATCATTATTAGAAAAATTTGTAGAGTTTATTACTGGAGCAATAGTATCAAATCACCATTTTGTAAATAAATAATCATTAAGTCAAGAAACTTCTGTTACATTAAGTGCATAATTATAACTCGAAATTTCTCAAATATTACCTTTAAAAAAATCTTTTTCTAATCAAGTTGAAACTGTAGAATTAGATAATTTTAAAACATCATTTTTAGTTGCTCAAATTGCTAAAGCTCATCAAGTAGAATAAATATTACAATTAAAACTTGTTTCAAATGTACAAGCTCAATGAGTCACTTGAGTTTCTATTGTATTCAAAGTTCAAACTAAAGTTCAATTTAAATAAGCTTTTATAAAATCTCCATTTTTAGAATAAACAAAAATTATTGTATAAATTTCATTTGCTAAAATATTTCACATATCAATTGTTCTATTTTGGCTTGTCCAATCTAAAGTATTAAAAGTTCAAGCATATAATTTTCAAGCTTCAATTTGAAAAGAAAATCATTTTTCTTTTGTAGCTTCATCATAAATTGTTTGAAAAGTATTTACATCACTCCCTGTTTTTATAATCATAACATAAGATTTTTCAGTATATCAAGTTCAAACAGAAATTTCTAAATTATCTTTTAAATCAAGTAAATCATTAGTTCAATCAAAGTAAAGTGAAGGATATGAATTAATAGAATTTGTTTGATATAAAGGTTGTTTAGCTGAAATTATTTGACTTCAAGTATTTGAATTAAATTTATCTATTAAATTTGTTATTTGAGAATTATTAACAGGTTCATTTCCAGAATTTCAATCTGCATCAGTATCTTGTCAATCAAGAAAAAACACTTTATTTGTGATATCATTTGGAGTTAATGCATAGACCATAAAATTCCCTATTCATTTGGAAAAAATAAGTATAAACAATAAAATGAAAGATGTAAGTTTTCTAAAAAACATTATATTTTTTAATTAGTTAATAAACTTTACTTCATTTATTTTATCATACTTTTTATATAAAATCATAAAAAATATCTTGACCTAATGAAAAAAATATTGTTTATATAGCTTTAAAAAATAAATAGTCAAGGAGAAAAACAGCTTTTTTCTTGTTTTTTTTTGATATTTTTTTATAATAAAAAAATAAAATATGAGTTAATATAAAAAATATCTTTTTAAAAAAAACTATGAAAAAAG
>JAMONT010000100.1 GCA_027066455.1 Candidatus Altimarinota bacterium
CTTGAAAATGCTGCAAAAGATGTTGTTTGAGCTAAATTTGTTGCAAAAAATAGAATTTGTAAAGTTTCTGATGTTAATGCTGTAAATGAAGAAGTTAAGAAATGTGATAAAGATAATAATAAAAATGGGATAAATGATTGTACAGAACAATATTTAAATAAAGTAGAAATAACTACAGATTCTAAAAAATATTTACTTCATTCTAGTTGAAAAATAACAGCTAGTTTAAAAACATCTTTAAATAGTGCAAATTTTTTGAAACCTTTTGATGATATTTTAATTTTTGATAATACTACTGATATTGAATTTAAATTATTAAAAGTAGAAGCTTCAAAAGATCAAGAGCAAATGATGAGTTCTTCTAATAGAGAAACTATTTTTGAAGTATGAAACCCTGATTTATCAAATAGAGAAGCTAGAGAAAAATTATTAAAATATATGAACTTTTATAACTGAAAAATTAGAGCAAAAGCTTGAGAAGCTTTTTCTAGTTTTTCAACTAAAGGTAGGGAATTAGATTTTACATTTGAAGCTTTTGCTATCTTACCAACAGTTGAAAATAAAAAAAGAACATTAAAAATTATTAGAAGTGAACCTTTAACTATTCCTGTTAGAGCAGAAAATTTGTTTACTACTAATTATTTAATTTCTAAAACAAGTAACCAAAAAGTAATTGTAGATTCTTGATTAAATACAGTAGTTGCTTCTGATTGAGTAAATATATTTTTATCAAATTCTAAAAAAATAAAAGATGATAAAAAAACT
Source organism: Candidatus Altimarinota bacterium (assembly GCA_027066455.1). Taxonomy (GTDB): domain Bacteria; phylum Patescibacteriota; class Gracilibacteria; order BD1-5; family UBA6164; genus JAMONT01. Next base: position 766 of record JAMONT010000100.1, read on the forward strand.
ATTTGATTAGACTTTTCTAATTTAAATGATGATGCAAATACTTTAAAAGACAATATAGACATAATTTCTAATGCAAAAGAAAAATTAGTTTTTGATTTATCTCGTTTTGGATTAGCTCAAAAACAACTTGATTTGAATTTTCCATTAAATGTAAAAATTATTGACCTTTTAGAAGAAGATGAATCTAAAAAAATAATTTCTGAAAAAGAAGTTAATTTTTCTTGATATTTTGAAGCTTTAACAAAAATTCAAGTTTCTGGTGAATATTTACTAGAAATTATTGATTCTTCTTGAATAAAATTGGAAAAAGAATTTTTTGTAAAAGCAGATATTCCTAATAGAATGAAAGTAGATTTGTCAACTAGTATAACTGAAACTTGAGGAAATATTACAACTCATCTTTTGACTTTATATGATAAATATAATAATGTAGCTAGTTGAGAATTATATGATATTGCAATGAGAGTTGTATGATGATGAGTAATTTTTGATGATTGAAAAACATGAAAAAAATTAAATGTTTTTGAATGATATAAAAATTTTATCCTAAAATCTACTGACAAAGAAGCAAATAATCAAATAGAATTTATGCTTGTAGATGAATTAAAAAATATCAATTTAACAGTTCAACAAGAAATAAAAACTCTTAGTGATTTAGAAGTTAATGTAAGAGTTTCTTGAGAAAAACTAGTTGTTTGAGCTAAAAAATATAATTATACAATTGAAGTTACTAAAAATTGAGAAGTATTAACTTGATTCAATTCAAGAGCTTATTCTAGATTTAATGATATTTATTTAAAATGATTAGATAGGTATATTGATATAAAAGACTGAGTTTGAATATGAGTTTTTGAAACAAAAACAGTTGCAATAAAAGATGCAAAAGCAAAAATGGATATAAAAGTTGAATGAGTAAAAAGCAATTTTGTTAAAAATATGAATATTTATCCAGAAGCTCCTATTAGGATAGATTTTCATATGGATAAAGATAAACTTGTTGTTTTAGATGATTGAGATATAACTCCTACTGATATAAATACATCTGATATTTTTATAGAACTAAAAGATAGATATAATAATTTAGTTTTTGAAGATAAATCTGAAGAAAATAAATATGAATTTAAATTATCTTTTTTAGATATACTTGACTCTAGTATACACCGTTTTTATGCTTCAGATAAACCAAAAGATGATCCAAATTCTAACTTTAGAGATTTGAAATGAAAAATTCAAATAAAAGCTATAAATCAACCTTGAGTTTGACACTTTATAATTGAGGTAACTCCTTGACTTGAAAATAATAGTTTTACAGTAAAATCAGAACAAGAATGATGAGAAGATTTAGTTGTAAACTGAATTTCAAAAACAGCATGAAAAATGACAAGTTATTTTTTATGGAATAAAAATAATATAAAAGATTCAAAATATAATGCTTTATATACAACTTTACTTTGAGCAGATTATTGAAATGTTTCTAAACAAGATTATTTAGCTTGAGCTTTACTTTTTGAAAAAAATAATAGATCTTTAGCAGTAACAACTCTTTTAAATAGTCCTTATAAACAAAATAATATTTTTAATATTAAAAAAGATGGTAATATAAATTTTGTAAATAAATCTTCTGATTTATGACAAAATATAACAGTAAAATCAGTTTTTGATAATAAATGATGATTTTCTTTAGCTTTTTATAATGAATCTATAAATAGCTTTATATGACAAATTTATTATTACTTTCAAAAATCTAATTTAGATTTAATAGCTTGTAAGTGAAATAATTTAGATTTTATAACTTGTAAAGAAAATAAAGAAAAAACATCTATTATTTTGAAATCATCAAGAAGTAAATATGAAGTTATAAAAAAAGAAACAGATTTGATTTTACAAGAAAAAAATACAAAAAAACAAATATTAAAATTTGATAAAAATTGAAAATTAACAAAAGAAATTTGAGTAGATTTAGAACTTTCAAATACTCATACATCAGCTTGAATAGGATTTTATGTAACATATAATGGGACAAATATTTGAGTAGTTTCTTTTGTAATGAAAGATGCTACAATTATTTATTCTAAAAAAGAAAAAGAAGTTTCTAATAGATGAAATGATGATAAAAATTTGATATGAGTTTTTATTAGTTCAGGTTATTATAATTTGAGTAGAAATTTTAATTGAATCAGAGGTCGTTCATATGACTCTGTTTCTATAACTTATAATGATCCTTTTGAAAATAAATATACACTAAATCATTTTGCTAAATTAACAGATGATACTTATGAAAGTTTTAATAAAAATCAATGAGTAGGTTGGAAAGATTGAAACAAAACCTTGCTCTCTTTTGCTGCTTGAAAAAATGTTTGAGAAGCTACAAAAGATTATCAATCTTTTCATTTAGTTAATTTATGAGATCCAGTTATTTATTTGAAAAAAATACAAAAAAAATTACCTTGAACTGATGAAAAAAGACAATTTGATTCAACTATTTGAAAATTATTATTAAAAGATGATGATATAGTTAATTATAGTATTTTTGATTATAATAATGATAAAATAAAAGATATAGTTATTTTAAAAAATGATTGACATGTAAAATTACTTGAATGAACGAAGGCCAGAGAAAGATTTATAGATAAATGAAGTATTGTTTATTTTTGAGATGTTTGAGCTAACTCTATATTGGTTTCAGGAGATTTTACTTGAGATTGATTTTGAGATATTGTTTTAACTTCTTCTAATTGAGAATTATTATATATCAATAATAATGAGAAAAATTTTGATAGAAAAAAAGATAGCTTTGAAACAAGTGGTAAAATTATGCAACTTTTATCTTTTGATATGGATAAGGATTGAAAAGATGATATTATTACATTTGACAGAGCTTGAGAATTGAATATTTTTTATTGATGATGAAGTTGAGAAGAAGTGAATTTTACTAAAAAGACTGTAGAAAAATGACTTTGATTAACTTTGAATAAAACCTCAGGAACTTGAAAAGGTGCTATATTTTTTAAATGACTCTATCAAATAAAACAATGAAATGAATTAGTCTCAGATAAACTAGAAAAAAACAAAAAAAATATAGAAAAATATAAAACAAATGAAATTATAGCAGCTTTTAAAGAAGATGATGTTAAACAAGCTTCAATTCATTTAATGGATGTTATGGATAATACTAAAGATGAATTAGAAATAAATGATGATTTATTTAATTCACTTATTTTTGAAAAAGTTCCATATATAATACCTTGAGCTAAAAGATGAGATGATGTAAATTTAGCAGAAGAAATGATTAATAACATGGAAATAAATGAACAGTGAACATTAGATCCAAGTGATAATAGTCTAGATGAAAATGATAAAAAAGAATTTGAACAATATAAACAAGATTTAGAGGATTCTAAGAAAGAATTAGAAGACTTAGCTACCAATTTTTTAGAAGAAAAAAATCCTTGAAATAATAGTTTTCCAAAAAAATTAAATAATAGTGATATAACAACATTTGTAAAAACTAAATATATAAAAACTTTTTGACTTGATATTAAAAAAACTTTTTTTGATGTAAATGCTTGAATTTTATTGCCTTGAGATAAAGTAAAGGCAAAAATTATTATAAAAAATACTTCTGCAAAAGCTATAGAAAATGTAGCTTATTTAGAAACAATTCCAGAATTATTATCTTTAAATAAAGACTCTTTAACTATAAATAATAAAAAAATAAAATATAAACCTTCAGCCTTACCAAATTATAATTTTTTAGTTGATTCTTATAGTATTCCAATAGATTGAGAATTAGTTTTAGAGTATGAAACAGAAGTACTTGAATATAAAATGTGATTTATAAAAGTATGATTATTTGAAAAAGATGAAGTTTGAGATGATGAATTTTGAGATATTATTTTTAAAAATGATGAAAATAATTGTTGAGAAGAATATGATATTTATAGATCTATTTCTGTTAGAGACTATAAACATTGAACAAAAGCTCCTTCTTGTAAAGCAGAATTACCTGATGTTTTAAAATGAAATGATTTAGATGTTGATGGTAACCAAATTCCAGATAAATATGATGAATTAATTAAATCAGCTTTAGAGGAAGAGGAGGACTCAAAATTCAAAGAATTCTCTAAAGAAGGTTTAGATCTTTTATCAAAAGATTCTGATTGAGACTGAATTCCTGATTTAGAAGATAATTCACCTTTTCAAAATGACAATGAAACTTGACTTATGAATAATTTAGACAAGTTTAATGAAAAAGCTGAAAAAGTTGTAGATAATATAGAGTTTGCAATTCAAGGTTTTTGATGTTGATTTGGTTGATGATCTTGTATTTCTAGCCCTATGAACTGGGCTCCATTTGCTCCTTGATGAGATCCAACACTTTATTGACAACCAATGTGAGACTGATTTCATACATTTGAATGATTACCTATATTTTCTTTATTTACTTTATGAGGTCCTGTTACATTAACTCCAAAATGATGACTTTGACCATGAGTTATTCCTTGAGCATGAAATATAAAATTTACTTGACCATTTAAATATTGAGAAAGACTTTTTGATTGAGAAGCTGTAGTTCCTGTACCTCCAACTTGGCCAGTTAATCCAATTTGAGCTTGAGGTCGGTTTTGATATGCTCCAGGGCCTGTTAGAATATTTTTAACTCTAACAATAACAGGTGCTATTTGAACTGCTATTTGTTTTTGAGATAATATTTGAGCTTGATACCTACCAACTCCCTGACTTAGTCCAATAGTTCCTTGATGAAATTGTATTGTTGCAGCTGCTCCACTTTTTGGTTGTAGTAGTGATTGATCTGATGGAGATATTACAGATATAGGTTCTCCTGATATAGATTGATGAACTTATTGAGTTTATAATTGAAATTGTAATTATTCAGATAAAAATAAATGATCTGAAAATTTTCTAAAAAACCAAGATATAGAAGATTATATAACCTATAAAACTGACTGAACTTTAGTTGATAGAGCAAGAGAAAATCTTAAAGAAGCATTCAAACATATTGCAAAATGATGATGATGAAATTATTGAATTTCAAATCAACCAATTTTCAAAATGTGAAATAAAAGCAATTCTAATATGTGAGAATTGAATATAAAAGTTGATCCAAGTGTTTTAAGTAAATGAAATTTTAGAGATGTTGTAAAAATGAAAATGACAAGTATTCCTAGTTTTCCAGAATTTATTATGGAGTGGGTAAAAGAACAATGGCAAGAAATAATTAATTATGCAGATTTTCCAACAGTAACAGTTATTTTACCAGATTTTTCTTGATTATGAGAATATGAATGGGATAATGTTTGAATAAAAATTTTGGAATCTTTTGAAGAATGAAAAGAACAAGAAGTAGAAAGAATACAAAAAATTCAAGAAAATAAAATTAAACCTTTGCAAGATAAAAAAGAAGCACTAAATTGTCCAGAAACAGGCAGTGTAAATAGTTTTTTACAAAATGCTACAAATCAAATAAAAAGTAATAATTTGGAATGTTTAGTTTTAGATGAAGAAATAAATAAATTAAAAAGAGAACAATATTTATGAACTCCAAGACAAGCTACTTCAGGTATAAAATCTGTTTATAAATTTCTTTGAACAGTTCCAATTATAAATATTTACTCTCAAAAAATATTTATAGATATTCCATGGGTAGATAAAGCTACTTTAGATAATGCACTTTTTGAACTTACAACAACTAGAATGCAATGGGAAAATGAAATAAAATCAGCAGCAGAAAATTGGACTATGGGTTATTATTGTGATAAATTATATACTACAGATTCTAATATCCAAAGTTGTAAAGAGGAAGCTAAAAATAAAGCTATAGAATTAAGAATTAATTCAGCTAAATTGCTTTCTTCACTTGACAAAAATATTCAAATATTAAAAGACTATAAAGAATTACCAGAAAAATTACAACTTTTAATTAGAATAAAAGAAAAACGGTTACAACAAGTTCTTTGTAATATAAGAATTTGGTCAGAAATTTTACCAAAATGGTTAAAATTAAATTGAAAAAGATTCAAATCTTGGGTAGAATTATATGTTTTAATAAAAGCAATTTTGAAGTCTTGGCAAGTTTTACCAGATTTATTTGCTGATTATGAAGCTGAATGTAAACAATGTAAAAATGAAAGATGAGATTCTATTAATTTTTTTATGGAACTAATAAGTATGTTAATTCCAAAACTACCAATTATAAAATTACCTAAAATGCCAGATGTTAATATTGACTTGCATAATATTAGAGCTTGAATAACAGTAGCTTTACCAGAATTTGAATTTAATTTTATTCCAATAACTATTCCAAAATTACCAGAATTATATTTACCTGCTAGACCGAACTTAAGAGTTGATTTTGAATTACCAGAAATTCCAGTTTTAAGTGATTTAAAATTACCAGATTTGAGTTTTATAAAAGATTTACCAGATTTACCAAGTTTACCAGAAATACAGTTACCTAACTTACCACCAGCACCAACTCTTCCAAAATTATTTTCATCTATAGATAAATTTGTAGATATTTTAAAAATAATTTCTAAAGCAATGTGCTTGTTAAGACAAAGTCCATTTATTCCTGAATGGAGAGCAGGTGACCAAATAGCTTTTATTACTGAAAGATGATGATATTTAGATACTGATTTTCATTCACAAGAATTCCCACAATTTTCTTTTCCTTGGATAGATTCTGTTGATATTAAAACTTATGTTAATTTAGAATTTCAAACAGATTTTGTTGTTGATCTTGTAAAAAATATTACAGACCCTTTGCAAAATAAAGTAAATAATGTTGTTGAACATTTGAATATTAAAGGTCCAGTAAATTTTGATTTAAGATGATATTGAGTGGAAAATAAAAAAATAGAAATTTCTGAAAAATGAATTAAAACAGGTCAAAATATAGAAAAAAACCCTAGATTAAAAAACTTGGAAGATTTAATAAAAAATTGACAAAAAATTATAAAAGAAGAAGTGTGAGAAAAACTTACAAATAGAGAATTTAAAAAATTATTTATTTATAATTTAGAAAAAATTTCTTGACCAGAAACTGATAGAATAAAAAATATTTGGCAGTATGTAGCTAAAAGAGATTATAATGAAGCAGATAAATTGAATAACAGTTTATTAAAAGATAATATGGAAAAATTTTCTATTTTAGAAGATATTCTAAATACAGAAATTATAGAAAATAAAAAAATAGAAGAAAAGCTAAAAAATTGGAATAATATTAGAAAATTATGAAAAATAAAAACAGATGTAACTTTTATTTCACAAACTTTCCAAGATGATAAAATAAAAATTTATAATAAAAAATTTGAAAAATATAATAAAAAAACTTTTGAAGCTATAAAAAATCTAAATACTCCTGATGATGAAGCAATTGAAATAAATGAAATAAGAAAAGAATTAAATAAAACTGTTAATAATTGATTAAATAATTATTTTAAACAAAACAAAAAAATTCAAAATAGAAAAAGAATTTTATTAGCTTGAAATGCTAATTTGCCAGAAGATGATAATAATGAAGATGATAATAAAAGAATTTGATGTAATACAGGTTATGTTTATAAATGAATTTATATTTCAGAAAAAGCAAAATCTTATAGATTATTTGATTATTTAGATGAATTAGATTGAAAAGAAGAAATTAAACAAATAGATTTTGATAATGATAAAGATGATGATTTATTATATATGGTAAAAAATCAAATTTATTTAAAAGAAAATTTAGAAAAAAAAGAAGAAAAAGAATTTTTTAATGCAAGTCCAATAATTTATAATGAATTTGAAGAATTTTCTAATAATTTTATTGAAAGTATAAATTGATTTAGAGAATCAGTTTCTGAAAACTGAGCTGTAAATGTACAATTCACAACTCCTACAAATAAAAATCTGACAGATTTTAGATTAGAATTTTATCCTATTGTAGACAAATTTGATGCACTAAAAGCTGAAATACCATCTTATGTTCCTATAAATACCAGAAAATATATTGTTGATTCATTTTTACATATAGATGACATTACTTCTATAAATGAATTTAATAAATATAATAATTTTGAAGACTGGTATTTAGAAAATAAATATAATAAAAAGAAAAATATTTTATTTGAAAATGAAAATTTTAAACATTTATGATATACAAATAAGCATTTAGCTTATATAGAAAATTTTTGAACTACAGAATGAATTACAATAGAAACAAAAAAATTTATTGAATTAGCAAAAGGTTCCAAAATTGGAGCTTGAAAAAAGATTTATACAAAATGAAATAATACAGTAAGAATAAAGTACAATATTTATAAAAATGGAAAAGATATTCCTGAAGAAGGACAAATAAATATTCCAGCTTATTGAAGTGTAGAATTTTCAGAAAATGATATAGAAATTGTTTCTATTTTAGCAGGAAAAATTTATATAACTTCTGAACAAGATGTAACAATAACTTGAGCTGAAGTTAGAGAATTTGCTTGATTACCAATATTGCCCTGAACAACTATAAAATCTAGTGAGAAAGAAAGATATACTACAAAAGATTATTTGAAAATAAAATATTATAATGATAAAGAATTAAATCTGCATTTTTCTAAAGTACAACTTTATAGAATTAGAGATTTATGAGTAATTAAAGAAAATTATTTGATTAGATTAAATATAGAAAATGATTTTTATTATGCAAAAATGTTTGCATTTAATGATGAAATAGAATGAACAACTTCTAAACAATTACTTATTTCTCCACAAAAATGGAGTGATAATTATGCACCAGAATTGAATTTGGAATGAAATATTATAATTCCTGTTTATCAAAAACAACAAACTGATATAACTCCTTATGTATATGAAGATTCTTGAATAGAAAATATTACTAAAGCTGAATTAGATGAAGCAACTTCTTTAGATTGAAGAATAAAAATTTCTTTAAAAGACTGAAAAATTTTACTTGATTTATGAGAATTTGAAGAAATTATAAAAAAGAAAATAAAAATTTCTCTAACAGATGATAATGGAAATATTTGAGAATGAGAAGTTACTTTACTTATTTATCCACCTGTTCCTGAAATAACAGAAGTTACAGAAAATTTGGATAAAATTTCTTGAACTATTAATGAATTACTAGAAAATGAACCCATAAATATGTATAGATTTAGATGATGAGTTTTAACAAAATTATTAGATAAAACTTGAAATGAAAAAGTTAATACAAATGAAAAATGAGAATTTGAATTTTTACTTAACTGAATTAATTCTTGAGAAACAAAAACAGAAAGTTTTGTTTGAATATATGAAGAAGTAACTATAAATTGAGAAAAAGTCAAAAAAGAAATTGCACAAATTGATGAAAAAACTTGAAAACTTAGCTTAAAAGATGGTTCTACTACAATAAAAGTATTACCTTCAAATCACCCAGATAATGATAAATCTTTCTTGAAAACAATTATAAGTAAAGCTTGAAAAGAATTATATTATAATTATTTAGTTGTAGCAAATACTTGAAAAGTAAATATTAGAGATAATCTTCTTGGTAGTTTTAGTGAATGAATTTATATAGAATTTGTAGATAAAACAAATTATTCTTATTATGAAATAGTAGTTGATAAAAAAGTTAATCCTTGAACTTTGGTTATTTATGATATTAATGATTCAAAAAAAGAAGCAATTTTTACTATTTTTAGAGATTGAAGAATAAATGTTTTATGAAAATGAAATTGAGATTATAAAATTAATTATTCTACTGAATGAGAATTTCCAATTTTTAATTTAGTTAAAAATGACCAAGTAGTTGCAAAAATTTTAATAAAAACAAAATGAAATTATACAATTAGATAAAGAAACAAAAAAAAGTTATGTAAAATTTTACATAACTTTTTTTATTTTTCAGAAACTTAATTTTTCCTATTAACCCAATTTTTTTATTCTAAGTTTTTTTAATCACAAACTCATTTTCAAGGATCAGCATTATCCATTGCTATTATTGCTGCATATTCAGGATTATTACAATCTTCAGAGCTTAATTTTATAATACCATCATCATTAACAGTTGCTCAATCTACTGAAGAGGCTAAACCTGTAGTTATATCTGTTGGGTTGCTAGCAGTTCTGTTTCATTTAGTAATTGTTTGTTCTGTATCACTATCTTTATCATCAGAAAGATAACTATCTATTGCTCAATCTACATCTCATCAGCTATTTATAGCTCATAATATAGCTCATAATCAATCTCATGTATTTACTCAGTCTATTCAAGCAGTATCAACATCTGTTGTACGTTCAACAAAGTTTTGGCCTACATCACCTCAACTAAAAGTTCATCCTTTTTCAGCAGTATCCTCATATTGTTTACTTCAATCAGCTACAAATCAAGGATCATTAGAATTGGTATTACTATACTTACAACAAAATCAACCAGAAGAATTCTTATAAAGTATTGCATCACTATAATACCCAGATGGTCATGCACAATTATTGCTTGATGAAACACGATCTGCCTCTGAATTATAACATGTAGCATATATCTCTGTGATATTTAATAATCATACAAAAGTAATTATTAGTATAAAAAAATTTTTAATTGTTATTTTCATAATTCTATTTGTTAATAATTTAATATAAATTCTTTATGAATAGTATATTAATTTTTTCTTTTTTTACAAATTTTTTTACTTCTTTTTTCTATTTTATTATGACTGAAGAAAAAGAATCATATTTTTATTTGCTATTTTTTTAAAATTAAATATTTTTAGTTAAATTATAATATAAAAATTAAAATAATGTTTGAATTCAATTTAAAAAATACAAATGGTAAAGCAAGAGCATGAAAATTTTTTACTGAACATGGAAATTTTGAAACTCCTATTTTTATGCCAGTTTGAACTAAAGCAACTGTAAAATGAATTAGTGTCGAGGATTTAGATGAAATGGGTGCTTGAATAATTCTTGCTAATACTTATCATCTTTATTTAAGACCTTGAGAAGAAGTTGTTAAACATTTTGGTTGAGTTCATAAATTTCAAAATTATAATAAACCAATATTAACTGATAGTGGTTGATTTCAAGTTTTTTCTTTATGAAAATGAGGTGATTTAGTAAAAATAACAGAACAGTGAGTTCATTTTAGAAGTTTTATAGATGGCTCTAAACATTTTTATGATTCTGAAAATAATATGGATCTACAAAGTAATTTGTGAGCTGATATAATAATGGCTTTTGATGAGTGTGCTCCTTGAGATAGTTCACATACATATGCAAAACAAGCAATGAATAGAACTCATAGATGGGCTGAAAGATGTGTAAAAAGATGGAAAGAAAATAATAAAAAAAGAGAAGAAAGTTGAGAATATTTACAAGCTTTATTCCCTATTGCTCAAGGTGTTATTTATGATGATTTGAGAAAAGAAAGTGCTGAATTTATTTGAAAATTAGATTGTCCTTGAATTGCTATTTGAGGTCTTTCTGTTTGAGAATCAAAAGAAGATATGTATAGAATTTTAGATGTAATTGAACCTGTTTTACCAAAAAATAAGCCTAGATATTTGATGTGAGTATGAACTCCTGAAGATTTAATAGAAGCAATATATAGATGAATTGATATGTTTGATTGTGTTTTGCCAACAAGGCTTTGAAGACATTGAGTTGCTTTTTCAAGTATTTGAAATATTAAAATAAAAAACAAAAAATGGAAATTTTCTAAAGAAAGCTTAGATGAAAATTGTGATTGTAAAACTTGTAAAAAATATACAAAATGATATTTAAGACATTTAATACAAGAATGAGAAATTCTTTGAATGCAACTTTTATCTTATCATAATTTATATTATTTAATTAATTTAGCAAAAAAAGCTAGAGTTGCTATTTTGGAAAATAATTTTGAAAAATTTAGAAATAATTTTTGGAAAAAATATGATCCAGAAAATAAAATGCATAGATGATAAAAAAAATAACATTTTTTACTCACTTTTTTAATTTTTAATAAAAAAACTTGAATTTTCATATATATAAGTAATATATAAAAAAGAAATTATATTTCCAAGTAAAAAAATTATGCTAAAAAATATTTTAAAAAAAATAATTTCCATAATAATTTTTTATATAATTTTTGTTTTAGTAGCTCCAGATTTGGCTTTAAAAATGGATAAAAAATTGAATTTAAATATTAATTCTAAAATAATTAATATAAAAGACAGACTTATTTTTGCATTTTCTACAGAAGAAAATTTTAATTCAAATATAAAAAATTAATAATTATGAAAATAAAGAAAAAAGCTTTTACTCTAATAGAAATAATTGTTGCAATAACTATAACTTCAATGGTTTTAATAAGTATTGTACAAATTTTTATTTTTTCATGAATGTTTGCAAAAAAAATAGATTCTTCCAGAATGATGCAAGAAAATATAAAAAATTTTACAGAAATAATAGCTGAAGATGTAAGAAATAATTGAATAGACTTAACAAATACTGGAAGTAAAGAAACTTTAAAAACCTGAACTTGAACTAATAAGACTGAATATTATTTATCAAATAATTCTTGATCATTAATTAAAGTTTCAGATTATTCTTATTGTAAAGATATAAAAAAAGAAAGTTGTTTTCTTGTAAGAAAAAAAGGTTCTGAAGTAGAACCACTTATAAATTCTCATATAGCTTTTGAAAATCTTAATTTTGATATAAGTTGAAATGGAAAAGATATTCCAAAAGTAACTATGAATTTTACTATAAGACCAGCAATTAAAAAATGACTTAGTAGTAAAAAGGTAAAAAAAGCAAAAATAATAATGCAAACAACTTTTTCTGAAAGACTTTATAGGTATAAAAAAAAGTAATCCCTCCCTATTTTTTTTCAAAAAATAGTACTCCCTTTGTAAAGGGAGAAAAAAAGGAATTAAAAAATTTGATAAAAAAAATATAAAACCTATATTTTCTCCCTTTACAAAGGGAGTACCCGTTAGGGGGAGGGATTTTAATAATTAAATTAAATAAAAAAAATGTTTTTTAATATACTTAAACACACACTTAAAAATATTGTTAGAAATAAATTTCTGACTTTTTCTTCTGTTCTTGTAATAGGACTTTTGATGTTTTTTATAAATATTTTAATAATTTTACATGAAGTTAGTCTAAAAGTTATAGATAATATAAATGATAAAATTTCTATAAATTTATATTTGAAAAAAGATGTTGATAAAACATCTAAGGAATTTAGAGATTTTAGACGTGATATAAAAAATCTTTCATCAAAAATAAATATTTGATATACTGCAAAAGAAAATATTTTAGAAAAATATAAAAAAGAAGAAATTGAATTAGTGAAAATAATAAAATGAGTTGAAAATCCTTTTCCTAATACAATCTTACTTTCAAATATTAATATAGATTCTTATGAAAAAATTAATAAAATTATAGAACCTAGAATTAAATGAGAAAATGCAATTTTTGATGTTAATATTAATAAATTAAAAAAGACAGCTGATAGTTATAAAGAGAGGTTTAAGGCAATTAAAAAAATTAGTTTAACTCTGCAAAGTTTGAAATTTTGATTATATTTTTTTATTCTAATATTTGTTTTATCAATATTTATAATTATTTATTCAATAATCTGAAACTTTATATTTCACTATAGAAATGAAATATATATCACAAAACTTATTGGTTGAAGTAAAAGATTTATTTATGGGCCTTTTACTTTTCAATGAATGATTTATGCCTTTTTAGCATTTGCAATTAGTTCTATTTGATTTTATTTTTTCATAAAATATTTACCAAGTATTTTTGAAGATTTTGATATAGTTTTGAATTTTGATATAACTACACTTTATGGAACTTTTGAAAAAATAATGTTTATTGAATTAGCAGTTTTTGTTTTTATTGGAGCATTAAGTTGATTATTATCAAGTAGAAAATATTCTAAAGAAATAAAATATTAAAAATTATGTTTGATTACACACTTATTAATTTATCAAAAAATTTGAAAATAGAAAGAAAAAAAATTTCTTCTATTTTTTTATGTATTTCAGAAAAAATTGAAAAAAAACAAAACTGAATTTTGAATATAATTTTTGTTTCAAATGAACAAATAAAAAAATATAATAATGATTATAGAAAAAAAAATAAAACAACAGATGTTTTATCTTTTCATTATTTTGAAGATTTTTCTGATTTAAAAAATACAGATATTGCTTGAGAAATAGTTATTTCAGAGGAAAAAATTTTTTCTCAAGCTTTAGAATTTCAGATAAAACCAGAAGAAGAATTTTATAAACTTTTAATACATTCTATTTTACATATTTTATGATATGACCATGAAACTGAAAAAGATTTTTTGGAAATGAATACTTTAGAAAATGAAATAGCTTTTCAAGTTTTTTCAAAAAATTTTTTTTAAGAATTCAAGAAACAAGAAAGAGGAATTATTTTATTTCATTCTTAATAATCCTAACTTCATTCACCAACTCTACATCAAATTTTTTTTTAACTTTTTTTTGAATTAATTTTATTAAATTATCCAAATTTTTCCACTTAGCATTTCCATCATTCATCAAAAAATTTGCGTGTAAATCAGAAAAAAAAGCTCCTCATATTTTTTTTCACTTAAATCAAATATTTTCTATTAAAAATCAGGCAGAAATTTTTTTAAGATTTTTATTTTTTAATTTTGGAAATTTTTTAAAAAATTCTCATAATTCTATTTTAGGATTTTTAAAAAAACTTCAACAAGTATTTCATCTAGGTTGCTTATTTTCCCTAAAATCTATATTATCAATATTACTATGATATTTTTCTATTTTTTTACTTAAATCAAATTTAGCTGAAATCAAAAAATATCTAGAATCTTTTTCTTTTAAAATACTATTTCTATAAGAAAACTTCATATTTTTTTTATAAAAATATTTTATTTTTTTAGTTTTTAAATCAAAAATTTTTGCAGAAACAAAATTATTTTCAGTTTCAAGTCAAAAACATCAAGCATTTCAATAAACAGCTCAACCAATAGTTCAAGGTAAACCTATAAATCTATGCCAAGTAAATTCAGTTTCTTCCAATTCCAAAACATAAGCAATATTAGAAATATTTTCATTAGAAAAACTTTTCAAAACTTTTGTTTTAGAATTATATTTCCAACCATTCAAACTATTTTTTATAATAATTCCATCAAATTTATTAAAAGCAAAAAACATATTTGTTCATCATCAAATAAACAAAATTTTTAAATTTTTTTCAGAAGCAAACTCATTTATTTTTTTTAATTTTTCTAAATCTATTTCATTTTTTATTTCAAAAAAATAGCTTGCTTTTGCTTTAGTTTTGAAATTAGATAAATGAGTTATATCTTTATTTTTTTCCAGAATTTTCATAGTTTTTTAGTTATCTTTTATTTTTACAATGATGTTTTCCATCATATTTGAAACACTTTTTAAGAAAAAAGGAACTGTTTTTATTTCAACATTAGAAATTTTTTTATTATTAAGTAAAATATTTAAAGCCTCTTTTTTTTCTAATCCTAAAATATTTCTCTTTATTTTTAAAACGTCACTAGAAGAATTATTATTATAATCATAAGAAGTCCTTGCTTCTACTCACATTGTAATTTTTACTGGTAAAATATTTTTTTCATTTTTTTCTACAATATTTTGAATAGAAAGGGAATTATCTGTTATTCAAACCAATCTTTCTGCTCAAGTTAATATTTTATCTTTTATATCTTTTTTCAATTTACTCAAAATAAAATCTTTATTATAAACATATGTTGAAACTCCTATTTCTCCAACTAAAATAATATTTGGAGTTTTGTCTCAAATTTTATATTCTCAAACATTTTTTATCTTTATATCTCTAAATTTAGTTAATCAATCTATATTTAAAATTTCATATTTTACACTATTTTGCTTATTTTCAGAATTTATTTTTTCTTTTAATTTTTTCAAAGCTTCTTTTTTTATATCTTCAGTAAATAATTTTTTAAAAGTTTCTATATCATTTTCTCAAATAATTTTTAAAAATTTATCATTTCATCAAGAAAAATCAGTTTTTGATTTAGCATAAACTTTATCTTTATTTCTTAGATTTATTATAGTTAAAAGTGTTCCAGATTTTATATTTCCTCTACTTCAAATAAATTTTCCAGTTTCATCATATATTTTTGCAGAAGCTGTAATTTCTGCTATTCAAGGAACAACATTTCAAGAAGGATCTCTAGTTTTTCTAGGAATTTTTACCCAATCAGTTGTTTCAAAAATTATTCATTCATTTGTTACTATTCTAGTTTTTGGCTTCAAAGTCTGCTTTGTATTCAGTTCATTGTAAAAAATAACTGTTCACAAAGCTCTAGTTGTACTTTCAAAATAAACTCAAGTTGTATTATAAGTCCTTTCTAATTTTATTACATTTGTTTTTAACTTCAAATCTACAATATTTGTTTTTGTTGTCATTTCTCATTTTAATTCTTTAAAAATAAAATTTTTTGATTCTATTTTAGAAGTTATTTCAGGAGTAATATAAATATAAGTTTTATTTACAGCAAAATAAAATACAAAAACTAGTAAAAAAGATGCTAAAAATAATCATAAAAAAACAATCCAAAGACTAGAAGATTTTACTTTATCATAAGGAGAAACATATTCTAATTTTTCTAATCTAGTATATTTTAAGAAAAAATTTTTAAAAGAATTTCCAATTTTTTTTAATTCAAAAATAAAATATTGAAAAAAAGTAAAATTTTCTTTTAAAATTTTTCATTTAATATTATTTTCCTCAAAAAAATCTTTATCTTTTATAATAGAATAATAAATTCCCAACTTTGTTCAAATTCTTTTTGCTCACAAATCAGTAGTTAAAATTGTAATTCTTTTTCAATTTGATTTTGATTTAAGAATTTTTAAGCTCAAATAATTATGTAAAACCTGATGTCAAAATGGAAAATTCAAAATTATTTCATCAGATTTATTATCTTTTATTTTACCTATTATGTCTATTAGAGTATCTTTATTTTTTATATTTATCATATTAGCTAAAAAAGTTTTTATATTATATATATTAAGTATTAAGTCCAAATACATTGTTTAATAAATTTATAATAATAAATATACCAAAACATACTATAAACAATGTCTTTTTTATAAACTTTTCTTAATTGTAAGAAGTTTTTGTTTAAAATCAAATAAATCTTGTTTAAATAATTTTGAATTTAATTTAAACCAGTATTCTAATGCTTCAAATGGAGTTTTAACACCAATTTCAGTTTTTAAACTAGAATGCCTTCTTATTAAATTATAATCTGTTAAGTTCAAAGGCATTATTTAACAAAGTAGTGAAAGAACCTTATAAACAAAGATTTTTATTAAATAAAAAAAAATACAAAAATAAGAGCAAATCAAGGTCATTCAATAAAAGCAGATTTACAGCTAGAGGAAAAAACTCCTCCAGCTGTACTACATCATTGAACATCAGAAAAAAATATTGATAGTATACTTAAAAGTGGTATAAAAAAGATGTGTGAAATAAATATTGAAAAGCAGTAATTTTAGAAAATAATTGAGAAAAAATGCATAATAATCGTATAATATTTTTTTGTTCAAAAAATTGAATATGGCTTACTAATGATATATTAGCAAAATATTTACTAATTTTGGTTTAGTAAATAAATTTGTATTTTAAAAAAATAATAGAAAATTATAAAAAAAGAAGAGTCTTTTTTTTAGACTCTACTTTTTAGGGGGCAATTCAAATTTCTTCTTTTTTTTTAAAGTCTGGCTAAAAAATATTTGAAAAAAATTTAAAATAACTTGGGCAGGAGATAAGCTAAAAAAAATGAGAAATATCTTGAAAGATGGGAAATTGAGAGAAGTTTTAAGACTTGAAAACAAGAGTTTTATTTTGAAAAAATATGAACAAAAGTACTTCATAAAATTGATATTTTAGTAGTTTTAATTTTCTGAAGAGAAAAGTAAAACTGTAACTCTAAAATCTTGATCTAGTTGATCAAAAAAGGATTTAGTAGGGTGTATCAATTTTTCTAATTCTTTTACTGTACTTTTACAAATACAATTCATAAAAAAGATATTTGTGAAATTAATATTTCTCCTGTAATAATATTTTTTTTATAAATATTTTAAATTGTGCAGTTCTTTTTAGAATCTAAGTTAGATTTTTTCTTGATTTTCTAAAAAAAAATAATAATATAAACTTAAATATTTTCTAAAAAAAATATAGATGAACAATAAACAAAAAAAAGTATTAGTTTGATTATCTTGATGAGTAGATTCAGCTGTATCAGCTTATCTCTTAAAAAAAGAAGGTTATGATATTACAGCTTGATTTATGATAAATTATTTGGCACCAAAATGAGAATATTGTCCTACAAAAGAAGATATTAAAGAAGCTAAAAAAGTAGCAAAATTTTTAGATATTCCTTTTTTTATTTTTGATTATGTAAAAGAATATGAAAAAAAAGTACTAAATTATATGTTTGAATGATATAAAAAGTGAATTACTCCAAATCCTGATATAATGTGTAATTCTGAAGTAAAATTTAAAATTTTTTTAGAAGAAGCACTTGCTTTATGATTTGATTATATTGCAATGTGACATTATGCTAGAATAAAAAAAGAAGAAGGAGAAAAAAAAGAAATTTCACATCTTTTAAAATGAGTTGATGAAAACAAAGACCAAACTTATTTTTTAGCTTGACTTTCTCAAGAACAATTATCCAAAGCAATTTTTCCAATATGAAATTTACAAAAATCAGAAGTAAGAAAAATAGCAGAAAAAATAGGTTTGCCTAATGCAAAAAGAAAAGATTCTCAAGGGATTTGTTTTGTTTGAAAAGTAAATATGTTTGATTTTTTAGAGAAAAAAATAAAACCAAAAAAAGGTTTGGTAAAAAATACAAGTTGAAAAATTCTTTGAGAACATAAATGAGTTTTTTATTATACTATTTGACAAAGAAAGTGACTTGATATTTGAGGGCAAAAAGAAGCTATTTTTATAGTAAAAAAAGATTTAGAAAAAAATGAAATAATAGTATGAACAAGTGAAGATTTAGAACTTTTTTCTGATGAATTAATAATAAAAAATATCAATTTTTTAGCACCAAATACTTTTGATAAAAAAACAAAATATTGATACAAATTTTCATTAAAAGCAAAATGTAAAATTAGATACAGGCAAAAAGACCAAGAATGTATTGTTTTTCCTATTATTACTGAAAATAAAAAAGAAGAAAATTTTAAAGTAAAATTTACAAAAAAACAAAGAGCAATAGCAAGCTGACAAATTTGTGCAATTTACCTAGAAGATGAGCTAATTATGAGTGGGGTTATTGTTTAAAGATTTTATTTCAAAAATAATAAAAATGAATATTGAAGAAATTAAAAATATAATAAATATTATAGATAATTCTATACAAAATGAACCTAACCAAAATATTACTGGTGGGAATATTATAAAAGACTGATTTGATGAAAAAATAGATGAATATAGAAAAGTTATAATTAATTGAAAAGACTTTATTGCTAATTACCAAAGTGAACTTAGCTCACAAACTGGAATAAATAATTTAAAAATAAAGTATACAAATATTTGATGATATTTTATAGAAGTTGCAAAAAAAGATATTTCCAAAATTCCTGATGATTTTGTTCACAAACAAACTTTGGCTTCTGCTTGAAGATTTATAAGCTCTAAATTAAAAGAATTTGAACAAATGCTTTTAGAGGGAGAATTTGAAATGAATTCTAGAGA
>JAMONT010000101.1 GCA_027066455.1 Candidatus Altimarinota bacterium
TTAAAAAAACTTTTGAAGAAATGGAAAAATGAGATTTTTCTGAAGAAAATCTAAAAGATTTTATTTTATTTTTTAAAGAAGTAATTAAAATAAATGAATTAACTAAAAAAAGCTTTTTAGATTCTTATGAAAAATTATGAAAAGAATTATGACTTGAAAAAATTCTTAGAAAAGAAGAATATTGAGAAATGTTTGATATTATTGAAGAATGAAAAACAAGTGAACTTAGAACTTTTTGGGAAAAATTAGATAAAAAACAAAAGACAAATGAAACTAAAGAAAAAATAAATTTTAATGAAAAAGATGCTATTAATTTTTATAAATGAGAAAAAATAAAAGCAACTGTAGAAGAAATAAAACAAATTCAAAAACAATTAAAAGAATCTTGATTTAATCCTTGACCAATTGATTGAATTATTTGAAAAAAGACAGTTACTGCAATTGCTGAATTTCAAAAGCAAGAAGAATTGAGCGTTAATTGAAAAGCTGAAGATGAAACTTTGGAAAATTTAATTTCAAAAGGAACTACAGTTGATAATTTTTATGGAAGTTGAAAAAAAGAAACTACAAAATCTGTTGAAACAGAGAAAAATAATATTCAAAAAATAACAGAATTTTATTGAATTTCAGAAGAACAATTATGAGATTTTATTTCTAAATTTGAATTAAAGGATGAAAAAAATATAATTTCAATATTATTATGAACTATAAAAAATCATCCTGATAAAAAAGAAGAAATTAAAATTTTAATTTTTAAAGAAAATTTTAATAATTTTTTAGATTTTAAATGAAAAATATCAAAAATAATTTTGGCTGAAGTTAAAAAAAGTAATGATAAATCTATTAATTTAGAAAAAAAAGAAAACACTAAAATTGATATAATTATAAAACATTTTGATATTACTAAATCTGAATTTAATGATTTTAAATGAAATTTTCATGAAAAACATCAATGATTATTATTAGAAAATATTTTAATTCATGCTAAAAATAAAAATAAAGAAGATGTTAAAAATATTATTTTAAATATAAAAAATATTAAATGATTTGATGATAATAAAAGTATTTCTAATATAACTATATTAACTACAGAAATTAATAAAATTAGTGATAAAAAAACTAAAAAGTCAAGGGGGGGGGGAGATAAGTTAGTTTGAAATGATAAAAAAGAAATTATAGAATATAAAGAATGAATATATATAAATAATAGAGAAGATTATAATAAAATTAATAAAGCTTTACCTAAATGGGAAAAAGTATTGAATGAAACATATAAAGTAATGAATGCTGGTAAAGAAGAATCCTATAGAACTAAAATATTTAATGAGGCTTTTAATTGAATATTTATAACAGATGATATAATTTATATTAAAATAGATGGTGATAATACTACAGTTAATGAAAAAAATTCACTGATGATTAAATATGATTGAGAAACACTTGATTTAAAATCTAAAAAATGGGTTGATTATAAAAAAAAATGAAAAAAAGTAAAACCTAATGTTGAAACTAAAGAAAATAATGAAGCTAATTTATCAGAAATAGCTGAATATTTTGGAATTGATGAAAATGAATTAAATACTTTAAATGAAAAAATAGTTGAAAATTGACTAGGATTGAACATAGGTAATTTTTTACTTACTTATAAAAATTACATAAAAAATAATTTAGAATGAAAATTAAATGAATGAATTATAAAAAAAATAATAAAATCTGTTTGATTAAGAATTTATAATTTATCAGAAATTATTGATGAAAGAATTTCTTTTGTAGATGAACAAATTGAAGAGTGAGATTATAAAATAAATAAAACAAAAACTGGATATAAAACAATAGAAGAAGTTAGAAAAAGTGAAATTAAAAATGAAAGATGGATTATTGATTCTTATTTAAAAGATAGTTTTTCTTTTATTGATAAAAAATTATTACCAAGTACAAAATTGTTGATAAAATATAATGAACAAAAATTAGTAAGAGATAAAGAATTTTCTTTTGATTTTTCAAATAAAATTGAAGAAATAAATAAAATGTTTAATTCTGATTTATTAGAAAATTGAGATTTTGATAAAACATGGAGAAGTTGAGAATTAGTTGATGCAAATACTAATAGTTGGGATATTTTTGATATGAATATTGAACAAGATAAACATTTTATAAAATGACAATGAGTAAAAACTATAGAATGAGCTACTTTGTTAAATAGTAAAGATATTGAAATAAAAAACAATGCAGAAAAATGGTTTATGATAGCAATTGCAGCACAAATAACTATTGAAGTTTGACCAGCTGTAGCAGCTTCTGTTGTTCCTGTTGCCTGAACTATTGCCTGAGCTTTTGTATGAGCAGCAGCTTGATGAACTATAGATGTTGCAGATATCTTTAGTGATACTGAAGTATTACTTGATATAGTACAATGAGCTTGATTAGTTGATCCAAATTATAGAATGGAAAAAACTTGGATTGATAATATTTTAGCTTGAATATGAATAATTCCATGAACGACTGTTGCTATTAAATGAAAAAAATTAACTGAATTTTTATCTAAAATTCCATCAGAAGAATTAGAATCTTGAATAAATACAATGAAAAATTTATTTCTTTTAAAAATTTGATTTAAAAATTCTGATAATTTTTTAGAATCAATAAAATGAAATAAATTAGAATGAACAATATATAAATGAGAAAATTGAACAGAATATATTGCTACTGAAAAATGAGTTTTTACAAAAGATTGAAAATTACAAGAAACTTTAACAGAAGATTTTTTAAAGAATAATGAAAAATTTAAAGAAATTTCAAAAGAAAAAATAAATATAGAAAAACATAATTTTTTAGAATCAATAAAATGAAAAAAAATAGAAGATTTATCAGAAGAACAATTAGGAAAATTATCTATGTATAAAAAAGAAGAATTATCTAAAATAAGAGAAAAAAATATATTTAATTGAGAAAAAATATTTGATGTTAATGATTGAATTAAAATGATAGAAATTGAAAATTGAAAGAAACTAAAAATTTGAGAAAAAATTTATACAATAATAAAAAAAGATGATTGACAGGTTAGTTTATACTTCAAAGAATCAAAAACTAATTCATGATCTATTTGAATTACTTGAAATGACATAAATAAACCTGGTACTAATTATATTCAATGATATGTTGTTAAATATGATTGAGAAAATAAATTATTTTTTTCAAAAGATAAGGATTTTATAAATAAAGAAGAAATTTTTAAAAATTCAGAATTATGAGATACAGAAAGATTAAAAGAAGCATCAAAAATACTTAATAGAAATTTAGATGAAAATCAAGAAAAAGCTATTTTAGATGCACACAATGTTTGAAAAGATAGAGAATGAGCTTGAGTTTATAACTATACACAAGAAGAAATTTGAGAAAAAGCTAAAATATTAAAAGAAGCTTGATTTACAAAAGAGGAAAGAAGAATTTTGATGGAAAATGGGATAGTTTGAAAAAGTTTTGATCAAACTCAATCTATAGAAGATATATTAGATATATTAAAGCAAAATTGATGAATTAAATGAAATAATGATTTTTTTGAATATGAAGATATAGAAACAATTATTTATAAATATATAAACTGAGAAGTAGAAGCTAATTATATAACTAGTGTTTGATGATTAAGAGAAAGAATTGTAGAGTTGAAAAGAGAATGAAAAATTATGAAAAATATAGAAAATTTTCAAAAACATATTCAATATACAGAATGAATGGAATTAATGATAAAAAGAAGTGATTGAAGAAAACATTTAGCAGAAATAGTTAATTTGTCAGATAAAAATTGAAGAATTGTTGTTAATTGGGAAGAAAATTGACAAACAATGCAAAAATCTTTTGCTCCAAAAGAATTAGATAAAATAAATACAAATTGAACTATAAATAAAGTAAAAAAAATAGAAAAAGTAAAACAAAACATTCAGTATGAGGAATGAATGGAAGTAATGATAAAAAGAAGTGATTGAAGAGAACATTTAGCAGAAATAGTTAATTTGTCAGATAAAAATTGAAGAATTGTTGTTAATTGGGAAGAAAATTGACAAACAATGCAAAAATCTTTTGCTGTTAAACAATTAGATAAATTAAATAAAAATACTGTGAATAATAAATTTAAAAAAGATTCTTTTACAGATATTGAACATAATATAAACAAAAATCCTGAAATAATTTGAGCTGATAACTCAATAGAATTTATGAATAGTGTAAAAAAATATGAAACAGAAGAATGAATAAAAATTTCTGCAGGTTCAGATAAATGAATTTGATATTGAAAAAAAAATAATGAAGATCGTGTTGTTATTGATCCAAAAAATGAATTTGTTTCAGCTATTGATGGGGTGTGAGGTTGATTAGATTGAGATAAAGCAGCTGATATATTAGCAGAACAATTATTGAAATATCCTAATGATACAAATAAAGCTACAAGGGAAGCAAGTCAAATTATTTCAGAAAGATTATGAAATGAACCTTGAGCTGCTTTTATTTCAGCTAAAGTAAGGAGAGAAAATTGAAAGATCTTCATTGATCAGTATCATTCTTGAGATTGTCAAGTAATAATTTTAAACAAGGAGTGAAAAGTAAAATATATTTCAGAAGATCATTCAGTTGTTAATATATCAGTTTTAGAAGGAGAAATAACAAGAGATCAAGCTCTTTACAATCCAGATAGAAATCAGATAACAAGATATGTACATTGAGATTATAGAAAACCTACTTATAAAGAAATTGAAGTAGAAAAGTGAGATAGAGTAATGTTAATGACTGATTGAATTTCTGATAATTTAACCCCAGAGGAATTAGCTTTATTATCAAAATGAAAATCAATTGATTCATCAATGTATCTTATAGATAAAGTTGTTTCAGATAGAATGAATAATTCTGATATAATAGCTGAGGAAGTATATAATTGAAGTAGAGAATCTAATGGAATATTTTCAGATTGATATTTATCACAAGCTAAAAGAGATAATAGATGATTAATTATTATGGATATTTAATATAGAAAATAATCAAAAACAAGATTTTAATTACAAAATATTATTTTTTACAAAAAAATCCAAAAAAAATCATATAAAAATTTAAAAATCCAAAAAAAATCATAAAAAATATTGTTTTTCCAAAAATAATCAGTAGAATTTTTTTGAAAATATTAAATAAAAAAACTTTATGTTAAAAGAAAAAGAAATAATTGAAGAGATAAAAAAAATAAATTTTCCTTTTGAAATTAGGGAACAAAAAGAAATTAGACCTGAAAATAGAGAAAAACTTGATTTTTTTCTCTTGGGATTTTTTAAAAATAAAAATTTTATTTTTGAGATTATTTCACTTGAAAAAATGTTTAATTTTCTTAGTTTTGAATATATAGAAAATATATTGTAGATATTTTTTTATAAAGATTTCTATTTAGACAGATTTTTGTATACTCCAAAATATTTTATTAAATTCAGGTTAATATAAAAAATGTGTACTGGGAAAGTACACATTTTTTATATGATTTTTAATAAAAGCTCTTAATTTATATAAGTATATCAACACTTTATTTATAGTTTTTTTATATAAAAATTATTTATTAAATAAAGGTGGAATATTATTTAATAAATTAGAATTATATTCAATAATTACAGATTGATTCATAGAATTATCTTTTATTTCTTTTACTGCTTTTACATATTTAGTTTCAGAATCACAAGTAACTTTATCTATTCAAGAAATATTTTCTATTTTACAATCTCAATTTCAAATAACTTTTCAGTTATCAATAGGTAAATATAAATTTTTTCCTGAACTACCAGTTTTATGGACTAAAACAAATCTTCTTAAATAATTTAAATCATATTTTTGGGCATTTTTTAAATCACAATTAGAAACATAATAAGGACATTTATAAGGATCAGATCTTGCTCACCCTATAGTATTTTCAGAAAATATATTTCAAAAAATATGTAGTTGATTGCCAAATTTTTCAGTTGTATAAATACTATAATCATTTTCTAAAGTTCAAGAAATAACCTCTCAAGAAACAAGAGTTTTAGATAAATAAAATGTTCAAATTAGATTTGTAACTTTTGGATCTATATAAATATTTCAACCTTTTCAATTTTCATCTTTAACTACTATAATTCATAAAATATCTTTATTTATATCAGAATAATACATATTATTTTTAATATATAAATCTGCTCAAATTATAGCAATTGTCTTTTTTCATTCTATTTCTATACTATTATCAGCTAATTCACTATCTATTGTAACTAATCAATTAGAATCTCATCATTTAAAATATAATACACTATTATTTTTTAATTTTGCTCAATCAGAATTATTTGTAAAATCTTTCAAATCTTTTATTTGATAATTTCAATTTTCAATATTTTTATTTTTTAAAAATTTAAAAATATTTTTTTCTATATCTTTTTTAAAGTCTAATTTTGTAAGATTTCAAATATTATTTAGATTTTTTCATTCAGTAAATTGAAATACACTATTGGAAATATTTCATTCTACACTTAATCAAGTTTGTTTTGTTTTTTGTGTAAAAGAACCATTTCATATATAGTCAGAAGCATAAATTATTTCTTTTCAATCTAAAGAATATTTTATATAACTGAAAAAATTTGTGTCAAATTCAGTTTTTAAAACAGTTCAAGCTTTTTGTTTTAAAAGAGTAAAAAAATTAATTTTATTAGAATTTATATTAATTGGGTTTGTAAAAGTATCTTTTTCAATTTTTATTTCATTATTATATTCAGTATCATTATTAGCATCAAAATATAAATCTATTTTTTCATTTTCTGTTAATCAATCAAAAAATAAATAAATTTCTGGATTAACTATACTTTTTGTAGAATTTTTTATAACATCTATTTCTGAAGTTTGGATTTTTCATTCAATTAATCAATATTGTTTTACTGAACCAGAAAAAGTTGTGTTATAAACTGGTTTAAATTGAGTTATAAAATTAGTAGAAGAAAGTAATTCACTATTTTGAACTATTGGACTTGTTCAATCAAAATTTACAAAATCTTCTAATACTCAATTTATATTTTTCAAAGTTAATCATCATTTTACAAATTGTCTTCAATCTGTAGCTCAACTTAAAAATGTTGGAGAATATGATTTAAAATTCAAAATATATTCTCAATTATCATTAGAACTATCTCAAAAAGTTCAATAAATATCAGTATTTTTATTAGATCAATTTTCTAACTCAACACTATTTACATATAATGCTTTTCAAGAATCATTAAATTGATTTAGATATAAATTATTATCATATTCCAAATTTATTTTTACTTTTCTGT
Source organism: Candidatus Altimarinota bacterium (assembly GCA_027066455.1). GTDB lineage: Bacteria > Patescibacteriota > Gracilibacteria > BD1-5 > UBA6164 > JAMONT01. The sequence continues at coordinate 7,320 of JAMONT010000101.1, forward strand.
TTATATTATTATATTTTACTGGAGCAATTTTATTCCCAAATTGATCTTTTAAAACAATTTTTAAAGGATATTCTGTTCCATCTGCAATTGCTGTTCAGTTTGTTAATGTATCTAAATTAGAAGATATTATTTCAGATTTATTTGTATCTATTTTATCAGCAAAAACATAATATTCAAAAGTTTTAAAATTAGAATTACAATTCTGAGCTTCATCACAAACTTCTTTTAAATTATATGTATATTTTCTATAATTTCAGACTTCTTTAAAATTATCTATTTTACTAATATTTTCATAAGTTGTTAAAACATTAGAATTAGAACTTTTTTCAGGATTTTGAATATTTTCATTGTCTAAATTTTCAAAATCAGCTTTTATAAAAATTATTGGTGAACCTCAAGCATTATTACAAGTAACTTGTATTTCTTGGTTTGTATTTGCATATAAAAATTTATATTCATTTATATCTGTACAATCAGAAGCTTGTGGTTTAATATTATCAAATTTAATTTCTCATCAAATTTTTTCATCTCAAATATTTCAAACATTATCTTCTAAATCTTTTATTTTATAACTAAAAGTTTTTCCATTATCTGAATTACCAAAATTTTTTTTATAAGTATAATTACCATTTCAATTATCTATAATTCAAGAATTTATTTCAGTTTCAATTCAATCAACAATTTCTATTAATTTAAAATTTTTAATTCAAGAATCATTATCTATTATATTAAAATTAATATTTATTGAATCAGCATTTATCCATCCAGTAGAATAAGAAATAGTTCAAGTTGGTTTTTGTTTATCTACATATAACTCCACACCTTTATTTGGAGAAAAATTAAAATTTCAAACATTATCAACTACTTGTAAACCATATTGAATAACATCTCAATGATTAAAACTATTAAAATTATGTGAATAATCAGAATTTCAATTACGTTCAAAAACAGATGTATTGAATCAATTTTTATAAATATAAAAATTACTTTTTTCTACTCAAGATCAATCTGCATTAAAAAGAGTGCTATAATCACTTAATAAACTAACATTAACACTTACAGAATCTTTTATCCAATATTTAATTCAATCATAATGATCTCAAGTATAAGAAATATTTCATTTAGGAATAATCCAATCATATTTAATTGTTTCTCAAATATATTCACTTCTATTTAAAACTAAATCTTCAATAATAACTTTGTATTTTATATTTTTTGCATAATCATTTAGTTCAAAAGCTGTATTTCAAGAATTTCAAATATTTCAAAAACGAAGAAAATCCCATGAATTTCAATTATCAGTAATTTTATATAATTTAATATTATATATTCAAGTATCATCAGAAGCTGTTATTGTAATATCTTTATTTGAATTTACCCATCAATCTTGGTAAGATATAGAACCTGTTGGAGGAGTAGTATCTTTTGTTTTAGAACAAGATACATCAGAACCTCAACCAATTCATTTACATTGCCATTTATATTCTGTATTGGTATCATCTATATCAACTAAATCTCAAGAACTACAAGAATTTATTGAAGTTCAACAAACTCAATCTATAGGTTTATTTTCAGAACAAGACACATCAGAACCTCAATATTCTCAATTACAGTTCCATTTATATTCTGTAGTAGTATCATTTATATCAACTAAAGTTCAATAAGTACAGGAATTATTTGAAGTTCAACAAACTCAATCTATAGGTTTATTTTCAGAACAAGATACATCAGAACCTCAATATTCTCAATTACAGTTCCATCTATATCCTGTAGTAGTATCATCTATATCAACTAAATTTCAAGAACTACAAGAATTTATTGAAGTTCAACAAACTCAATCTATAGGTTTATTTTCAGAACAAGATACATCAGAACCTTGATATTCTCAATTACAGTTCCATTTATATTCTGTATTAGTATCATCTATATCAACTAAATTTCAAGAACTACAAGAATTTATTGAAATTCAACAACCTCAATCTATAGGTTTATTTTCAGAACAAGACACATCAGAACCTCAATATTCTCAATTACAGTTCCATTTATATTCTGTATTAGTATCATTTATATCAACTAAATTTCAAGAACTACAAGAATTTTTTGAAGTTCAACAGGCTCAATCTATAGGTTTATTTTCAGAACAAGACACATCAGAACCTCAACCACTTCAGTTACAATACCATTTATATTCTGTATTAGTATCATCTATATCAACTAAATTTCAAGAATTACAAGAATTATTTGAAGTTCAACAAACTCAATTTGTAGTATATTGTATTGTAGGAAGATCATTTTCATCTCAACAATCAGTATCTGGTTTATTTGTCATATCATTAACATAATAATAATGATCTGTAAAAGTATTTCATTCCATAAATTTAAACCTATATTTTTTTCAATCACTAATATCAAAATTTTTAAATACAACATATACTTGGCTATAATTATAAGGATCATATATTTTCTCACAATAGTCTGGATAAGCTCAATTACAAATTATCTGGCTAGTTAAGTTTTCATCATTATACAAAAATATATCTTCATTAGTTGAATTAGGTTTTGTAGTAAAATTTGCATAAAAAGTTTTATATAATTTGTCACTAGAACCATCATTATAATATATAGAAAATTTATCATTAGGGCTGATATCATTTTTATGAAATTTTAAAGAAATATTTATTTTTTTATTATTTGTAGTATAGTTACCTTGTTTACAAAAGCCTATATTTTTATCATTTGTTGGTTTACAATTTTCACTATCTATAAAACACTCACTTGGATAATTTATTCTAACTGAGTTTACTTCACTAATTAGAAAAACATTGAAAAATATTGTTAAAAATATTATAAATACTTTTTTCATATGTACTAAAATTATTAAATTAAATTATTATTATCCTATATATTAAATCATATTTTTTTATTTCTTGCAAATTTTTTAGCTTTATTTTTTAAAAAAGTAAAAAAAGTTTTTTTTCTTTGATTTTATCTAAAAAAATACTATAATAAATTCATTATTTTCTAATTATAAAAATTATGGAAAATCAAAAACAAAAAACTTTTAAAAAGACAAGGCTTAATATGTTTTTTGGATTATTTTTTTTAGTATTTTTTTGAACTTTAGCTTTTATTATGTGGTATTTTCTTTGAGGAAAAGAAACTGAACTATGAGTTAAAATAAAAAATAATGAAATAATAAAAAATGTAGAAAAATCTATGCAATCAACTTTTTCAGTTTCTATTCCAAAAGTTTATTCAGCAAATTTTGATTTATGATATAAAAAAATTCCAAGCTGAACTAAACAAGTTGAATTTAATCTTTGAGTAATTATAGATGAAAAAACTGTGGATGAAGAAAATTTTATTATTTCTCCTGAAAAAAAGTGAAAACTAAAAGTAGAAGGAAATAAAATAAAATATATTTTTGAAGAATCTTTAAAAAAAGGAGAAAAAATAAGTTTTTTTCTTTCAAAAAATATAAAAGCAGTTAATTGAAAAAATTTAGATAAAGAATATAATTTTTTAGTAACAGTTGTTTCTAAAGCAAAAGTTACTAGAATTTTTCCAAACTCTAAAATAACAAATTTGAATAAACCTATTTTAGTTTTTTTTAGTTTACCAATAGTTAATTTAACAGATTTAGATTCTAGAGATAAGCTACCTTGTCCTTTAGAAATAGAACCAAAAATTGAATGAAAATGCAAATGGCTTACAACTTCTATTTTAGAATTTACTCCAAAAAATAGATTTATTGAAGCAACTAATTATAAAATAAAAATTACTGATAAAAAAGGACTTTTATATAATTTAGAAGAAAAAAAAGAAATAACTCTAGAAACTCCAAAAATAGAATTTTTTACTAATTTTTCTTTTAATCCAAAAAATTGAATAATTATTTCTAGTAATTTTCCTGTAGTTTTTGAGAGTTTGAAGGAAAAGATTTCCCTCTCTCCTGAATCCTTTCTCCCTGATAGGGAGAAAGGGGCTGCAAAAAAAATGAAAAAATTAGAAAAAATAAATATAAAAATAGAAAAAATATCAAATTCAAAATTCAAAATTTTATTAAAAAATGATGATTTTGAATACCACAAAAATTATAGTATTTTAATAAAATCTTGAGTTGAACCAAAAAATTGAAGTATAAAAACACAAAAAGATTTTTCTAAAATAATAAAATCAGAAAAATTTATAAGAGATATTTCTGTTAATAGAGAAATTTTTTCTAGTTCAGGAACTTTGGTTGATATAGAAACATATTTAGAAAAAAATTCTATTCCAACAAAAAATATTTTTTTAAATTTAGAATTAAGAGAAAAAATAATTTTAGATAATTCCAGTTTTTCCTTTGAATCTGAAAATTGAAAAAAAGTAGAAATTTTAGTTTTAAATGAAAATGAAAAAAATAATAAGGAAAAAGATAATAAGGAAAAAGATAATGAAGAAAAAGAAAAAAATGAGATTTTTAAATATAAAATAAAAATTTTAGAAAAACTAGAAAATAATAAAAAATATATTTTTAAAGTAAATAAAAAAGTAAATAAAAATTTTAAAAAAGATTTACAAGAAATTTTTTATAGTTCAAAAAAATTAAAAATTAATGAAATAAAAATTCTAAACTATAAAAAAATATGTTTTTATATTAATAATAAAGTTTCACAATCTTGGAAAAAGAAAAATGATTTTTTAGATTTTTCTCCTAAAGCAAAAATTTCCTATGTTTGATCAGGAAAAGATTATCCAAATTATAAATTACAAAAACAATATAATTTTAAAAAAATCCCTGATGATGTTTTGTATAAAAATTGATATTGCAAGGAAGCTAAAAAATGAGAAAAACTTTATATAATTCATTCAAAATTGAATCCTGAAACTAATTATGAAATTTCTGTAAGTAAAAATTTGAAAGATATTTATTGAAATAATTTTGATTGAAATAAAAAAATTAGTTTTAAAACAGGAAAAATTCAAGATATAGATAAAGAATTTTATTTTTTGACAAATAATAGTGTAAATACTATTCCTAAAAAGGCAAAAATATTTTTTGGTTTGCAAGTGACAAATTTAGATAAAATAAATTTGGAGGTTAGGGAACTATCAGTTTTAGATTTTTTGAAAAATAATTATTGGAAAGAAGCAAAAAATTATAAAACAAAATCTTCTTTTGAGTTAAAATTAAAAAATAAATATTGGAATTTTACAAAAAATACTTTTGATTTAGAAAAAGATGTTTTAGGAAAAAGTTTAACTACAAATATTGTTCAAATTTGAGCTAAACTTGGGAAGAAAAAAGAATTTACAACTTATATAAAATCAAATCTTAGTTTAGTTTTAGAAAGTGCTACAAATAAAAAAATTCTATTTATTACAGATTTTGAATGAAAAAAAGTAGATAATTTGAATTTAAAATTTTATAGAATTATTTATACTGAAAATTGAAAATTTTTGGAAGTGAAAGCTTTTTCTCCTGTAGAAACTATCTCTTTTAAAGAAACCCTCTCTCCTGAATCCTCTCTCCCCGATGGGGAGAAAGGGGCTGCAAAAAAAGAAGAGAATAAAAAAAATTGAGTTTATGAATTTGAAAAACTTGATACAAAAAATTTGGTTATTGTGGCTGAAAATAAAAAATTAGGATATTTTTGAATACTTGATTATAGATTAAATTCTACTTCAAACTATGATTTTAAATATATTTCTTGAGTTAGCTCAAGTCAAAAGAATTTTTTATATTTATATACTGAAAGACCTATTTATAAACCTTGAGATACAGTTTATTTTAAATGAATTTTGAGAAAATTTTGATTCAAATGATATTCAAAAACTGATATTTCAGAAGCAAATTTAGAAATTTTGGATCCTAAGTGAAAAATTATAAAAACTTTGGAATTAAAAGATTTTAAAAATTCTAATTTTTCTTGAAAATTTATTATTCCAAAATGAGTTCCTACAGGAAAATTTAGTTTTAATTTTATAACAAGCAAAAAAACAATAAAAAATAACGCACATTTTTTTATAGAAGAATATAGAAAACCGGTTTTTAAAGTGGTAATTAAAGAACCACCAATGCCCTCACCCCAACCCTCTCCTTTGGGAGGAGAGGGAGTAAAAGGTAAAAATAATTTTATTTTATGAGAAAAATTTGATTTTATAGTTTCTTGAGAATATTATTTTGGTTGAAAATTAAAAAATACTTCAGGAGAATATTCAGTTTTAGCTCAAAATTATTTCTTTGATTCTAAAGATTTTTCAGATTATAAATTTGGTGAATGATATGAATATTTTAATTGTTTATATTGGGGAAGTTGTAATTATAATGATAATTTAATTGATTCAAAAAAATTTAAAATAAGTGAAAAATGAGAAAAAAAATTAGAATATATTTTTCCTAAAAAAGATGAAAATGGAGAAAAAATTTATACCTTTTCAGTTTTAATGAAAGATCCAGATACTTCTAGAGTTGTTAGAAAAAGTTTTTCAAAAATTTTACATATTACTGATGCTTATGTTGGTTTGATAACTAATTATTATTTTAAGAAATGAGAAAAAATAAACTGAGGAATAATTGTTTTAAATCATAAAGCAAAAATTCTAAAAAATAAAAATGTAAAAGTAGAACTTATAAAAACAACTTGGAAAAATGTGAAGAAAAAGGGAATTGATGGAAATTTTTATTATGAATATGAACAAGAAAAAAAATTAGAACAAAAACAAAATATTATTTCAAATAAAAAATGAATAGCAAAATTTGAATTTTCTCCAAAATCTAATTGAGAATATTTAGTAAAAGTTAGTTATATTTGAAAAAATAAAAAAGAATTTATTAGTTCAAAAAATATTTTTGTAGAATCTGAAAATTATATTTCTTGGAGAAATTCTAATAATTCTATAACAAAATTAGAGGCTGAAAAAATAAAAGTTAATATTTGAGATGAAGCAAATTTTATTCTTAAAAGTCCTATAAATAAAGGAAAAGCAATTATTTTTATAGAAAAAGATGATGGAATTTTAGATTATTTTATTCACGATTTAAAAACTTATTCAGATACAATAAAAATAAAAGTAAAAAGTGAATATTATCCTAATTTTTATACAAAAGTTTTTCTTATTTGAAAAGAAAAAGATAAACTTTTACCAATCTATAAAAGAGCTTTAGCTTCAACAAAAGTAGATACAAAATTCAAAAAATTAAATATAAAAATAACTGCAAATAAAAATAGTTATTTGCCTTGAGAAAAAGTAAAAATGAAAATAGAAGTAAAAGATAATTCTGGTTTATGAGTAGCAAATACAGATTTGAGTGTTTGAATAGTAGATCAGAGTTTACTTGCTTTAAAGGGAAATCCAAAGAAAAATCCTTATGTTTTTTTCTATGATTTGAAAAGATATTTATGAGTTAAAACATTTTTATCTTTAACAAATTTAGTTGAAAAATTGGAAGTTATTGATGCTAAAGATTGAGAAAAATGATGAGGTTGAGAAGAAGTAATGTGATGAAATACAACTAAAAAAAGATGAACTTTCAAAGATACAGCTTTTTGGTTAGCAAATTTAAAAACAGATGAAAAATGAGTTGCTTTTATGGAATCTGAAAAATTACCAGATAATTTGACAACTTGGGTTATTGAAGTCGTTTGAAATACTTCTGATACAAAAGTCTGAGTAGCTTATGAAACTATTTTGACAACAAAAAAGCTGCAAATTAATGATAATTTACCAAACTTTTTTGGTTCAAATGATGAAGTAATTTTGTCTCCTGTAATATTTAATAGAACAGGAAAAAAAAGAAAATTCAAAGTTAGCTTAAATTGAATAAATTTTAATATAAAAGTTTGAGAAGCTGAAAAAATAATAGAAATAGAAAAAAATTCTAGTAAAACTATAAATTTCAAAATAAAAATAAATGATATTTGAATTTCAGGAAATAAAAATTTCTTTAGTTCAAGGATTAATATAAAAGTAGAGAATTCTTCAAAAACCCTCTCACCTGAATCCTCTCTCCCTGATAGGGAGAAAGGGGCTACAAAAAAAGAGGAAAAATTTGTAGATGAAATAGAAAAATTTATTAGAATAAAAGAAACAAGTACAAAGGAAAATATTTCAACAACAGGGAAAACAAAAGAAAAATCTTTTAAAGAAATTATAAATTTATCTAATTTGAAAAATAAAAATTGAACTTTGCAAATAAATTATTCAAAAACTATTTTTTGACAATTAACAACTTGAATTGATTATTTAAATAATTTTCCTTATGGTTGTAGTGAACAGCAAACTTCTGCTATTATGCCAAATATTTTTATAAAAAAATTATATAATTCTGCTCAAATTGATTTTGATTTTAAAACTAAAATGGTTAAAAGATGGCAATGAGAAAAAAACTGATATGTTGAAATTTCTTTACAAAATATTATAGAAAATTATTTAGTAAATATTAGAAAATTTCAAAAAAGAGATTGAGGTTTTGTATATTTTTATGATGTAAATTGAAAAAATTATTCTGACTTTTATTTGAGTTCTTATATGTTAGAATCTTTGAGTAAAATCAGAGATATTTGATTTGAAGTTGATGAAGCAATGTTACAAAATTTAAGTAAATATTTGAAAAATAGATTTTATAAAAATTATAATGAGTCTTGTGAAAATTATTATAATTACAAAAAAGATTGTGAATATTCTATTTCAAGTAGATTAAAAGCACTTTCAGCAATTTTGACTTATGATAATGATGATTATGAAGTTTATAAAATGTATAAAATTTTGAAGGAACCTTCAAAAATCCCCCTATCTAACTTTCCCCCAAAAGGAGAAAGAATAGCTTCAAAAAATAAAATAGAAATAAAACCAGATGAAAAAATATTTTATAATAAATTAGATAAAGCAATATTTTTAGGAAAATTAATTAAAAATAAAAATTTAACTTCTTCTCAACTAATTCCTTCCATTAAATCTAAGAAAAAAGAAGATATAAAAATAAGTGAAAAAGAAAAATTGAAAAACAAAGCTGTGGAATTAATTAATGAAGTTATTGATAAAAAATTATCTTTGTCAGCAAGATGAGCTTTTATTGAAGGGAATAATAGAACTTTGGATACTGCAAAATTTTTGAAATGAGTTTCTATGATTTGATTAGATGAATTTAAAAATATAGAAAAAATAATAGATTTGACTAATGCTTGGCTTATTAAACAAAAAAGAGAAGATTGAAGTTTTGGGTCAACAGAGCAAACTATAAAAATAATTGAAGCTATAAGTGAATATTTAATAAATTCTAAAGAATTAGAAGAAGTAGATGATTATGTAAAAATTCTTTTAAATTCAAAAATTATAGATGAAAAAAAATTTGATGAAAAAAATAAACTTGAAGTTGTAAATATAAAAACTTTTTCTCCTGAATATCCCTCACCCCAACCCTCTCCCTTGCAGGGAGAAGGAGAAGCTACAAGAAAAAAATATGAAGGAATTAAATTATTAAATTGAGAAAATGAATTTTTTATAAATAAAACTGGTTCAGGAAATATTTATTATGATTTAAATTTATGATATTATTTGGATACAAAAGACTTAAAATCAAGAGATGAAGGATTTTTTGTAGAAAGAATTTTTTATAAATATGAAGATTATGAAAAAATAGAAAAATTACAAAAAACTGAACAAAAAAAATATAAAGATAAACAAATAAGTTATGAAGATTTGAAATATCCAAAAGATATAATTAATTATTTAAATTCTGTAGAAAAAGGAAAAATAGGAGAATTATTAATAGTTTATAATAAAATAATAAACTCAGAAACAAGAGATAAAATTTTATTTGAATGATTTATTCCCTCAGGAGCTGTTTTAATAAATCCGAATTTAGAAACAAATGAGAAAAAAAGTATAAGTCTTTGAAAGGATAATTTACCTAAAAAAAGCCCCCTATCTCAACCTTTCCCCCCAAGGGAGAAAGGAGTAGCTACAGAAATAAAAATTGGAGAATTAATTTTTGATAAAAAAGAGTTTAGATTAGATAGATTTTTTTGATATAAAGAATTTTTAAGACCTTGAATTCATAATTTTACATATTTAATTAGATTAACTCATTCTTGAAATTATAACATAAAACCAACAAAAGTTTCAGAATTTTACAATGTAGAAAATTTTGGTAGAACTGCTTGAGAAATATTTGTTGTAGAATAGAAAATAGCAAAATTATTTTGCTATTTTTTTTGTGAAAAAATTTTATTTAAACCTAAAAAAACTCTTTTGCATAGTTTTTCAAAGAAAAAAATAACTAACTAAAAATAGTTAGTTATTTTTTTTTAAATTTACTTTCCCAAAATTCCTTTAATTTTTTCAATATCACCTTTAATTTTTTCAAAATTATTTTTTATTTCTTTAGTTATTTTTCAATTTTTAAATTCAGATTTAGTTTTTTCTACCAAATTATTTATTTTTACTATAGATTCTTTTAATTCAGGATTTTTTTCTATTTGTGTTTTATAATTTTTTTCTAAATAATTTATAGAAGTTTCCATAGCTTTTAATCAACTTTCTGAAATATTTTTAGAAGCTTTTTCATAAATTTTTTCAAAAGTAGAAAAATCACTTAAAAATTTTGATTTATTTTTAATATAATCTTTTGCTTCATTTTTTATTTTTTCAGCAGAATCTTTTATTGTCTTAGTTCAAACAGAAAATTCATTATTACTATTTGTTTTAATATTTAATTCTCAATCTTCAGTAGAAATATTTGTTTCTCAACCTAATTTTAAATTACAAGAAGAAAGTAAAACAGTAATTATTAGAATTATTCATATATTTTTTTTTGACATATTTTTTTTTAGTTTTAAATATTATTATAGCCTATTATATGTTTTTTAAAATATTTGCAAAAAAAAATTGCAAAAAAAAATATGTTAATATAATATATTTATAAGATAATATTAATTTAAAGAAAAAAAATGTCAAAAAAAATTAAAAATCTAAAAAAACTTATAATTATTGCTCAACCTTCAAAAAAAGGATTTTTGTGGGAATTAGCTTTAGAATATGAAAAACAGGAAAAAAATTTTTGAAATAAAATAGAAATTCTTGATTTATATGATAAAGAAAATTTTCAACCAAATCTGGAATTTCAAGATATGAAAATTTTGAATGATGATCCTAATAGAGAAAAATTTCAAAAAAAAATAAAAGATGCAAGTGAATTAATTTTTATTTTTCCAATTTGGTGGTGAAATATGCCTGCTATTATGAAAAATTTTATTGATACAAATTTTGAAGCTTGATTTGCTTATAAATTTCAAAAGGGAAGTCCTATTCCAAAAAAACTTTTAAAATGAAGAACTGCAAAAGTTTTTTGTAGTTGTGATGGTTCAAAATATATGTATAATAATTATTTATGTCCTATGTATTTGAGAAGATATATAGAAATTTATATTTTGGGGATTTTTTGAATTGAATTAACAGAATTTGAAATTTATGATAAAATGAGAAAAAATTCAAGATGAGAAAAAGATGAAATTTTGAACAATTTAGTTTTAGAAATAAAAAGAGAAAATATGACTTTATGATTTTCTGAAACAATAAAAAATTTATTTTAACTAAAAAAATTAATGAAAGCAAATCCTAAACAACAACAAGCAATTGATAAAATAGATTGACCTCTTTTGATTATTGCTTGAGCTTGAAGTTGAAAAACTGCAACTTTGACAAAGAGAGTTGAAAATATGATTAATAATAAAAATATAGACCCAAAATCTATTTTAATGGTAACTTTTACAAATAAAGCTGCAAAGCAAATGAGAGAAAAAGTTGCAAATACTTTGTGAGTAGAACCTCCTAGAAGCCTTTTTACAAATTCAGATTTTCCTTTAATTTGAACTTTTCACTCTATTTGAATTTTCTTTTTGAAACAAGCTTTGAACCCAAAAAATAAACTTTATTTAGAAATTTCTGAAAAATTAAGACTTAAAAAAGATTTTGTTATTTATGATGAAGCTGATAAAATTTCAGTTTTAAAATCTATTATAAAAAGTGAATTAAATTTAGATGAAAAAGAATTTCCTGCTCGTCAAATTGCTTTTTATATTTCAAATGCAAAAAATGCACTTATTACAGCAAAAGCTTATGAAAGGGAAGTAGATTCATCTTTGAAAGAAATTGTTTTCAAAGTTTATACAATTTATGAAAAAAAACTTTCTCAAAATAATGCAATGGATTTCGATGATATTTTGATAAAAACTTTGGCACTTTTGAATATTAATCAAGTTTTGGAATATTATCAGGAAAAATATAAATATTTAATGATTGATGAATATCAAGATACAAATGCTCCACAATATCATATTGTAAAACTTTTATCAGAAAAATATAGAAATTTGGCTGTAGTTGGTGACGATTCTCAGTCAATTTACTCTTGGCGCGGAGCCAATATGCAAAATATTTTGAATTTTAAAAAAGATTATAGAGAAGCTGAAGTTATCAAACTTGAACAAAATTATAGATCAACAAAAAATATTTTAGCTTGAGCAAATGCTGTAATTGCAAAAAATACTTCTTGAATAAAAAAAGAGCTTTGGAGTGATAAACAAGATGGAAATATTATAACTTATATTGAAGCCCCTGATGATAGAATTGAGGCAAAAACTATTGTAGATATTATTTCTGAAAAAGGTTCTGCTTATTTAGATAATTTAATTTTATATAGAACAAATGCACAATCTAGACTTTTTGAAGAATATTTAATGAGAAAAAATATTGCTTATAGAGTTATTTGAGGACAAAAATTTTATGATAGAAAAGAAATAAAAGACTTACTTGCTTACTTGAGAGTTTTGCATAATTCTCTTGATATAGTTAGTTTGAAAAGAATTATAAATGTTCCAACAAGAAAAATTTGAGCAAAATCTATAGAAGTTTTAGATAATTATAGAGAAAATTTTTGACTTAGTTATTATGAAATTATAGAAAATATTTGAGAAGTTGAAGAACTTAGAGCAGGAGCAAAAGAATCTTTGAAAAATTTTTTAGAAATTTATAAAAATTTACATAAAAAATCTGGAGAAATAGAAGTTTCTAGTCTTATAAAAGAAATTGTTCAAATTA
>JAMONT010000102.1 GCA_027066455.1 Candidatus Altimarinota bacterium
TGCAATATTCACATAAACATCATAAGAATCAAGATGTATATTTGTGTATTTCAAAAGTACAGCAATTATTAAATCCAATTTTGAAGAATTAATTCAAGAAGAACTTCTTTTTGGATAACCAAATTTCGTATAAGTTGTAAGACTTTCAGTTTCTATAACCAAAGTCCTTGAACCTTCAACTGTAATACTCAAACTTGAGCCAATCATAGCTTCTGAAGAACTGATAAATTCAAGTCAAGGATTTTTCAAATCAACCAAACCTTGCTCTTGCATTTTAAAAAGTCCTACCTCAGAAGTTGAACCAAACCTATTTTTTAAAGCTCTCAAAATTCTCAAATTTTCGAATTTATCACCTTCAAAATATAAAACACTATCAACCATATGCTCAAGAGTCTTTGGTCAAGCCACATTTCCATCTTTTGTAATATGACCTATTATTATAATTGCTGTATCATTTTGCTTTGCAAATTCGATTAATTTTTCTGAAATATATTTTACTTGTGTAATACTTCCTGAAACTCCAGAAATATTTTCTGAATGAATTACTGAAATAGAATCAATAATTACTAAATCAGATTTGTTATTTTTTAGAGTTTCTAAAATATTTTCAAGCTTTGATTCTGACAATAATTTCAAATTTTTTCCTGTTATTTTCAATCTATTTGCTCTTGAAATAAGTTGATATTCAGTTTCTTCTCCAGAAATATAAATTATATCCAAATCTATCCAACTTCACAATTGTAAAGCCAAAGTTGATTTACCAATTCAAGGTTCTCAAGAAAGTAAAATTGTACTTGCTCTAACAATTCAAGAACCTAAAACATTATTTAATTCTTTAGATTTTGAAACTATTCTATTTTCAGAAATTTTTACATTTTCTATTTTTTTTAATTTTTTAACTTCTCATTTAACTTTTCATTTTTCCTCTTTTTTTTCTTTAAATTCTTTTAAAGTATTCCATCATTTACAAAAAGAACATTGTCATTGCCATTTTATAGATTCATTTCAACAATCTTTACATACAAACATAATTTTTATTTTATCAAAATTAAATTTTTTTTTATTTTTTATTTTCTTTCAATTTTAGTTCACTTCAAAAAATATTTTATTATCATTTCAGCTGACCATCATCTTTTAGCTAAATAAGTAGCTCCATCTCAACTTATTCAAACTCAATGTCAATTATATTTTTTATTTCAAATACTTCAAGGATCCAAAACTCAATTAAGAAAAGGAAAATTTTCTGGATTAGAACAATCTGGAACTAATTTTGCTCATTTACAATAATCAGTAAAACTTTTTGTTTTTCAATTACTTCTGTTAAAATACCAAGGTTTGATAATTTTTCAGTTATAAGTAATAATATTATCAATAGTTTCTTCAACAACTTTGTTAACTTTTGGACTTCTTAATTCATAAGAATAACCTAAATATTTTTGAAAAACATTTGGGTCATCACTTGCTTGATACAAATTTTTTCCTGAGAATTTTTTAGCTTCAGTCATATACCATCTAGCATAAGTTCTAGCTGCCAAAATAATAGTTTTTATTTTTTCTTTTTCTGCTCCATTAGAAATTTCTCCAAGTCATTTTAAATAATTATGTAAACTTAATTTATTTATAACTTCCAAATTTCAATCTTTTACATAAAAAATCAAACTTCATCTAAATTTATTATCATTATAAATTCCTGATTTATCCCAAGTTGGTTTTCTATCCCAAGAAATAATTTCTAAATATGGAGTTATTTTACTTTCTGGAGATTTTATTTCAAATATTTTTACTTCTTTATTATCAACAAATAATTTAGAATTTTCTACTTTTATATCATAAATTTTTGCCTGTTTAGCAACAAGTGCTGTTTTTTTATTTGGATAACTAAGTTTTACTCTTATATCATTATTTTTTTCAAAAGATTTTTCTATATCTACTCCCCTCTCCTGCAGGAGAGGGGCTGGGGGTGAGGTTATTTCCATAAAAATTTCTTTCAAAGCTTCATAATTCAAATTTTTTTCCAAATCATATTCTTTGTCAATCATTTCTTCTAAAATTACTCAAAAACTAAGTAATCTATGCTCAGAGCTTTTTTGCATTACTTTTTTAAATTTTGCTTTCAAATTTTTATCAAGTGTTGTTTTTGCAACATTTACAGGATTTTTTATTCATTTATTATAAACTCTTTTAAATCCTTTTGTTACAATTTTCATTTTTCTTAAAATATCATTTATTTCAAAATATAGTTCATCTCAAGGACAAGTTGTATGTCAAGCATTTCTATGTCAAATTAAAGGATATTTTTTTTCAGAAGAAATATTATTTTTACATTTTTTTCAAGAGCAAGTATTATGAACAAATTCTTTTTTATTAAAATCTATTCAATATTTTTTTGCTAAGAAAAAAATAAGTTGTTCAAGTGATTTTTTTTGTTTAGAATTCAATCATTTTTTACTATAATTTCAAATAATTGCAATTCAAATAGTTGATCTATTATTCCATTTAGCATGAGCAGCAACAGTATAATCTCCACCTTTTCTTCATTCAAAAATTTCTCAATTATATCAAATCAAATAATTATAACCAATATCTCACCATCATCTTGATAAAGTATGAAATCTATAAATACTTTTTATTCAAGCAAAAGAATTTTCATTTTTATATTCACTAACAGTATGATGAATAACAATTGATTTTATAAAATTTGTTTTTGAAATAGGCCAAGCTAATTTATGTCAATTTTCAACTTTTCTATATTCTACCAATTTATTTTCAGATGAAAAATATTTATTTATATAATTATACATTTTTTTCAATTTTTCTTGTTTCTTTTTCCAAGACAAAATTTGTGCTTCTGTATAAATTTTATTTTTATTTTTTTCTGCTTGTTTTTTTCTTCTTTCCAAAATATTTTGCCAAGATTTATGATCTAAATACCTAATACTTTCATCTGCTCCCCATTCTTCTCTACTAATAATTTTTATTGCAAACACTTGATTTGCTCATAAAATAGCTATTATAAAGGATATAAAAATAAGTACAAAATATTTTCTTAAAAAAAGTGTTTTCATTTTTGTATTTTTTTGTTATAATATAAGTAAATTTATTTCTCAATTAAAAAATTTTATGAGATTTCTGAGTATTTTAGTCATAATTACAATTATTGCAATAGCAATAAACAGGTTTTTTTTTAGTGGTGATAAAATAGATAATACAAAGAAAAACACAGTAGTCAAGCAGGAAAAAATTTATAACCAAATTTGAAATCCTTATTTTGCAGATGTTTGAGTAGCTTTATCAGTAAATTTGTGAATGAATTTTAATAATGCAAATAAAAATACTGATATAGTTTATAAAAATTTGATGGATATTGAATACATTATTAATCATAAAGAAATTGCTAGAGACCAAATTATAAAAACAAATATAGAACTTTTAAATGAATATATTAGTTTGCTTCAAGTTGATGTTATGGATTTACTTGCAAAAAGTGTATATAGAGAAGAGGTTTTTGATTCTTATGTAGCACAATTAAAATATAGATGAAAGTATATAAAAAATCATATTGCAGTTTTGGAAGAACAAAAAGCAAGTTTAAGTTGAGCTGAAAGGTCTCAAGCTGAAATGCTTGCTAGATTAAAATTGAATATTAGAGAATCTTTGAAAGAATTAAATCAATTTTGAGCAACTCAAAGTTTAGATGAATATTTAGAATTAAGAGAAAAATATACACACTCAAGAGTTTATTTATATTTTGTTACAAAATTTATAGATAATTATAGAAACTTACAAAATTATAATAGAAAATATATTAATGAATTAGTAGAGGCTAAAAATTTTATAGTTGCTGGAGAAGCTATTCGTCTTCCAAAGTGAGATGTTAAAATTTTGAAAAAATATGGATTATTAATAGAAGATGAATATTTTAATTTAAAATAAATAATTATATGAAAATAAAAAATAATAAAAAAGCTAGTTTGGTATTATTATCACTTTTATTGGTGTGATTTTTATTAGTTTTATCAGTATGAATATTACAAGTAATTTTATCAAATACAAAAGATACTTATTCAATGAAAAATAGTTTAAAAGCTTTTTACTGAGCAGAAAGCTGACTAGAACTTGCACTTTTAAGATTAAAATTAAAATGATTTTGATATGATTATGAAATAAAAAATGATGGTAAAAAAGAAGTAAATGTCTTAGCTTCTAATATATTAGACCCAAAAAATAATAAAGATGTTTTAATAAATTACAAAATACAATCTTCAAGCAATACAGCTTCTTGAACAATAGAATCCTGAGAATCAGTAATTTATCCACTTTTTTATAAAAAAGATTGAAGCTGAAAAGATTTTAAAGATTTTCCAAATATAACAAATACAAGTTTATTTAAACTAGAAATAATTACCTCAGCTTGAGCTCAAGCTTGATTAGTAACTTGGTGACTAATTTGAAAACCAAATACTTGAATAAAAATAAAATGAATAAACTGAACTTGAACTTGATGAATTGTTGAATGAAGTAGTCTATGAATTACTAAAATAAAAAAATTACAATGAGATTGAAAATATAAATTAATATTAAAAAAAGATATAGAAATAAGTGATTTTTTAGGTAATCACACAAAATCATATTTACAAATATTAAACCTAAATAATTGACCAATAGATTATAAATTAAATTGAGTTTGAACTAAAAAATTGTTTACTTGAGAAGAAACAATAATAACTTCTTCTGCTAGAATTTGAAAAAATAAACAAAATATTGAATTTAAAATAAATAATTCAAAATATC